>JBBRIC010000021.1:0-33554 GCA_038221665.1 Sphingomonadales bacterium
TGCCAGCAAAAATGCGTGCTGATGATATTGGCGCCGGCGGCCTCGATGGCCTTGGCGAGCTGCACAACCTCATCCCAGGCCATGCCGCCTTCGATCATGTCCATGGCGGCGATGCGGAAGATCAGGATGAAATCATTGCCAACTGCAGCGCGCACCCGGCGCATGACTTCGATGGGGAAACGCATGCGATTTTCAAAGCTGCCACCCCAGTCGTCACTGCGCAAATTGGTTTTTTCAACCAGAAATGTCGAGATCAGATAGCCGGCCGAGCCGATGATCTCGACACCGTCATAGCCCGCCAGCTTGGCCATCGCGGCACAATTGGCGAAATCGGCAAGCTGTTTCTCGATGCCGATTTCATCGAGTTCATTGGGCACAAAACGTCCGATCCGGTCCCGGATCGCCGATGGTGCCACGCATTGATCGGTCTGTGCCAATGGCCCGGTGTGGAGGATCTGCATGACAATCTTGACGTCCGGGTCGGCGGCATGCACCGCCGTTGTGACGATCCTGTGCTGTGCGGCTTCGGCGGGCGTTGCCAGTTTCGCGCCGCCGCCGGCTTCAAAATTCGGCATGATGCCGCCGGTGATGATCATGCCAACGCCGCCGCGCGCGCGTTCCGCAAAATAGGCCGCCTGGCGTTCGAAGCCGCCCGGAATATCCTCCAGCCCCGTGTGCATCGACCCCATCAGGATACGATTTTTCAATGTCGTGAAACCCAGATCGAGCGGGGTGAAGATATTGGGGTAGCGGGGGTGGGTCATCGCAAATTGCCTTGGTTTTGGAATAGTGTCGGCCCTGATCACTATGCTGATGATAGCGATCCCTGTCCGCAACCAAAGCCTCTCAATAGCCGCAGAGCAGCATATCAAGGGCGCCGACGATTTCGCTTTCGGCAGCAATCAACGAGACAACACACGGCCCAAGATCACGCGCCGGTATCGCCGATGCAAATTGCGTCACCATGACATAGGATCGCCCGGCGATTTCAAAAGTCGGGTTCAGGCGTCGTGCCGGAGCGGGTGCAGCTTCGCGCGGCAGCAGCGGCACGACAAAACGCGTGTTGAGGTCGCCGAGCAGATTGGCCTGGCAATCGATCAGCAGATCGGCGTTACCAACACCGCGATGCACATCAAAGCGCGGCATCAGGACAGGCGATGCGCCGCCAGCGGCAACCCCCGGGATTCGACATAGTCGTTTGACGACGCCATCGCGGCGCTGTTTTCGGCCCGCCACGCGGCCGCGCTGGCCAGAGCGATCTGCTGTCGCAAGCCTGCCTCACAGGCTTGCGAGATATTCACGCCGAGCGCTTTGGCGAGCACCACAAGGCCAGTGTCCAATGACACATTGGTGGGACGCTTGGTTTCGCCGCGTCGATCGATCGCTATTGTCATTGCCCAATCCTCATGCGCATATAAAATATGCATAACCGGTGCGGATTTTATCGTCAACGCTGGCCGGCGCCAAACGATTTGAAGATGATGTTGCGCTGGATTTCATTCGTGCCGGCGTAGATGGAACCGGCGCGATCGTTCAGATATTTGGGGGCCGCCTTGGCGGCATAGGCAGGGCCGACCCCATCATTGGCCGAGCCTGTAACAAAGCCCAATATCGGCCCACCGGGGTTGGTCAGTTGCGGTTGATAGGCCAGCGCATAGGGCCCGGCAGCGTCTAGTTCGACCTCGGTCAGCCGCTGGCTCAATTCGGTGCCAAGGATTTTCAACACCGATGCCATCATGCCCGGCGTGCCACCAGCCGACAGCCGGGCCATCAATTGCACTTCCAGGGCGTCCATAGTCTGGATGTCGATATCGATGGCCGCCATGCTGGCGCGCAGGGCCATGGCGTCTTCGCCCAAGTCTGCCATACGCAAAAAGGTCCCCAGCCGCGCCAGCCGGGCGCGCAGGCCGGGCGAATATTGGCTGCCGCCGCGTTCAAATTCCATCAGATATTTGGCGACCGTCCAGCCATCGTCGATGCGGCCAACGACATTGGCGACGGGCACGCGGACGCCATCGAATGTGCAGATATTCTGCACATGTTCGCCGCTTAGCGACACAATCGGCCGCAGGCTGACGCCGGGGCTGTGCATGTCGATGAGCAGGAATGTGATGCCCTTTTGCGGGATGCCATCCGACGATGTCCGCACCAGGCAGAACATCTTGTTGGCATATTGGGCATGGGTCGTCCAAAGTTTCTGGCCGGTACAGATGAAATCATCACCGTCGCGCACCGCCGCCATGCGCAGCGAGGCAAGGTCAGATCCCGACCCGGGCTCGGAATAGCCCTGGCACCAGAAATCGTCGCCCGACAGCAGGCGCGGCAACAATGTCGCCTGTTGTGCGGGCGTGCCATAGGCCATCAATACCGGGCCGCACATGCCGATGCCCATCGGCGACAGCGGCGGCGCCCCCGCGGCCGCCAGTTCGCGTGCGAATATCCAGCATCTGACATCGCTCCAGCCCTGCCCGCCATGGGCTACCGGCCAGGACGGCGCCACCCAGCCGCGCTTGTGCAGCCGCCGCTGCCATTCCAGCGCGATTTGCGGCAGCGCATAGACGCTGGTCATGCCGGCGCTGACCGCGCGCAGCTGGGGTGTCAATTCGGCATCGAGAAAGTCACGCACTTCATCCCGAAAGCCGATGTCCGCTTCGGTCCAGTTCAGATCCATGCCGGTGCCTTTTTCGTGACGAAGTGCGATTTCACAGGCCCAGCACCGACCGCGCGATGATGTTTTTCTGGATCTCGGTGGTGCCGCCATAAATCGTCTGGGCCCGCGCCATCAGATAATCGCCGACCGCCGGCACGGCAAACGCTGGCCGGCCGGGCAGGGCATCGGCCCAATCGCCAGAATTGCGCTCGGGCAAATGCGGCGCACCGAGTTCGCCCGCCAGATCGAGCAGCAATTCGGTGATGGCCTGGCCGCTTTCGGTCGCCATGATCTTGATCAGCGATGCCAGATCGCCGCCCTCGCCATTCCCCGACCGGGCGCGATCGACCAGCATTTCGAGCCCGGCCACGGCGATTTCGGTTTCACCAAGGCGGCGCATGAAAACCGGGTCGGCCGATTGCGGCCGATCAGCATCGGGGACACGGGCAGCGAGCGCCCGGACGTTTTTCAAGGCGTGTTTCTTTTCCTCGACATGGGCGTACCAGGTGCGTTCATTGGCCAGCAGATAGCGCGAATAGGACCAGCCCTGGTTCTCTTCACCGACCCGGTTGCTGACGGGCACGCGGACCTGATCGAAAATCACTTCGGCGAGGTGATGGCGGCCATCAAGATTGAGGATCGGCCGCACCGTGACGCCGGGCGCTGTCAGATCGATGCAGAGGAACGAGATACCGTCGCTGCCGCGCGGCGTGTCACTGGTGCGCACCAGGCAAAATATCATGTCGGCATAATGCCCCATGCTCGTCCAGGTCTTGTGGCCCGTCACCAGATAGTCATCGCCATCGCGCACCGCCCGGGTTTGCAGCGAGGCGAGATCGGAGCCGGACCCAGGTTCGGAATAGCCTTGCGCCCAAAATGTTCGGGAATGAAGGATATCGGGCAGCCAGCGGGCCTGTTGTTCGGCCGTCCCGAACGTATACAGCACCGGCGCCACATAGATCAGCCCCATGGGGACAATCGTCGGCACCCCGGCCCGAGCGAATTCGGCTTCAAACATCTGGCGTTCGTTTGTCGACCAGCCGGTGCCGCCATGCGCCACCGGCCAATGCGGCGCCGCCCAGCCGCGCGCGCCCAAGGCCGCCTGCGAGCGCACATGATCGGCGCGCGTCAGCGTCTGGCCGCTACGGGTCTTCGCCAGAATATCGCCCGGAAATTCCGTTTCAAAAAACGCCCTGACCTCGGTCCGCAACGCCTCCAGCCTTTGGTCCCGATAGCCATCCATGCGCCAGAAATCCTTGTGAGCTTGCAGCGGGTATAGCCTTTTCGAGGCGGTGCCACCAACTGCCCGGAACGTCAGGGCAAGCTGATTTTCGTGCTGGCTTTCGCAAGCTGATGGATGCGCATAGCATGGCCTGAAACAGCGCGAAGTGGGTGGATCATCATGGCACGACTGGACGGACGGGTGGCCTTTGTCACCGGCGCAGCCAGCGGCATCGGCCGGGCCGCAGCCATGGCGCTGGCTGAGGCAGGTGCCGGCGTGTTCATCAGCGATATCGATATGGCGGGCGGCCGCGAGACCGCAGCGATGATCAAGGCGGCCGGGGGCGTGTGCGAATTTCGCGGCCAGGATGTCGTTGAAGAAGACCGCTGGGCCGAACTGATTGCCAGCACGATGCGCATTTTTGGCCGCCTTGATATCCTGGTCAACAATGCCGGGATCGGGCTGTCGGGGCTGGTCACCGACATGACCCTGGCGGATTGGCAACGCCAGTTTGCGATCAACGTCGATGGTGTTTTTCTTGGTACAAAACACGCACTTCCGGCGCTGCGCACGGTCCGGCGGGATGGCCATGTCGGCGGCTCGATCATCAATATCTCGTCGGTTGCGGGGCTTGGCGGTTCGGCCGGCATGTCGGGTTATTGCGCCACCAAGGGCGCGGTGCGGCTGTTTTCAAAGGCTGTGGCGATGGAATGCGCCGCGGCCCGCGACGGCATTCGCTGCAATTCCGTTCACCCCGGCATTATCGATACGCCGATCTGGACCAAGATCGACAGCGCTGGCGCGCTGGCCGCAGCGACAGGCGCAACGGCAGGCGCCAATGCCCTCGACCCCATGGTCATCGCTGCGGCAACACCGCTTGGCTATCCCGGCCAGCCCGCCGATATCGCGGCCGGCATCGTCTTTCTGGCGTCGGATGATTCGCGCTATATGACCGGCAGCGAACTGGTGATCGATGGCGGCTGGTCGGCGCACTGACCGGCCGTCAGCCGGTTCCGATCGTTTGACCGGCGTCAGCCCTTTCCGGTCCCTTGACCGGCGTCAGCCCGTTCCGGTCCCTTGACCGGCGTCAGCAGTCCCGCGTGTTGCTGCCGATGGCGCGACCGACGAGCGCGCCGCCGCCGCTGACCAGCGCAGTCTGACAAAAATTGCCACCTGCCGCGACCGTACCAAGACCTGCGATCAAGCCACCGGCGACGGCGCCACGAAGTTCGGCACGCCGCTGGGCACGGCGCCGCGCCGCGCCTCCTGGCATTCACGCAGCGAATCAAACGAGCGGCCATTTCATTCAAGAACGATTTGATTATCGGGGAAATGCGCCGGCTGCTGGGCAAATGCAGGCCCTGCCGACCGAGTCAAACACTCCTGGCAATCAGAACGGCCGTGATCGAACGCATGGTCTGGCTCCCGCCTGGCTTGGCGCATCAAACACCGAATGCCGGCGCGTGCGCAGCCCGAAAATCACGACCACGGCGGCGTTTCAGCCGATCAGCATTTTTTCGATTTGCCAATGGCGCGGCCGACCAGCGCACCGCCACCGGCAATCAATGCTGTCTCACCCAGATTGGCACCAAGGATTGCGGCCCCGACGCCGGCCGTGGCGGCACCGACGATGGTGCCGTTTTTACTGGCCTTGCGCTTGGCGTCCTCGCAGGCCCGCACGTCATCATAATAGCGTCCGTCATATTCATAGCGCGTCTGATTATTGTCATGATGTTTTTTGGCGAGAGCTGGCGAAGTTCCGAGGCTGGCGGCCACCAGCGCCATCGCGAACATTGAAAATTTCTGCATCAAATTAGCCTCCGCCCGTGATCGGGCCTCGCCAAGCCTATACGCATCAAAGCCTTGAACCAACCAGCATTCAGTGGCTGTTCAGTCGGATCGCCTAAATTGGGCACCAGGAACCCAGTGGCAATCGTGAAAGGAAAACCCGTGAAACCAGCCCTATTGACCGCAGCGCTTGCCTTGATGGTCGCTGCCCCCGCTATGGCCAGGCATGATCGTGATGGCTATCATGACAACCGCGGACATTATGACAATGGCTATCACGGTCACGGCCATGACCGTAGCGATCGCTATGATGACCGGCATGATTACCGGGGCTATGGTCCGGCCCGGCACTATGTACAGTATAGCCAGCCGGTTTATGGCCGGCCAATAATTTATGGCAATCCATATCGTGCAGCGCCAGTCTATGTTCGACCCGTCTATGGTCGCCCCGCCTATGTCCGGCAGGTATATGCGCCTGCGGATTATGGTTATGGACAGGGTTATTACCAACCGGCGGGCAATGACTATTACAGCGATAATCGATACAATCAGGGCTATCGCCCGTCGCCCGCCGGCTATTACGGCGCCAATCGCTATGATCCCTGCAGGACCAATGGCACGGGTGCCATTGTCGGTGCCATCGCCGGCGGTGTCATCGGCAACCAGGTTGCGGGACGCTATGACCGGGGTCTCGGCACCGTGCTTGGGGCCGGGCTGGGTGCTGTCACCGGCACCGCCATCCAGCGCGGCCAGCGTTGCCGCTATTGATCTGTCAGCCTTTGGCGATCGCTGACAGAAACGCGGCGCCATAGGCTTCAAGCTTGCGATCGCCAACGCCCGGGATTTTGGCCAGCGCGGCGCGGCTCCCGGGCCGGGCCGCCGCCATGGCGCGCAGCGTTGAATCGTGAAAAATCACATAGGGCGGCAAGCCAACGCTGGCGGCCAATTCGCGCCGCACCGTCCGCAAGGCTTCGAACAAGGCCATATCGTCCGGCGCCACATCGGCGCTGCTGGCCGCAGTCGTGGCGCGGCTGCGCCTTGGCGCTTCAACAAGTTTGAGGATGCTGACGGGCGTTTCGCCGCGCAGGATCGGCCGTGCTGCAGGCCCCAGTTGCAGCCCGCCATGTTCGCCTTCCCTGATCAGCGCCTCACCGGCTTCAAGCTGCCGGGCCAATGCCTTCCAGCCATCGGCGGCGACATCGGTGCCGATGCCGAACACCGATAATTTGGCATGGCCGAATTTTGTCACCCTTTCGGTCTGTTTGCCGAGCAGCACATCGATGATGTGCTGGGCGCCGAAACGCTGGCCGGTGCGATAGACGGCCGAAAGCAATTTCCGCGCTGCTTCGGTCGCATCGGTCACCGCCGGCGGTTGCAGGCAATTATCGCAATTGCCGCACGGCGCCGGCCGTGGTTCGCCAAAATATTCGAGCAGTGGAATGCGCCGACAGCCGCCGGTTTCGAGAAAGGCGATCAATGCATTCAGGCGCCGCGTTTCCTCGGCCTTGCGCAGATCGCCGGCCTCGCTCTGGCTGATGAACTGCCGGGCCCGGGCAATATCTTCGGCCCCCCAGAACAATTGCGCCATCGCCGGGTCGCCGTCACGCCCGGCCCGTCCGGTTTCCTGATAATAGGCCTCGATCGATTTCGGCAGGCCGATATGGGCGACAAAGCGCACATCGGGTTTATCGATCCCCATGCCAAAGGCGATCGTTGCCACCATCACCATGTCTTCGGATTTGACAAAGGCGCGCTGGTTGCGCTGCCGCACGCCGGCATCCAGCCCCGCATGATAGGCGCGGGCATTGACGCCGGCCGCCACCAGCCATTCCGTCACCTTGTCGGTCGTCGCGCGCGTCGGTGCATAGATGATGCCGGGCTGGCCGGCGTGGCTGGTGACAAAGGCCTGTAATTGCCGGCGCGGATCAGCTTTTGGCGTGACGCCATAGCGGATATTGGGCCGATCAAAGCCCGCGACGACCATGCGGTCGGGCGCAATCCCGAGCTGCTGGAGGATGTCGGCCCGGGTCGTCACATCGGCGGTCGCGGTCAGGGCAACACGGGGGGTGCCCGGCAGGGCATCGCACAATGATTTCAACTGGCGGTAGTCGGGGCGAAAATCATGGCCCCATTGGCTGACGCAATGCGCCTCATCGATGGCGATCAGGGCGATTTCGGCGCGCGCCATCAGGCTGCGAAAGCCTTCGGTCGCCGCCCGCTCCGGCGCTACATATAATAAATCCAGGCTGTTGTTGCGCAGCGCGGTGATCGTTGCCTCATTATCCTGCGACTGGCTGTTGAGTGCGGCCGCGCGAACGCCATTGGCGCGCAAGGCCTGGACCTGATCGTCCATCAAGGCGATGAGCGGCGAAATCACCAGCGCACAGCCCGGCCGCACCAGCGCCGGCACCTGATAGCACAGCGATTTGCCCGATCCCGTCGGCATGATCGCCAAAACGTCGCGCCCGGCGCAGACATCGGCGATGATCGATTCCTGCTGCCCCCGAAACGAGGCATAGCCAAAGACCGAATGCAGAATAGCGTGGGGGTTGGCGGCCATGGTTGGCGCAGCGATAGCCGCAGCGCTGGCAGTAGCGATAGCCCTATTCGTTGGGCGCTGCTAAGGCCGCCGCATGTGGCCCGAACGCTTGTTTTCCGCCGGCGTCATTGCCACCGCGATTTTTGCCGGCGTGCAGACATTGGCATCGGCGCCGCTGGTCGTCACGCCGTCCCGATCGGTCATGGTCACTGCAACGCCGCTGCCGCTCAACCGCGATGATCCGGCGGTCGACCGGCTGGGGCCGCTGCAATTTCTGGGCGCGGTTCAGCTGCGGTCGAGCGACAAGGGCTTTGGCGGCTATTCGGCGCTGCGGGCTGGCCCCGGCAATCGCCTGCTGGCGCTCAGCGATACCGGCACCTGGGCCGCCTTTGACACGGTCGAGCGCGCCGGCCGGTTGATCGGTATCGCCAATGCGAGCATCACGCCCATCCCGCAGCCGGGCGGCGCGGTGGTCTTGCATAAATCCGATGTCGATGCCGAATCGCTGGATTGGAACCCCGTGACCGGCGCCGCGTCGATCGTATACGAACAGGACCATCGCATCGTGCATTTTTCGGGCATCGATGCCCGACACCCCGAAACCCTGTCACGATTGCCCGATTTGACCGAGCGCTTGACCGAGATGGCCGGCTGGGCAGCCAATAGCGGCGGCGAAGCCATGGCGGTGCTGCCCGACGGCAGCCGCATCATCCTTGCCGAGGCCGATCGCCAGCCCGATGGCAGCCTGACCGCGCTGCTGACCCGCAATGGCAAGACCGCCACCATCGGCATCGAATCTGTGCCCGACCACAGCCCCACCGACGCCATCGCCATCGATGGCAGCCGCGTCATGATCCTCCATCGACGCTTCAGCCTGATGGGCCAGAGCGCGGCGCTCAGCCTTGTTGATCTCGGCCCGGCGTTTCAGGGATTGAACGGCAAACCGCTTCCCGCCCGGCTCATCGCGCGTTGGGAGGCGCCTTTCCTGCTTGATAACATGGAGGGTCTCGCCATCCGCCGCAGTGGCAACCGGCTGCTGATCTATCTCATTTCGGACGATAATTTCAGCAGCCTGCAACGCACACTCTTGCTGAAATTTGCGCTCGATCTGGAAGCAATGAACAACTGGCCCGGCGGCCGGAACGCCGCGAAGGTTCAGGTCCAGGCGGTGAATCCCTGAACGTTCAAACCCGTTTTATTCTGCTGGCGATGGCTGCGCTGTATCGCGTCAGTCGATATCATGCTAGCTGATCGATACGGATTTGGCCTTTACAGCGCTTCAACGACGCCGACGCAAACATAATTTGAACATTGTTAATTCTCTGTTTCAGGAGATTTCTAATGGCCGAAGTTGCTTTTGCGCTGCATCTTGGCGACGGCGTCTATCTCGACAGCAATGGCAATGTGCAGCTGAAATCGGTGCCGGACACGGTCATCTATGAGGCCGAATTCAAACTGCCCGTTGACCCTAAAAAAGCCGGCGATGCGCTGAAATCCGTCCGGGACGCGTTGAAAGATATCGACAAAAACCCGGAAGCCCTGGCGAAATTCATCGAAATGGGTTTTGACCTCAAATTGCTCGGGTTGCTGTCGACGATCAGCAAAATCGCCGGCACCGTGGCACCGGTACTCGCGGTCGTTGGTTTTGCCTTTGATCTTGCTAAAATGTTCGGATTGTTCAAGGACGGTCCCTCTGCGCTTGAAGTATTGATGACCAATCGGTTCAATGCTCTGCAAACCCAGGTCAATGCTGTCGCCGAACTGATCGTCAGTCAAAATCTGGAAAGCGGCCGCGATGCTGTCAAGCTATTTACGTCGAGCGTGCGTGACCATGTCAATCAGCTGAACAATACCAATCCCAACCCAGCTGAGTTGCTGGCCGGCCATTCTGATCTTATCAGTTCCCACAATGCCCAGGTCGCCGGCATGTTGCGGCTGGTCAATGCCACCAGTTATCAGACAATCTTTGACAGCCGCAAGCACACGCGCGTCTGGATGTTGATGCAACATCATCTGTTCACCCACCCGGGCGGGCTTGGCACGTTGCCGGCGCCGGCGCGGCTGCCGCCGGACAATGAACGAACGTTCGATCACCGGCTGGCACTGCCGCTGGCGAGTTTTTCAGGTGCGGGTTATTTGACGGCTATCCGCGGCATCGTGCCCGAATATCGCACGACCGGTGATTTCAGCGCGCGGTTGCGCGAATTCGCCACCGCCATCGAGGCTTTGGCCAACCAGATGCGTCTTATGGTGCTGGCCAGGACGATTTACAGCCCCGCCGATTTCAGCGTCGAACTATATGAATCCGAAGTCATTATCATACCCGGCTTGCCGCGCCCGATAGCCGTCGCCATAGCGCCAACTTGCAGCCGTTTCCCGGTTGGCGCCATTGACCTCAGATTTCATGACAATGATTTCTTCGGGCCGTTCCTGACGGCGCTGTTCAAGGCCGAATTCTATGGCTGGCCGCGCCAGACGCGTCAGGGTGGCATCGAATTTCGCTGGTTGCCGCCGGCGACGCTGGAATTCGCCGGCAATCAGACTGCCGGCGACAATCGCTACAGGATTACCAACCCGGTCGAATGCGCCGCAGCCGCCAACGCCCAGTCCGAACTCGATTATGCCGAATTGCTGGCCATCAGCGGCTATACCGAACTGATGCAGCTGGCGACGCTGTTCCGCAGCGAATCGACCGAGCCCAACCGCAGCCAGACGGTGCAGATCAAGACTCCCGATCTGACGCGCCTGCCGCAGCCGGCGTTTCCAGCGACGGTGCAATCGGTCATCAAACTGACCGGCATCATCACGTCCGATGCCAGCCGGGAGCCGCAGAAATGCAGTGCTTCGATAGGCGTCTGGACCCAGCCGATCAAAAGGGTGCGGCCGGTGACCTACAAGGTGCGGCTGCGGACACTGCGTTCGATCAACTATAATCGCTGGCACGAGCCCGATTACAGCGCGTTTCAAAGCGTTGATTATCAAACCGATTTTGCCGACCGCCGATTCAAGAAACTGCACATTGACGAACGTGACAGCGCGCTGGACAGCGAATTGCTGATTTCGGGATCGAGCCCCAGGGAGAAAATTCCTAGCGTCGAAGGCGTTGCAACGCTGAAAGCGCACACTTTTGATTGGTGGATCCCGATCAAATCGCCGTTTTCATTGACCGTGCAGCTTGAACAAACCGCCTCCATTTTGCGCGGCATCGGGCATGATACAGCGACATTGATCACCAAGCCGGCGACCTTGACATCCAGTCGTATCATGACCGACCCGGGCCGGCGCTTTGCGCGGCTGAGCGACCGGATCGACATCGATGAAGGCTTCCCGAGCTATTCAGCCCTTGATGGCGGCCAGAATTGGGAAGGCGAGCACCGCGATGTGCTGGAAAAGGAAATCACGCTCAAATGGAAGCTGCGCTGGCAGGCGGATCGCATGCATATCCAGCTGGAAGCCGACCCGGCCGATCGCAATTATGTGGTTTATGTCGTGGTGGAGGAACAGCTGCAGGGCGGTGAGGGGCTGATATTGCACACTGCCATGCCGGTTCCGATCAACGGCCAGCTGACCTATGTGCCCCAGAGCTTTTTCGATGAAGAACGAAAAGCCATTGAAAAGCTAGCCAAAACCGCTTCGGAATTCAATCGCCACTATAGTATTTCAGCAACCGTCGGCCCGTCCGATCCGATTGTCGGCTGGCTGCGCCCCGGCGATCTGGCAAGCATTGACCGGCTGGAACGTTTTGTCAGCCTGGCCGAGGAACATGAGCCGCAACTGCTGCGATCAACGCTGCAAAGCCTTGATCAGACGATGGCGGAACCGACCGCTTATTGAGGTCTGCAGCAATCGGCGACGATCGTTATCCCGGGCTTGACCCGGGATCCGGTTTCTCTTGCGCGCCATATAACGACTGTGTCCCGGGTCGAGCCCGGGATGCCGGGGCGATCAGGCTTCGGCGGTTGCCGCGAGCTTTTTCTTGATGTCGCGCTTCAACCGGGCGGCGCGATCGCTCAATTTTTCAGCCTTTGTCTTCAACAGCCAATTATCGAGGCCACCGACATGTTCGACAGAGCGCAGGCCATTCATCGAAACACGCAAGGAAACCGAACGCCCGAGCACGTCCGACATCAACGTGACATTCTGCAGATTCGGCAGGAACGTCCGCTTGGTCTTGTTGTTGGCGTGGGAGACGTTGTTCCCGACCTGGCGACCCTTGGCGGTCAGTTCGCAAATGCGCGACATGGTGCAGTCCTCAACTTCGATCTGGTCAATACCCGGGATCCGGCTGGATCGGCGGCAAGCGCGGGCCATTAGCCCAAGGGGGTGGCGACGTCAACCGCCGGCGGCAAGCCGCAAGCGCCAACCGGGTGAAATCCTGCGGCCAAAGCGTATCAAAGCCACAGGGGATTGCAACGCAAGGAAACGCCGCCGTGTCGAAACTGTTTTTATTCCGCACCCTGATCGCAGCACTGGCCGTGACGACGGCCGTAGCGGCGACCGAGACCCCTGCGGCCGGCGGCTCTGATCGCCGGCTTGCCGCCAGCGAAAATCGCGAAAACCAGCAGGACCAGCGCATCGCCAATGGTATCAGCAACGGCAGCATCAGCAGCGCCGAGGCGGCCCGGCTGAATGCCCAGCAGGCGCACATAGACCGGACCCAGACGCGGCTTGCCGCCGACGGCAATTTCAGCCGCCGTGATTATGCCCGCACCGACTATCGCCAGGATCGCGCCCGGGGCAACATCAACCGGGCACGCTTCAACCGACGCTGATATGATCTGGGGCCGGTCTCACAGCCGGCCCCACAGCAATGGCACCAGCAGCGACGCGATGATCCCGGCGAGCACAAAGGCCAGCGCCGCAACGCCGCCGCTGTCTGGATTGCGCCGCGTCAGCCAGTCGGTCGCCACAATATGCGCCGAAACGCCCAGAGCCAGCCCCCGGGCGATGTCGTCGGTGATGCGCAGGCGATCAAGCAGCGGCGGCACCAGCAACGTGCCGACGACACCCGTCAGCACCGCCAGCGCCGCGGCCAGCGCCACCGGGCCGCCAACCCTTGCCATGATCGCAACCGCAAAGGGCGTCGTGACGGTTTTGGTGCTGAGCGCCGCGACAAGGGTCGCATCGAGCCCAACGGCGCGGGCAAGACCGATGGCGCTGCCGATGCCAATGACGGTGCCGCCCGTCACGGCAAACAGCGCCGCGCCGCGATTGGCCGCGATGCCAGCAGCCGCGCTGGTGCGGCCAGACTTGCCGAAAGTGACGCTGGCCAGCGCCACCAGGGCCGGCGCCAACAGCCAGCGCAGCGGCATGGTGGCGGCTTCGAACCGCGCCAGCGGGAGCCCGGCCAGCGTGAGCACCGCCGCCGCGCCCAGCGCCGTCAACAGCACCGGGCTGGCCCATGGCGGATGGCCGAGCCGCGCCGACAATCGCCGTGCCATCGCAAAGCCCGCCAAGATCGCCAGCGTCGCCAGCAGCGATTCGAGCCAGCCCGCCATCAAAGCTGGCCGCCGGCAAGGCGGTAAAGCCCGGCCGTGGCGAAGGCGGTGATCAGCGTCGAGGCGACCAGCACAAGCAGCAGCGGCAGCGCGGCAGCGGTCAACAACTGGCCATAGGCACCCAGCCCGACCAGCGCCGGCACGATCATGGCGCCGATCCAGCGCACCAGCAACGCGGCACCGGCAAAGCTCCAGCCGATGCCGCGCCCGCTGAACAGCCAGGCCGCATAGGCGAGCAGGCCGATGACCGGCCCGGGCAGCCCGATGCCCAGCCCGTCGGCCAACATGTTTCCGGCGAGCCCAAGGCCGCTGCACAACAGCACACCCGGCACGACATTCAGCACGGCCTGCATCTGGCCTTTCCCCCGTCCGTCCGCCACGTTACACCAGCCTTTGTCAACTACAGGTGCCCGATGCCCTATTTCGCCATTCATTGCATCGACAAGCCGGATTCGGCCGATCTGCGTGCTGCGACGCGGGCGGCGCATCTGGCGCATATCCATTCGCTTGGGCAGACAATATTGGTGGCGGGGCCGCTGCTGCGCCCCGATGGCCGGGCGATGGGATCATTGATGATCATCGAATTCGACGATCGCGACGCCGCCGTCGCCTTTGCCACCGCCGACCCCTATCATCAGGCCGGGCTGTTCGAATCACGATCGATCACCAATTGGCACAAGGTGTTGCCGGCGTAGCGCTCGACGAGGCCGCTCAGCTTGGGGATTGGTGCCCGATCCCGGCCAGAAAGCCCGAGATCGCTGCCACGGCTTCTGGTTCCGCCAGCGTTGGGGCATGGCCGACACCGGGGACGGTCACCCTGGTCAGACCCGGCAGCCGCGCGGCCAGCGCGGCCTCGGTCGCTGTGTCGAACACATCCGACAAGGCGCCGCGCAGGCTGAGCATCGGCAGGCCGGCAACGGCGGCAAAGGCCGGCCAATGGTCTGTGGCTTGACCGGTCGCTTGATCTGTCGCGGCGCCGCCCGGTTGGCGAAACGCGTCGGCGATGCGCGGGTCATAATCGAACACGATGCGCCCGGCCGGGTTGAGCCAACACAGGCGTTTGGCAAAGACCAGCCATTCGGCAAGGCCCCAATCAGGGTAGATATCGGCGTTGCGCAGCCACAAATCGCGCGCGGCATGCACCCAGGTCGGCCAATTGCCCTGCCGCCCGACATTGGCGGACAGGCGCCGCAGCCCCTTTGCCGCAATAACAGGCCCGATGTCGTTAAGGATGATACCGTCGGCGCGCGTTGGATATGCCGCGACCAGCGCCAGCGCCAGCAGCCCGCCGAGCGATGCCCCGAGCGCGACAAAGCGGTCGATATCGGCTGCCACCAGCAACTGCGCCAGATCATCGCCATAGCTTTCAGCGACATAGGTGGCGGCATCCTTTGGCCAGGCAGAATCGCCCCGGCCGCGCAGATCGACGGCAATGATGCGACAGACACCGCCCAGCCTGTCTCCCAAGGCAGCAAAATCGACCGTATTGCGCGTCAGCCCCGGGATGCAGAGCAAGGTCGGCCACGCGGCGTTGCCGGCCAGTTCGCGCCAGTGCAGGCGCAGGCCGTCTGCGGATTCATACCAGCCATCCTGCCATGCCGCCGTCATTTGCTGCCGCTTTCCTCGCGCCGATTGCTGTTTTTTTTGACTCGGACTCAGTTGCCGCGCTATAAGCCGCGCTTCCCGGGGGGGATAAGGAAGAAGTCAGGCAGTGGCAACGCGCGCAATCGATTCCGTGCCAGTATCAGGCAAGCCCTATAAGGCTGAAACCCGGGTGGATACGCGGGCCCGCCGCTATGACCCGGCGGAAACCAAACAGCGCGTGCTGGCAGCAGCCCATATGCTGTTTTCTTCCAAGGGTTTTGCCAATACCGGCACCGCCGATATCGCGCGTGAGGCCGATGTCTCGGAAGGCTCGATCTTTTACCATTTCGGCTCCAAAAAGGCGCTGCTCGCCGAATTGGGCGTCCGCCATGGCCAGATGATGATCGAGGCCATGGAAGGCGACGATGCGCTGGAGGATCTGGAACCCGGCATCATCATCCCGCGGGTCTTCGAATTCTGCCGGGTCAACATGATGTGGCAGGGTATGGGCGAAGCCTGCGGCGACACCGGCCCCAAAAAGGCACTGGCCAACAATGCCGAAGCCGAACCCTTTTACCATGCGGCGAAGGCGACGACGACAGAATGGATCCATCGCCAGATGACGCTGGCCATGGCCAAGCGCGGCATCACCGGCGTCGATATGGCGCTGGCATCATCGTTTACCCATCATGTCGTCGGCGATGCGATCGACCTGATCCTCACCGCAAAATCGCCCGAGGACGCCGCCCGGATCGAGCGGGAGACAGTGCGTTTCGTCCGCGCCGCCTGCTATTACCCGACCAGCTGATTTCAGCCTTGATGACGGCCTGGCGGCCGGCGCGGGACATTCTGGCGCTGGGCAATGAATTTTACGATCCCGTCACCCCGGCGGTGTTTGCGCAGACGCAGCTGCGTTACAGGAACGATCGCGCCGCAGCCGAAATCGGCCTTGCTGGCCTTGGCGATGCTGGCTGGTGCGACCATTTCGGGCGGTTCGTGCCACTGCCCGGCAGCCTCGATATGCCGCTGGCGCTGCGCTATCACGGCCATCAGTTCCGCAGCTATAATGCCGATCTGGGTGATGGCCGGGGTTTTCTGTTCGCGCAATGCCGGGATGATCGTGGCCGGCTGCTGGACCTTGGTACCAAGGGTTCGGGCCAGACGCCCTGGAGCCGCGCCGGCGATGGCCGTTTGACGCTGAAGGGCGCCGTTCGCGAGATTCTTGCCACCGAAATGCTGGCGGCGCTCGGCCTCGACACATCACGCACCCTGTCGGTCATCGAAACCGGTGAGCACCTCGATCGCAGCGATGAACCATCACCAACGCGCGGTGCCGTGCTCGTCCGCCTCAACCACAGCCATGTCCGTTATGGCAGTTTTCAACGTCAGGCCTGGCTGCAGGGTGCGCCGGCACTGGCGCGGCTGGTCGATTATGCGCTGCTGCATTTTGCGGCCGAGGCCAGCGGCGTCAATCCGGCAGCAGCGCTGCTCGATCATGTCACTGGCACCGCGGCAACGCTGGCCGGCCAGTTGATGGCGGCGGGGTTTGTGCATGGCGTTCTCAATACCGACAATATCAACATCACCGGCGAATGTTTCGACTACGGCCCCTGGCGCTTTGCCCCGGCCTGGGACCCTGATTTTACCGCCGCCTATTTCGACCATAACGGCCTTTACAGCTTTGGCCGCCAGGCCGAAGCGCTGCAATGGAATGTCTATCAACTGGCCGGCGCCTTACGGCTGATCGCCGATGTCGAAACCCTGAAACCGGCGCTGCTGGCCTTTCCCGATCGCTATCAGGCGGCGTTGGCAACGGCGCTGTTGGGACGATTGGGGGTGGCCAGCCGGGGCAGCGAGGCCGATACAGCGCTGGTCAAGGGCATCGAAACCGGGCTGACCGCCAGCCGCATGGCGCCCGACCGATTCTGGTTCGATTGGCGCGGTGGCGCGCAGCGACGGCCCAGCCCCGCCGATGCGATTTATGCCGGCGCCGATTTTGCGGGCTTTCGCGCCGCAGTGGCGCCCTATGCAACCCCGCCCGCAGCCCATGCCTATTGGCAGGATGATGGCCCCTGCACGATGTTGATCGAGGATGTCGAGGCGATCTGGGCACCGATTGCAGAGCGCGATGACTGGTCGGCGCTCAATGACAAGATTGCTGCGATCCGCCGCATGGGGGATGCGATGGCAGCGCCGATCGTCTAGACGCGATCGCCGTTAATTCGTCGTCCCGGGTCGAGCCCGGGAGGACGGCTAAACTTCTACGCTCGTCAGGGCGATGATCGTCGCGCCAAGCTGTTCCGCCTCGCGCAGATCATGCGTTACATAAAGCATCGGCACATCGCTGATGTCGGCGATCAGCGCCAGCAAATCGCCGGCCCGCGCCGCATCGAGGTGCGCCAGCGGTTCATCGAGCAGCAGCGCAGCGGGCCGGGAAAGCAGCGCCCGGCCGAGCGCCACGCGCCGGGCTTCGCCACCCGACAGATGCCGCGGCCAGCGATCGAGCAGCGGCGTGATCCCCAGCCGCGCCGCCATATCGGCAATGTCGCCCGCATCGGCGCGACCTGCATAACCAAGATTGGCGCCAACGCGCAGATGCGGAAACAGCCGGCCATCCTGAAATACCAGCCCGAGCCGCCGCGCCGCCACCGGCACATCGATCCTCGCCGCGGCATCGAAAAGACATTGCCCGCCAAGGCAGATCCGGCCCGATTCCGGCCGCACAAGGCCCGCAATGGCGTGGAGCGTTGTCGTTTTGCCGCACCCCGACGGCCCGACCAGCGCCGTCACCCGGACGTCCGACTGAAAGCGGATGGTGCGCGCGAAATCGCCCTGGCGCAGTCGCAAATCGACCTGGATACTCATGCCCGATGGGCGATCGCACGGCGCTGCCACCATTGCGCCGCGACCAGCGCGGCAAAGGCGATGGCGATGCTGATGATGGCGAGGCGCAACGCCGCCGGTTCGCGGCCCGGCACCTGCAGAAAAGCATTTATCGCCAGTGGCAGGGTTTCGGTTTCACCCGGGATCGCCGACACAAAAATCGCCGTCGCGCCAAATTCGCCCAGTGCCTTGGCAAAGCCCAGCACGCCGCCGGCGATGATGCCCGGCAACACCAGCGGCACTGTCATGCTGGTGAAAACCCGCGCCGGCGTGGCGCCAAGCGTTGCCGCCGCAGCCTCCAGCCGGCGGTCCATGCCGTCGAGCGCCAGCCGCATCGGGCTGACCATCAGCGGTAGCGCCATGATTCCGGCGGCAATCGCTGCCCCCGTCCAGCGGAACAGCACTGAAACACCGATGCTGGCCAGCGCCTGGCCAAACGGGCCATGCCGGCCAAAGGCCAGCAGCAACAGATAGCCGGTGACGACAGGCGGCAGCACCAACGGCAGATTAACGAGCGCATCGACAATCGCCTTGCCCCTGAAATCGCGGCGGGCCAGCAAAAAGGCAAGGCCAAAGGCCAGCGGTAGCGTAAACAATGTTGCGGTGCCGGAAACCTTCAAGCTGACGCCTATCGCTGCCAGCTCCGCCGGTGTCAGCGCTGCAAACATGCCATCATCGCGGCAGACCGTTTCATCAGCAACGCGATCAACAGCCTCATGGTGCAATAAAGCCCTGGGCCTTGAGGATTGCCCGCGCCGCCGGGCTGGACAAAAAGCCCAGAAAGGCGCGCGCCTCGGCATCGGCGCCGGCGGCGACAAGCGCTGCCGGATAGACGATCGGCGGATGGCTGTTGCTCGGAAAAACGCCGGCGACGGCGACATTTCTGGAGGCCCTGGCATCCGTTGCATAAACGATCCCAGCCGCTGCATCGCCGCGTTCGACATAGGCGAGCGCGGCGCGGACATTGTCGGCGCGGGCCAGCCGTGGTTTAGCAGCCGACCAGGCCCCAAGGCTGGTCAAGGCCGCCCGGGCATAACGGCCAACCGGCACTGAATCAGGGTCGCCCGTCGCCCAGCGACCGTCGCCGACAAAACCCGCCAGATCAAAGCCCCTGACCAGCCGCGCCGATCGCGGCGCCGTTGCCGGCACGACCAGCACCAGGCGATTGCCGGCAATGACCCGGATACTGTTGTTGACGAGAACCCCGGCCGCAGCGGCACTGTCCAGCCATTCGCGGTCGGCCGAAATGAAAATGCCGGCCGGCGCGCCCGCGATCACCTGCCGCGCCAGCGCCGGCGATCCGGCAAGGATCAGCACCGGCCGGGGATGGCCGCGTGCGACCCAGGCATCGGCGATTGCCGCCATGACCTCCGTCAGGCTGCTGGCGGCGAGCACGCGCAGCGGAGTCGATGCAGAACGTTCGGCGGCGGCAGCAACAGGGATTGGGCCGGCGAAGGCGATCAGCAGCAGCGCCAGCAGTATTTTCAGCATCGATCATCCCGGCGCTATATTCCGCCGGACATATCGCAGGCCGGCGCGGCTTTGGCCAGTGGGCCTTGTTTGCACGCCTTGCGACACGGTCAGACATTGACCCGGCGCGCGAACGCCTTAGGGGTGCGACGACATGATCGTGACATCACCCCCGCTCGACACGCGCCGCCTGCGTGACGCCTTTGGTTGTTTTGCAACAGGGGTCACGGTGGTGACGGGGCTTGACCCGGCAGGCGTGCCGGTCGGCCTGACCGCCAACAGCTTTACCAGCGTCTCGCTCGATCCGCCGTTGCTATTGTTCTGCCCGGCAAATTCGGCTTCGGCGCTGCCGGCGCTGCGCCAGACCGGGCGTTTTGCCATCAATGTGCTCGATCTGGATGGCCAGGTCGTCGCCGATCGCTTCACCCAAAAGGGCATCGATCGCTTTGCCGACAGCCAATGGGACGAATGGGATGGCCTGCCCATCCTGCATGATGCCAAGGCGGCCTTTGCCTGCACCCTTCATGCCGATCATGATGGCGGCGATCATCGCATCCTGGTGGGCCTTGTCACCCGTTTCGGCCTCGCGCCCGACCGCGAATCGCTGCTGTATCTGCACGGCCGCTACCGGCGGGTGCATGTCGGCGGTTGAAGCGGCTGAAACCGCGGCGCTGGCGCGGGGCGGCCGCACCAGCTTTATCGGCTATGTGCTGCGGCTGGCGGCACGCTTCCCCTTCCTGTTCATCGCCGGGCGGCTTTATGGCGCCGAAGCGCTGGGGCGCTTTGCCTATGCAACGATGGTTGTCGAGCTGGTGGCCATGCTGGCAACGCTGGGCCTGAAACGCGGCCTGGCGCAGGAAATGGCCTTGCGACGTGTGGCGGCCGCAGACCCCGGCGATGAGGCGTCGGATAGGCAAACGCTGCTGGATGGCCTCGCGCTGACGCTCGTCATGGCCTTGATCGGCGCGCTGGTGTTGATGGCGCTGCCGATGCTGGTCTTTCCATCGACGCCGATTTCAAGTGTTGACCGGTTGTTTGCGCTTATCATCCTCGCAATTGTTGTCTCCGATATCTGCCTTGCCGCGCTGGCCTTCCGGCACGATATCGCCGCTACGGTGCGGGCGCGATCTTTGGTTGAACCATGGGTGCTGTCGATCGCGGCGCTGGTGCTCGCCTTTACGATATTGAAACCCGACGGCCTGATCATCGCCTATATGCTGTCGATGCTGGCCGCCGCCATCGCGTCGCTATGGCCGGCGCTGCGCCAGTTCCGGGCACCCGCGCCCTGGCAGCCGCGGCGCGCGCATTTATGGCGCATGGCGCGCAGCAATGTGCCTCTGGCCGGGGCCGATATCGCCGAATGGGGGGCGCGACGGCTGGATATCTTCATCCTCGGACGCTTTGCCAGCCCCGAGATTGTCGGCATCTATTATATTGCCCAGCAGATCGCGTCACTGCCGCAGCGGCTGAAATCCAGTTTTGATCCCATATTGGCGCCGGTGTTGACAACCAATCTGGCCGCCGATCGCCTCGACAAGGTGGCGGCGCATATCCGCCAGATCAGTTTCTGGGTTGGTTCGGCGCAATTGGGCGTGGTCATCGCGCTGGGCATCACCGGCCAGGCGAGCATGGGGCTGTTCGGCCCGGTGTTTGCCGGTGGAGCGGCGGTGCTGGCGATGTTGCTGGTCGTCGAATTGCTTGCGGCGCAGGCGGCCGTGGCAGAAGGTGCGCTGATCTATGTTGCGCGCAACGCCAATCTCGCCTGGTCGCTGATCGGCATCATCATCCAGGCAGCGATCAGCCTGATCCTGGTGCCGCGCTATGGCGGGCTGGGCGCCGCGACGGGGCTGGCGGTGTCGGCGCTGTTCCTGTCGGTGGCCAAATCCCGACTGCTGGCGCGGCGGCTCGATCACCCGGTCGCCGGCTGGCGCTGGATCATGCTGATCGCCGCCATCCCGTCATTTGCCGCCGGCATCGTGTTTCTGCGCGCGCCGGAATGGTTTCAGCTCGCCATCGGGCAGTTCCTCATTCTTGGCATTTTCTGTGCGATCATCTGGCGCTTTGGCTTCAAGGGCGCCGATCGCCTGTTGTTTGCCCGGCAGTTGCGCGGGCAGTCAGCCGAGCCTTTGATTGTCCCGCCATTACCATTGTCACCAAGGAGTTTTTGACCATGTCGCCATTTGAAACATCACGCCGCAATCTGCTTGCCAATGCTGGCCTTGCCGGGGCTGGCCTTGCCGGCGCCGGCAGCGTCATGGCGGGGCTGCCGGCGGCCTTGCAGGCGGCAACGAAAATGCCTCCGGCCGGCGATCCGCAATTGGCCGCGGCACTGACAACCATTGCCGGGGCGCTGTTGCAGCGCAATCCCGAACAGGCGACGTTGCTGGGCCTTGATCGCGGCGCCGACGCCGGCCTTGCATCACGGCTGAACGATCTGTCGCGCGCCGGCGAAGCGGCGGACCGCCGCGTCTATGCCCAGGCGAGCACATTGCTGGACAGCGTCCGGCGCGATCGGCTGCATGGCGCCGACATAAACAATTATGACAGTGCGCGTTGGGCGATGGGCATCGGTGTCGAGGGCGCGCGTTTCCCCTTTGGCAAATCGGACGCCAACGGCAGCATTCCCTATGTCGTGTCGCAGCAGAACGGCGTTTACAATCAGGCCGCCGAATTCCTCGACAGCTATCACCGCGTCGAGGATGCTGCCGGTGCCACGGCCTATATGGCAAGACTGGCCGAAGTCGGCCGGAACCTTGATGCCGAAACCAGCCGGATCAAGGAAGATGCCGCCAAGGGCGTTGTGCCGCCGGATTTCATCGTCTCCAACACGCTTGGCCAACAGGCGGCATTGCGCAAGATCGCGGCCGACAAATCCAAATTCGTCACGTCAATCGCCCGGCGCGCCGCAAAGCTCGGCCTCCCCGACCCGGGCAGCAGTGCCACTGCCATCGTCAAGAACAGCATCTATCCGGCGCTCGATCGCCAGATGGCGGCGCTGGCGGCGCTGAAAACCAATGCCGATGCCGGCGTCTGGAAACTGCCCGACGGCAAGACCTATTATGAATTCCTGTTGCGCAGCCAGACGACGACGACGCTGACGGCGGCCGAAATCCACGCCACCGGCCAGGCCCAGAATCGCGCCATCGAAGCCGAAATGGACAAGATCCTGCGCGCCAAGGGCCTGACCAAGGGCAGCGTAGGCGAACGCACAGCGGCGCTGGGCAACGACAAACGTTTTTTGCAGCCCGACAGCGATGCCGGGCGTGCCGCCGTCATTGCCTATGTGCAGGGCGTCATCGACGGGATCAGGCCGCGACTGGGGCGGATTTCCAAGCTGGGCTTGAAAGCCGATGTGCAGGTCAAGCGCGTGCCCGTCGATATTCAGGACGGTGCCGGCCTTGGTTACATGAATTTTGCCAGCACCGACGGCAAACGCCCGGCGATCTACTATATCAACCTCAAAAAGATGGATTATTGGCCGGAATGGACGCTCGCCTCGCTGACGGCGCATGAAGCCATCCCCGGCCATGCCTGGCAGGGTGCATTTCTGGCCGAACATCCAGATACCGTATCGCCGGTGGCGCAATTGATCGGTTTCAATGCCTTTGTCGAAGGCTGGGCGCTCTATGCCGAGCAATTGGTTGCCGAAGACGGTTTTTACGAAAATGACCCGTTCGGCAAACTGGGTTATCTGAACGCAGCGCGGTTCCGGGCTGTCCGCCTGATCGTTGACACAGGCCTTCACGATCTGCGCTGGAGCCGCGAAAAGGCGATTGCCACCATGGTTACGGAAACCGGGCGCTCGGTTGGCAGCGTCACCTCTGAAATCGATCGTTACTGCGCCAGCCCCGGCCAGGCCTGTGGCTACAAGATCGGCCATAATGAAATCCTGAAACAGCGCGCCCGGGCCAAGGTGGCACTGGGGCCGCGTTGGGACGTGCGCGATTTCAACGACGCGCTGGTCGCAACCGGCGGCGTGCCGCTGACGGCGCTGCCCGGTGTCGTTGATCGCATGATCGCGGCGGTAAAGGGATAAAGGCCTGTGGCGGCGGGGGTAACAGCCCCTGCCGCCCGTCGGGCCGATAGCTGACCGATGCGCTTTGGCCCCGACCAGAACGGTTTTGACCGGCGTCGCGCCGTGGCGCTGGGGCTTGTCCTTGGCCTCCACCTGCTGCTGGTGCTGCTGCTGGTCAGCCTCGTTCCGGCGCGGCCATCAAAACCGCCGGGTGATCGGGAATTGATTGCCTTTAACGTGCTGCCCGACAAGCCGGTGGCGGTGCCAAAGCCGGCAACGCGGCCCAAACGCACCGCCGGCGCCAAGGCAAAGGCGACGCCCGCGCCAAAGATCCTCCAGAAACCCCAGGACAAACTGTTCACCGTGCAATTGTTCGAAGGCGTCGACATCACCAAATTGCCCAATCACAGCGCCGAACGGTCAGAAGGCCTTGCCGATGCCGGCGTCGGCCCCGACAGCGATACGGCCTATGGCCCCGGCGAAGGTCCAGGCGGTGAGCGGCTGTACAATGCCGAATGGCAGCGCGAACCAACCAACGCCGAACTGGCGTTCTACATCCCCAAAACCGGCGCGCCGACCGGCAGCTATGCGCTGATCGCCTGCAAGACCATCGAACGCTATCAGGTCGATGATTGCCGGCAGTTGGAAGAAGCGCCGCGCGGTTCCGGCCTGTCGCGCGCCATGGTCAACGCCGCCTGGCAATTTCGCGTCAAGCCGCCGCGCATTGGCGGCAAATCGCAAGTCGGCGCCTGGGTGCGGATAAAGATCACCTTCAGCGAAAAACCGGAGGCGTAAGGTTTGGCAGGCGGGCGTTTCGCAGAACGGCCGCTTGCTGCCACGCGTCAGCGCGGGCTTTGGCCGGTAGCCATCCGGCTGGTCCGGTCCTGCGCCCAGGCATCGACCTGACGCCGGTTGCAGCCGATCAGGCCGCCAGGGCCAACGGCCGAACAACTGCCGATCGAGCCACCGGCGCCACCGGCCGCATCGCCCAGCAGCAGGTTGCGATTGGCCTGAAACGGACTGATGCGGCGATTGTCGGCGGCGCGCAGGCGTTCGGGAATGCGATAGATTTCGGAATCGGGCAGCCGGGCGCAAACCACGATTTCATCGGGCGACGTAGGTTTTGGGCATTCTTCGGTGCCGAACACCGTGACCAGACGCTGGCGCGGCTGGGTGCCATCGCCGCGCGCTTCGGGGGCAGGCTTCAACATGCTGGTCGGGACCGACGCCGTCTGAACATTTTTCTGCGCGATCGCAGGGCCGGCAATGCCGATAAGGACCGGTATCAACAGCAGGGACATGGTCGCACGCATGGCTTTGGCTCCGTTGCTGGTCCGTGAAATATCGAGGCTGTCCGGCAGTTTTGCGGCACCGGCCCGCGCCCCCGCCCGACCAATTACAGTTTGCGCTGTGGGTGGTCGGGCGGGGGGCGCGGGCCGGTGCCGATTCCCCGCAGATCCCAAATAGTCTAGCGGGGCTCGGCGGCCAAGGAAACACGCCAATGCGATCAAATGCTCAGGCCTGGTCGCTGTGCATCGAATAGGTAAAGCGGTCGCCGGCATGGGCCGAGACCGAAATTTCGACGATGCGATGGCTTTCGTCGCGGTAGACGCGCACGATCCGCAGTACAGGCGATCGCCGGGCAACCCCCAGTGCTGCCGATTCGCGAGCGCCTGCCGCAACGGCGCGAATATCCTGTTCCACTCGCGCAATGCGAAACCCGGCAGCTGCGCCCAATTGTTCGAACAGGGTCTGGCGGCCGGGCCTGAGGCCCGCGACATGCGTTTCGAACAGCGGATTGATATAGACATCGGTCAACGCCACGGCAGGGCCATTGTTGGCGATGCTGCGCACCCCGGCCAGGTGAATCCAGCGGCTGCCGGCGGCGACCCCGAATTCCAGCGCCTGCGTATCGCCGATGCGCACCGGGCCGATGATTTCAAAATTGAATTGCGAACCGGCAGCATATTGCAAAAGCTCGTTGACGTCGGACAGCGGCTGGCGCAGCACCCGGTTGCCGGTATCAACGATGGTGCCAGAGCCTCGCCGCCGCCGGATCAGGCCTTCGCCCTGCAACCGGCGCAGCGCCTCGCGCACCGTGAAGCGGCTGACGCCATGCCGGTCACACAGCATGTTTTCGGTGGGCAATTGATCGCCTTCGCCGAATTGGCCCGCCTTGATCGCAGCCCGCAATTCATCTGCGACCTGCACATAGCGCGGCTGGTCAATGTCGATCGATGGACGCTGGCCAGTGGCCGGAACGCGGGTGACGGTCACTTCATTCCCTTTGTCATCGCGTCCCACCTTGATTGATGCCTGTCATCTCCGCAATATGTCCGGACAAATTGTCCAGCCCGCTCGATCGGCTGAAAACAGGGGCTTTCATTGTCACCATCGCCGCCGCCATCGGTAACCGAGGAACTGGCCAGCCGGCTGGCGGCGCCGGTCGATGCCGCCGCGCGCCAGACCGCGCGGTTGCATCTGCTCGATTGGCTCGGCTGTGTCGCCGGTGCCCGCAACAGCGAGATGGGGGCCATCGCGCGCCGCGCCCATGATGATCGGCTGCGCCGCGCCCATGATGATCGGCTGCGCCGGGCGGCATTGCTCGGGTCGGTGCTGGAAATGGACGATGTCGACCGGCTCGGCCGGGTGCATCCGGGGCCGGTTGTCTGGGCGGCGGCGATGTTGCAGGCGCGGCTGTCAAACCCTGCCATGGCCGCGCTGCTTGATGCCGGGGTGCGCGGTACCGAAGCGACGGTTGCAATCGCGCGGATGCTCGATGATCGACATTATGGATTTTTCCATCCAACGCACACCGCCGGGCGATTCGGGGCGGCGGCGGCGGCGGCCTCGCTGGCCGGCTTGTCGATGCCACAGACTGTTGCAGCGCTTGGCATCGCCGGATCGAGTGCCGGGGCGGTCTGGCAGGTCCGCCACGAAGCGGCCACCAGCAAGGCCTTTCATGTCGCCGATGCGGTGCTAGGTGGCCTGTTCGCAGCCGACCTTGCTGGCGCCGGTATGACCGGGCCGCGCCTGGTGCTGGAAGGGCCGCAGGGCATTTTCGCGGCGATGGGCGGTGCCGTAGGCGCTATAGTGCTCGATCGCTGGCTGATCGCCGATGTCAGTTTCAAACCCTGGGCCGCCTGCCGTCATGCCCATCCCGCCATCGATGCGGCGCTGGCACTGCCGCCGGGCGCCCTCGCCAGCGGGCCGATCAGGCTCGAAACCTATGGCGATGCGCTGACATTCTGCGACCGGCCAGACCCGCAAACGACAGTGGAGGCGAAATTTTCGTTGCAACATTCGATTGCCGTCGTCGCAGTGCGCGGCCGGCCAAGCTTTGCTGATTTTGAACCCGCAGCACTGGCCGATCCGGCGCTGGCCGCCGCGCGGGCGCGGGTTGTGCTGGCCGAAAATTCGACGTTTACCGCCGCCTATCCAGCGCATTTTGGTGCCAGCGTCACAGCCGGCGGGGCGCAGGCGGCGGTGGACGATGCGCTGGGCGACCCGGAAAACCCCATCGATTTGCCGGCGTTGCTGGATAAATTCCGGGCGCTGGTCGCCTGGGGTGGTCTTTCCGCCAGCGAGGCCGAGGCAGCGATCGCGCTCGTCCTGCACAGCGCCGATGAAGCTGCCGCTGCGCCGCTGCTGGCACTGGTGGAGCGCTGGCTGGCATGACCGCGACGGCCGATCTTTTGGCCTTTGCCTCAGGGCCGATCGTGCTGCCCGATGCTGTCCGCGCCGCTGCGCTGATGCTGTTGGCGGATACGCTGGCGGTAGGTGCCGCCGGATCGACGGCACCCGGTGCCAGCGGCGTCATGGCGGCGGCGGCGGGCTGGGGCAGCGGCGCTACGGTGCCATTGCTGGGCCGTGACACGCGCTTGCCGGCGGCGGGAGCGGCCTTTGTCAATGGCTTTCAGATCCACTGCCTTGAATGGGATGCCGTCCATGAAGCGGCGGTCGTGCACGCCATGAGCGTGGTTACAGCCGCCCTGTTGTCGGTCTGCCACCAGTATGGCGCTACTCGCGATGAGGCACTGGCGGCCCTGGTTGTCGGTGTCGATATCGCCTGTGTGCTGGGGCTGGCGGCGACGACACCGCTGCGGTTTTTCCGCCCGGCGACAGCGGGCTTGATCGGGGCGGCGCTGGCAGCGGCGCGGATCGCCCATATTCCGGCGGCGCGGTTCGGCGATGTGCTGGGGCTCGCCCATGCCCAATGCGCCGGCACCATGCAGGCCCATGTCGAAGGCTCGCTGGCGCTGCCCTTGCAGGTTGCGGCTGCGGCGCGCGCAGCGGTGACGGCGGTCGATCTGGTCGCTGCCGGGCTGCCGGGGCCAGGGGATGCGCTGACGGGGCCATTCGGCTATTTCCCGCTGTTCGATGGCGGCGATCCAACGGCGCTGGTGGCAACGCTGGGCAAGGTCTGGCGCATTGCTGAAATCAGCATCAAGCCCTGGCCGTCGGGCCGTGCCAGCCATGCGACGCTCGCCGCACTGACAGGACTGCGCAGCGCCGAGGTGATCGGCATCGAGGCGGTCGTGCCGCCTCTGATCGCGCGGCTGGTCGGGCGCCCCTGGGATGCCGACATGACACCTGCCTATGCCCGGCTGTGCCTCGCGTTTCTGGGCGCGCTGATGCTCTGCGATGGTCAAATCGATCCGCGCCGCTTTACGCCCGAAAATTTTGCCGACCCAACGCTGCGCGCCATCGGCAACCGGCTGACAATCCGCATCGACGACAATCCCGACCCCAATGCGCTGACACCGCAGCGGCTGAATCTGCTGATTGCCGATGGCAGCCGCCGCACGGTCAATGTGCCGGCAACGCTGGGCAGCCCGGACAACCCGCTCAGCCGCGCCGGCCATGCCGAAAAACTGGCGCTGGCGGCAACACTGGCCATGGCGCCGCCGCGCCATATCGACCCTTTGACGCTGTTTTCGGGACGCTGATTGATGAACCATCCGGATTATTTCGCGACGGCCGATGTGCCGCAATTGCTGCGGGATTATCCCGTCGGCGATGAATTCGTGGCGCGTTACACCGCCATGTCGGCCGATGCCTTGCGCAGCCTTCAGGACGCACAGTTCCTGCGGCTGATGCAGCGCGGCTGGGCGATCCCGTTTTATGCCCGGCACTGGGGCGCCCGCGGTATCCAGCCGGGCGATATCCGCAGCCTTGATGATCTGCAAAAGCTGCCAAGCTATGATAAATCCGACCTGATGGCGTCGATTGCCGCCCATCCACCCTTTGGCGATTTTCATGGGCTTGGCGATGCGGCGACCCGGCCGCCGGCAGTCTTGCACACCACCAGCGGCACCACCGGCAAGCCGCAGACCCTGTTGTTTGGCCCCAAAGGCCGCGAGGTCGGCAATCTGCTGGTCGCCCGCATGGCGCGCTGGCAGGGCTTGCGGCCCGGCGATGTCGTCCATAGCGTTTATGGCCATGGCATGATCAACGGCGGCCATTATATTCGCGAAGCCTATACGCATTTCACCAACGCCATGTTCCTGTCGGCCGGCACCGGCATCGAAACCCGTTCGGCAACCCAGGTACAGCTGATGGCCGATTTCGGCGCAACGGTCGCGGTCGGGTTCATCGATTATATCCGCAAGCTCGCCGAGGTCGCAGTGGCCGAAGGGCTGACGCCCGGTGAACATATCAAGCTCAGGATGATCATCGGCCATCTCGGCACCGAAGACCGCGCCAGCGTTGAAAAGGCCTGGGGCGGGGCAAAAGCCTATGACTGGTATGGCGTTGGCGACACCGGCTGCATCGCCGGCGAAGGCCCCGAACGCGATGGGCTCTATGTCTGGGAGGATGCGCAATACCTCGAAATCTGCGATGTCGATACGGGCGCGCCGGTGGCGGCTGGCGGCAAGGGCGACATGATCGTCACCTGCCTTTACAAGGATGACATCGCGCCCTGCATCCGGTTCAACACCCATGATATTTCGGCATTTCGCACCGACAATAACAGCAGCGGCATGGTGTTTCGGCGGATCGAAGGGTTTTTGGGCCGCTCGGACAATATGGTGAAGCTGAAGGGCATCAACGTCTTTCCGCATGCTATCGGCGCGCTGATTGAAAACCGCGCCGAATTGACCGGCGAATACATCTGTCATGTGACCCGCGATGCCAAAGGCAATGATCTGATGATGGTAACGCTCGAACATCGCGCGCCCGATAGCGATACAGCAGGGCTGGCGGCCTTGCTGCGCACGGGGCTGGGGGTGGAGGTCGCGGTGCGGCTGGCAGCGCCGGGTGCCACGGCGGCGATGACCCAGATCGATGTGCGCCAGAAACCCGTCCGCCTCATCGATCAGCGCGGGCTGTGATGCTGCACAACCTCCCCATTGCCCGGTTGCGCAGCGCCGATGCCGTTGCCGTAACCGATGCGTTTCTTGCCCGCATCGCGCGCTACAATGGCCAGTTGCTGGCATTTTCCGCCCTTGATGCGGATGGCGCCCGCGCCGCTGCCCATCTGTCGGCCGCGCGGATCGCCAATGGCAATGCCCGCCCGCTCGAAGGCGTGCCGATCGGTGTCAAGGCCAATATCGCGGTCAAGGGCCTTGCCACCACCGCCGGCGTCGAATTCCGGCGAGATGCCATCGCCGCCAAAGATGCCGCCGTCGTGATGCTGCTGCGCGATGCCGGCGCCATCATCCTTGGCCATCTCAACATGCACGAAGCCGCACTGGGCGCCACGACCGACAATGCAGCCTATGGTCGCACCGAAAATCCGCACCGCATAGGCCATACGCCGGGCGGCTCCAGCGGGGGTTCGGGGGCGGCCGTTGCGGCGGGGCTTTGCGCTGCGGCATTGGGCACCGACACGCTCGGTTCGGTGCGCATCCCGGCAGCGTATAATGGCATTTTCGGCCTCAAACCAACCAACGGCCTTGTTCCCGATACGGGGCTGGTCTTCCTTGCGAAACGATTGGATTCGATCGGGCCGCTGGCCCGGTCGATGGCCGATCTGGCGGCGCTGACGGCGGTGCTGCTGCCGCTGGGCGATGCAGCGCCGGTGGCGCGCGTCGCGACATTGCAGGCGGTTGATGCTGCCCAAATGCAACCGGCGGTGCGGGCCGGCCTCGCGGCGGCGGTTGCGGCGCTGACGGGGCTTGGCATCGGCGTCACGTCAGAAGCGACCGATGGCCTTGATCTCGCCGCTGTGCGGCTGGCCGGGTTCATCGAATCGGCCCGGGCCGCGGCGGGCATTTTTGCACTCGACCGCGCGGCGGGCGGTGTCAGTGATCAGTTTGCCAGATTGATGGATTTGGGGATCAACGCCAGCCCGGAAATTCTGGCGATGGGGGACGCGATGATGGCCGCCGCCGCCGCGACGCTCCACCGCCTCCTTGGGTCGCATGATGTCTTGTTGCTGCCCACAACGCCCCAAAGCGCCTTTGCGCACGGCCGGGGGCCGATCTCCCAGGCGGATTTCACCGCGCTGGCCAATATTGCCGGCTTGCCGGCACTATCCTTGCCTTCCGGTGTTGATGATGAAGGCCTGCCTGTGGCGGTACAACTGATCGGCCGGGCAGGCGCCGAAGCAACGCTGCTGGCGCTGGCGGCGCAGCTCGATTCGGTGCTGAATGCCTATCATCCACCGCCCGATTTTGCCTGAAAGGAACCCCCCTAAATGAAGATCATCGTTCTCTTTAACCTGCGCGCCGATGCCGATCCCGCCGAATATGAAGCCTGGGCCAAGGCGCGCGATCTGCCCGGCGTGCGGTCGCTGCCATCGATCGATGATTTCAACATCTATCGTTCCACCGGTCTGCTTGGCAGCGACGACAAGCCACCCTTTGATTACATCGAGATCATCGACATCGCCGACATGGACGGGTTCTGGAAGGATATTGCCACCGATGCCTCGACAGCGGTTGCAACGGAGTTTCGCGCCTGGGTCGCTGGCCCGCCCTTCTTCATGTTGACCGAAGCGTTGAGCCTCATCTGATGCAGCGCTTTGCAGGCAAGGTGGTCGTCGTCACCGGCTCGGGGCGGCCGGCGGGGCTTGGCCAGGCGATCCTGCAACGCTTTGCCGATGAAGGCGCGTCTTGCGTGATCAGCGATATCGGCCAGGAAGGCCCGGGGTTGGCGACACCGCTTGAGGCCAAGGCGGTCGTTGCAGACCTTCAGGCGCGCGGCGGCCGCGTGCTCATCAAACGCTGCGATGTCAGCGATGAGGCGCAATGCGAGGCGCTGGTTGCGGCAGCCGTCGCAGCTTTTGGCCGGATCGATGTGATGATCAACAATGCCGGAATCGGTTTTTTGATGAAGCCGTTTCTGGAAACCAGCGGCGCCGATTGGGATCGCGTGCTCGATGTCAACCTGAAGGGTGCATTCCTCTGCAGCCGCGCCGCCGCTCGCCAGTTCATCGCCCAGGGGCCGGGCAGCGATGGCATCGCCGGCCGCATCATCAACATCGCGTCACAGGCGGCAAAATCGGGCTTTCCGCACATGGCCGCCTATGTCGCATCAAAACATGGCATGATCGGCCTGACGCGCTCCAACGCGGTGGAACTCGGGGCCCATCGCATCACCGTCAACGCCGTCTGCCCCAATCATGTCACAACCGGGCTCGGCGAAGCGCAGAATACATATTTTTCAAAGCTGCTGGGGTTCGACACGGTGGAGGCCTATCTCGCCAACATGCGCGCCCGCAATCCGCTCGGCCGGCCGGGCCTGGCCAGCGATACCGCCGCCGCCTGCGCCTGGCTGGCGTCGGCCGATGCCGTTTATGTCACGGGCGAAGCCTTGAACGTCAGCGGCGGCGAGGAAATGCACTGATGGCGCCGCCGCCTCGCGCAATTGCGGGGTCTTACACAATCGGCTGCACGACCCTATAGACCCCGCCATGTCCCACGCACCCGACCCCGAAATGATCGCCAAGACAGAAACGCTGATCGAGGCGTTGCCCTATCTGCAACGCTATGCGGGCAAGGTCTTTGTCGTCAAATATGGCGGTCATGCCATGGGCGAGCCGGAATTGGCCCAGGATTTTGCCGAAGACATCGTGTTGCTGAAGGCGGTGGGCATCCTGCCGGTGGTCGTCCATGGTGGCGGGCCACAAATCGGCGCGATGCTGAAACGGCTGGGCATCGAAAGCCGCTTTGTCGATGGTTTGCGCGTCACCGACGCGGCCACTGCCCAGGTTGCTGAAATGGTGCTCGCCGGCTCGATCAACAAGGAACTTGTCGCCTGGATCGAACGCGCCGGCGGCCGGGCGGCGGGGATATCGGGCAAGGATGCGGGGCTGGTACGCGCCGTAAAGGTACAGCGCACGACGCGTGATCCCGACAGTGCCATCGAACAGGTGGTCGATCTGGGCTTTGTCGGTGAACCCGAATCCGTTGATACGACGATCATCCACACGCTGCTCGCGGCCGGAATCGTGCCGGTGATTGCGCCGGTCGCCGTCGGCGCCGATGGCCATACCTATAATATCAACGCCGATACCATGGCCGGCGCCATCGCCGGCGCTTTGGGAGCATCGCGGTTTTTCCTGCTGACCGATGTGGCGGGCGTGCTCGACAAAAACGGCACGCTGCAAACCGACCTGACGCCGCTCGATATCGCCGCCCTGATCGCCGATGGCACGATCACCGGCGGCATGATTCCAAAGCTTGAAACCTGTGTCGCTGCGGTCAAGGCCGGCGTCGATGCCGCGGTCATTCTGGATGGCCGCATCGGACACGCCATGTTGCTTGAAATTTTTACCCGGCGCGGCATCGGCACGCTGGTCCGTGCCGGTTAGAGCATGATGACATCAGGTAGCATCACCATGATTGCCCTTTGGGCAACCCCTGCGGGGCGGTGTCGCTTTTGGCGCATGGCGGCGTCACTTGTCGGCACCGATGCGCTGCATCGCTGCTTTCCGCGCTCCTTGCCACGCACCAAAA
>JBBRIC010000022.1:0-30829 GCA_038221665.1 Sphingomonadales bacterium
CTGGGTGCCGTTTCCGCATGCGGTCGTACTCATCACCGGGGCGTGTGAAATTGCCGGCGGGCTGGCGCTGTTTGTACCGCGTTTGCGCTGGCTGGCGGGTGCTGCGCTCGCAGCCTATGCAGTGGCGGTCTATCCGGCCAATATCAAGCATGCGTTGGAAGGCGTCAAAATCGGCAGCACAGCGCTTGGCTGGGGCTATCATGCGCCGCGGCTGGCATTCCAGCCGGTGTTCGTCTGGTGGGCGCTGTTTGCCGGCGGTGTCATCAACTGGCCCTGGCAGCGGGTGAAACATGGATCGCCGGCAAAGCAGCCCGGTTTGCCAGGCTGAAGGGTCAGCCGTCGATCACATCGGCAATTGGCCGGTCGCCGCCATCTGCGACTTCCTCAACCCATTTGCCATCGGCATCCTGCCAGCTGATCGGCACGGTTTCGCCGCCCAATTGCTGTTCCATGGCGACCCGGCGGGCAGCGCGCAGGGCATCGTCATGGCTGGCAAAGGTTTCGGCAAAGACATCGCCAAGCTTGTAGGTCCAGCCGCCGTCATGTTCGACGATGTGATAATGGATCGCGGTCATCAATATTCTCCGAGCGCCCCGCCGCGATCAGAGTGCGACAGACGGCAACCATGGTCAAGCATCTGAATGTCTGTCAGCCGCACGACCGCCGCTACGACGCCGACATTGTTCCCAAGGCGTGCCGGCGCTGCTATCGACCCGCAATGTCTCCCATCGATCTGACCGAGCCGCAAGCCGCTGCCGAACTGGCACGTCTTGCAGCCGAAATCGCCGCGCACAATCGTCGCTATCATGAAGATGATGCGCCGATCATCAGCGACGGCGATTTTGATGCGTTGATGCAGCGCAACCTTGCGATCGAGGCAGCGTTTCCGCAGCTGCTGCGGGCCGATTCGCCTTCGAAAAAGATCGGCAGTGCACCGGTTTCGGGCTTTGGCAAGGTCGTTCACAGCCGGCCGATGCTCAGCCTTGATAATGTGTTTTCCGAAGCTGAAGCGCGGGAGTTCATCGGCCGGGTGCGGCGGTTTCTGGGGCTTTCACCCGATGAACCGGTGGCGCTGCTCGCCGAAGCCAAGATCGATGGCCTTTCCGCCAGCCTGCGCTACGAAGATCGCAAGCTGGTCACGGGTGCGACGCGCGGCGATGGCGCCATCGGTGAAAATGTCACCGCCAATGTCCGCCACGTCATCGGATTGCCACAGGTGCTGCCATCCTACGCCCCGGCGGTTGTGGAGGTTCGCGGCGAAATCTATATGACCAAAGCCGAATTTGCAGCCTTGAATGCGCGCCAGGCCGCGGCGGGGGCGAAGGTTTTTGCCAATCCACGCAATGCAGCGGCTGGATCGCTGCGCCAATTGGATGCAGCGATCACCGCCGCCCGGCCGCTGGGCTTTCTGGCCCATGGCTGGGGGGAAATGAGCCAGTTGCCGGGCGATGATCAGTCAGCCGTGATGGCGGCCATCGGCAGCTGGGGTTTTGACATCGGGCAATTGCGCCGGCATTGCGATGATATCGACGCGGCCTTGGCCTTTATCCAGACGGTGGAGGCGCAGCGGGCCGATCTGGCCTTTGACATCGATGGCGTTGTCCTGAAACTGGAACGGCTCGACTGGCAGGTGCGGCTGGGGCAGGTGGCGCGATCGCCGCGCTGGGCTATGGCCTATAAATTTGCGGCGCAACAGGTTGAAACCACACTGCTTGCCATCGATATCCAGGTCGGTCGCACCGGCGCGCTGACGCCGGTTGCGCGCTTGCAACCTGTAACGGTCGGCGGCGTTGTCGTCACCAACGCCACCTTGCATAATGAGGATGAAATTGTCCGGCTCGACGTGCGAGTGGGCGACAGGGTGCGGGTGCAACGCGCCGGCGATGTCATTCCGCAGATCGTCGGTGTCGTGCCAAATGACGCCCCAAGGGCGGCTGCCTATGTGTTTCCCGATCATTGCCCGGTCTGCGGGTCCAGCGCCGTGCGCGAGGCGGGCGAAATCGTGCGGCGCTGCACCGGCGGGCTGACCTGTGCGGCGCAGCGCAACGAACGCCTGCGCCATTTCGTTTCGCGGCTGGCCTTTGATATCGAGGGGCTGGGCAGCGAGCGTATCGAGCTGTTTGCCGGCGCGGGATTGATTGTCTCTCCGGCCGACATATTTCGGCTGGCGGATCATCGCGCGACGTTGCTGGGCTGGAAAGGTTTCAAGGAAAAATCGGTCGATGCCTTGCTGGCGGCCATCGCGGCGCGGCGTCGCATCGGGCTTGATCGCTTTCTCTACGGCCTTGGTATTCGCCATGTCGGCGAGGTTACGGCGCGTGATCTGGCGCGCGCCCTTGGTTCGGCGACGGCGTTGCGCGATGCCGCCATTGCCGCCGCCAGCGATGCCGAGGCACAGGCGCGGCTGACCGATATCAACGGTGTTGGACCCATTGTGACCAAGGCTTTGGTCGATTTTTTTGCCGAACCCCATAATCTGGCAACCTATGCGGACCTGCTTGCCAATGTAACGCCGTTGCCCCTGGCGGCGGCACGGCAGACGCGCCTGACCGGGCAATCGCTGGTATTTACCGGGGCGTTGACCTTGTTGACCCGCGATGAAGCGCGAGCGCAAGCCGAAGCGCTGGGGGCAAAGGTCGCGGGGTCGGTGTCGGCGCGCACCGATCTGGTCATCGCCGGCGCCGATGCCGGCAGCAAGCGCGCCAAGGCCGAAGCCCTGGGCATCAAGGTGATCGACGAAACTGAATGGCGAGCGCTGGTGGCGGAAGCCGCAGAAGGAAGCGGCTGAATTCATTGGCTATGCATTTTATGCATAGCTGCCCCGATAAATGCTGCACTGCACAAGGAAACGATCTGGCAATATATGTTTTGCATCGCCGGGAATTAGCCCGGCGGTTCAGAAGGAGAATTGCCATGAAGGTTATCCTTCAGGAATTCGAACCCCGTCAGCTTCCGCTTGCGCCCGTCGCGGCAGTCGCAAAGCCAATGGTTCGAAAACCCCGCCTGCACCTCAACCCGATCGTTTCGGACGCAAGGTTGTTTCACGCGTTGTAGGCGCTGCGGCCGGTCGTGAGGTTGCACCCCACCACCGGCATCACAGCGGTCGCGTCAGCACCAAGGTCGGCCATTCGCCCCGACGGTGCTGGCGCAAGGGCCGGTCATTCAGGGCAATGATGGGCACCAACCCATGCTTGCGATAGGCCGCCCTGACCCGCACCATCTGCGATCGCAACAACCCGGCGAGCAACAATACCCCGCCCGGCGCCAGCAGCCTTGACAGATCGAGGCTGAGATCGATCAGCGGTGGCGCCAGAATATTCGCGACAATCAGATCATAGCGCACTGCCGGCACCAGCCGCCGGTGGTTGATCCCTTTTGCAACCACGGCGTCGATACTGCCGGGCCTGCGTCCGGGCGTAACGCCATTCAGCCGCAGATTATCGAGCGTCACAGCAATCGAGACCGGATCGATGTCGCTGGCGATAACACTCGCCTTGCGCCATTGGCGCGCCGCCGCCAACGCCAGCACGCCGCTGCCGGTACCGATATCGGCGATCCGCCGGAACTGTTGCCGCCGCGCCAGCCGGTTTATCGCCATCAGGCAGCCATGTGTTGTTGCGTGCTGGCCGGTGCCAAAGGCCAGCCCCGCTTCGATAGACAGGGCGATGTCGCCGGGGCGTATGGCGTCGCGATGCGCGACAGTATGCACCAGGAAACGACCGGCGCGCACCGGCTCCAGCCCGCGTTGCGATAATATCGTCCAATTCTGTTCCGGCAGCGGCGCGACATTGATGTCGGCGGCGCTTGAAAACAGCGCCGTGATGCGTTTTACCAGCGCCGGGTCCGGCCGTTCGGCAAAATAGGCCGTAAATTGCCAGGCATCGGGCCGATCGGGGTCGGGTTCCTCGACATTGAAGGTCGGCGGATCGTCGAGTTGCGGGAAAATATCCCCGATTTCCGGCATTGCTTCGGCATCGGCGCGATTGCAGGCAAACATCAACGCCCAGCCGGCGTTACCGGACATAGCTCGCGCCATTGATATCAAGGGTCGCCCCTGTCAGCGAAGCCGGCGCATCGACAGCGAGCCAGCGAATGGTTTCTGCAACTTCCACAGGGTCGGCAACCTTGCCCAACGGGATATCCGCGAGCAATTTGTCGCCGCCGCGCGAGGCCAGATAATCCTCGGCCATGCCGGTCATTGTGAAGCCAGGGCAGACAGCAAAAGCCAGCACTGCATCACCTGCATAGCCGCGTGCGATGGTTTTGGTCATGGCGATCATGCCGGCCTTGGCCGCCGCATAATGCCAGTGCGCCGGACTGTCACCGCGATGGCCGGCACGGCTTGCGACATTGATGATGCGGCCACCGCCATGATCCCGAAAATGCCGCACGGCATGGCGGCAAAGGTCGGCCGCCGATTGGAGGTTGATCGCCGTGCTGCGCGCCCAGGCCGTCGCAAAGGCTTGGGCGTCATCGATATCGGCGGCCTCAAAAACCCCGGCGTTGTTGACCAGCACATCGATGCGGCCGCCCGCCGCTGCCAATGCCTTTGCCCATAAGGCGTCCGCGGCGCCGGGCCGGGCGAAATCGGCTGCGATCAGGCCGTTGGCACCCATGGTGCTTTGGCCGATGACATGATGGCCATGCTGGCGGAGCAGCATCAATGTTGCTGCGCCGATACCACGAGAAGCGCCGGTTAGAAGGATTATGGGCATAGCACAGGCGTTTTACGCAGCATGCCGGCCATGGCAATGGCCGGCATGATCGTTGTGGCGATCAGCAATTGCCAGATCTGGGACGATAAGGCGAAACACGAGGTTTGCAGGGGACGGGTATCGGCTACCCGACCAAGTCCACGCTTGTCACCAGACCTTGATACGATCAGCCGGTGCCAGATAGAGTTTGTCGCCCGGCTTGACCCCAAAACTGTCGTACCAGGCATCGACGTTACGCGAGACATAGGGCCGAAAATGCCCGGGCGTATGGGGGTCGGTGACCAGTTGTTGCTGCAAAGCCGCATCGCGATATTTCTGCCGCCAGGCCTGCGCAAAACCAAGGAAAAAGCGCTGGTCCCCGGTCAGCCCGTCGAGCACCGGCGCGGGCTTGCCATTCAGCGATTTATGATAGGCGTCGAGCGAGACGTTCAGCCCGGCAAGATCGGCCATGTTTTCGCCCAGCGTCAGTTCGCCATTGACGTGTGCGCCGGGCAGGGGCTCATACCCTGCATATTGCGCCACGACCTTGTTCGTCAGTGCCTTGAAGCGGCTGATATCCTCTGCCGTCCACCAATCCGCGAGTTTGCCCTGCTTGTCATATTTGCGGCCCTGATCGTCGAAATGATGGCTGATTTCATGGCCGATGACGAGCCCGATACCGCCATAATTGACCGCCGGATCGGCGGCCGGATCAAAGAACGGCGGCTGCAATATGGCGGCCGGAAACACGATCTCGTTCCAGGTCGGATTGGCATAGGCATTGACCGTCATCGGCGTCATCGACCATTCGCTGCGATCGATCGGCTGGCCCAATTTGGCCAATTGGCGCTCATATTGAAAGGCGTTGGCGCGCTGGACATTGCCGTACAGATCGCCGCGATCGACCTGCAGGGCCGAATAATCGCGCCACACGTCCGGGTACCCGATCTTGGCCTTGAACGCCGCCAGCTTGTAGCGGGCCTGAACCTTGGTGGCCGGATCCATCCAGGCCAAATTGGCCAGGCGTGCATCCATCGCTGCGATGACATTCTTGACCAGATCATCGGCCTTGGCCTTGGCCTCGGGCGGGAAATATTTCGCCACATAGAGTTTGCCAACCGCTTCCCCCAGCGCGCCCTGGGTGGCATCGACACCGCGTTTCCAGCGCGCCTGTTGCTCTGGCGTGCCCGACAAGACGGTGCCGTTAAAGGCAAAATCAGCCTCGGCAAAGGTCTTGGGCAAATAGGGCGCTGCACCGCGGAGCGTGTTGAACGTCAACCAGGCCTGCCAGGCAGACAGCGGCGCCGTCGCAACCAGATTGGCAACGCCGGCTACAGCGCTGGGCGTTGAAACAATCAGGCGCGGCTGATCGGCAACCCCCGCTGCTGCCAAAAAGCGCGGCCAATCCAGCCCTGGAAACTGCGCCGCCATGTCCGCCGTTGCCGCTGGATTATAGGTTTTTTCGACCTGCCGCTGTTCAACGCGCGACCAGAAAACTTTTGCCATCTGGGTTTCCAGATCAAAAACCTGCTGCGCCTTTGCTTCAGGGTCGGCGGTGCCCGCCAGTCGGAACATCGTTGCGATATATGCCTTGTATTTGCCGCGAATGGCCTCGAATTTTGGATCGAGATAATAGTCGCGATCGGGCAGCCCAAGGCCGGCCTGGCGTAGATAGACTGCAAAAACGTCCGGATTTTTGAGATCCTGCCGAAATCCGATGCCGATGGTGCTGCCGGCGCCAAGCCGGTTGTTGCGGCCCAGCATGGTCGCGAGCGCAGCGCGGCTGTCGATCGCAGCAATAGCGGCCAACTGCGGCTTCAAAGGTCTAATGCCGCGCGCCTCGATGGTCTTTTCGTCAAGAAAACTCGCATAGAAATCGCCGATTTTCTGGCTTTCGCTGCCCTTGCTGCCGGGTTTGGCCGCTGTGGCGTCGAGAATGGCACGCGTCCGTTCCTGTGACAGATCGCGCAATTTGGTGAACATTCCAAAATTGGAACGATCCGCCGGAATCTCCAATTCTTTCAGATAGGTCCCGCCGGCATAGGCGACGAAATCATCGCCTGCCTTGACGCTTTTATCCATGCCAGCGGTATCGATGCCAAATTTGCCGATTTGCGGGGCCGCCAGCAACGGCGACGAAAGCAGCAGCGCCAACATCGAACCACCCAGATGGTAAAAACGTGCCATTCCAATTTCCTTCAGCTGCCGTATGCAATAGGCATTCGATAGCGCAGGCAGCGCTGGCAGAACAAGGCCGCGGCGGCGCAGCAGTTGCTTTACAACCGCGATCTGGCTTTTGTAGGCCGTATCGCTGCACGCTGGAAATTGATCATTGGCTCGAAAACGCAAGATTTCAGTTCTGAATAGCGGCGTGAGGGGCTGACAATCCGCTATCTCCGGCCTTTGCCCTCGCCGTTCGGCCAGCAATTGGCTGGCGGCCCGATCGCGTTTAACGCCGTCGAAATTCTGGAGCGGGGCCGCGCGTCGGAAATCATGCCCATCGCAGAACTTTCCGCCGCTACTTTGGCAGCGCTGACCGCGCCGCGCCCGATCTTGCCCGGCATGGCCGCTGGCCGCACCGGCATCATGGGCATCATCAATATGACACCCGACAGTTTTTCGGATGGCGGCCAGCACGCCTCCGCCGAAACCGCAATTGCTGCCGCCCATGCCATGGTCGCCGCCGGGGCCGATATCATCGATATCGGTGCCGAATCGACGCGCCCCGGCGCGACCGCTGTCGATCTTCAAACCGAACGCCAACGGCTTGCCGCCGTCATGCCGGGGTTGGCCGGTATTCGCTGGAGCATCGATACGCGAAAAGCAGCCATCATGGCCGACGCCCTTGGCGCCGGAGCCGCATTGATCAATGACGTATCGGCGCTGACCCATGATCCACAAGCGCTGGCGCTGGTCGCGGCGCGGCAAAGCGCCGTCGTCCTGATGCATGCGCAAGGCGTGCCAGCGACTATGCAGCACGCACCGCACTATGATGATGTGCTGCTCGACGTTTATGATTGGCTGTCGGCGCGGTTGATCGCCTGTGAAGCGGCCGGCATTGCGCGGGATCGGATGATCGTTGATCCCGGCATCGGCTTTGGCAAATCGCTGGCGCATAATCTGGCGCTGTTGCGCGGCGTGGCGCTGTTTCACGGTTTGGGCGTCCCCGTGCTGCTCGGCGCCAGTCGCAAGCGACTGATTGCCAGCCTCGCCGGCGATCTGCCGCATACCGGCCTGCACGAAAGCGCGCGGCTGCCCGGCAGCCTTGCCCTCGCCATCCACGCCGCCGCGCAAGGGGTGCAGATCGTCCGCGTCCATGATGTCGCAGAGACGGCGCAGGCACTGGCCGTCTGGAAGGCGGCCAATACCTTGTCATAATTGTCCCACTACGGATCGGGGCGCTTATCAGCTTCACAGCATCGTCACATCTGCTATGGGGCTTTTGATGCGCACGGCGACCGCAAGGGGGCGGCACCGGTAATCTGGGAACGACAATGGCCAACGAAGGCGAAAATCAGCTGAATAGTCACCATCGCACGACCTATGAAAGCTTCATGGCGATCACCAAAAACGCCGTGATTTTCATCGTCATCGGCTTGGCATTGATGTATTTTTTCCTGATTCATTGATCGCGTCCTCCACCAACAAACCGCACGAAAAGGGCAAATGATGAAGATCGCCGTGCTGCGCGAAACGGCTGATGCGGAACATCGCGTCGCTGCCACGCCGGAAACGATCAAGAAATTGCTGACGCTAGGGGTTTCCAACATCGGCGTTGAAACCGGGGCGGGCATTGGTGCGAGTATCGATGATGCCGCGTTCGTTGCTTCTGGAGCGACCGTTGCTGACCGGAACGCGGTGCTGGCCGATGCCGATCTCATCATCGGCGTGCAGGGCCCCGCCGCAAGCGACCTGCCCGGCGTGAAATCCGGCGCCATGCTGGTTGCGATCCTGGCGCCCTTTGCCGATCGCGGTCGGATCGATGGCTATGCCGCGGCGGGTTTGACAGCTCTGGCGATGGAATTCATGCCGCGGATCACGCGGGCGCAATCGATGGATGTGCTGTCGTCGCAATCAAATCTGTCGGGCTACAAGGCCGTCATCGACGCCGCCGAAGCCTATGGCCGGGCATTTCCGATGATGATGACTGCGGCGGGTACGATTTCGGCGGCGCGGGTGTTCGTCATGGGCGTCGGTGTTGCCGGCCTGCAGGCGATTGCGACAGCGCGGCGGCTGGGCGCGCTGGTATCTGCGACCGATGTGCGTTCAGCAACGAAGGAACAGATCGAAAGCCTTGGTGCCAAGGGGATTTTTGTCGACAGCGTCAAAGGTATCGAGGGCGAAGGCAGTGGCGGCTATGCGACCGAAATGTCGGCCGAATATCAGGCCGCACAGGCGGCGCTGGTATCGTCGCACATCGCCAAGCAGGACATTGTCATCACCACAGCCCTGATCCCCGGCCGACCGGCGCCGCGCCTCGTCAGCGATGCGCAACTGGCGACGATGCGGACCGGATCGGTGCTGGTCGATCTTGCGGTCGAAAGCGGTGGCAACATCGAAGGCGCAAGGGCAGGTGAGATCGTATCGGTGCATGGCGTCAAGATCATCGGCCACAAAAACCTTGCCGGTCGCATGGCCGCCGATGCCTCGGCGCTATATGCCCGCAACGTCTTCAATCTCATCAACGCATTCTGGGACAAGGACGCCAAGGCCCCGACGTTCCCGGCCGATGACGAAATCACCAAGGGCATCACGCTGACCAGCGGCGGCAAGATCGTCCATGACCGCCTGATGGCAGGCTGAGGAGCATTTCCATGGAATTCCTGTCGATCTTCTCGGTGTTCGTAATGGCCTGTTTTGTCGGCTATTATGTCGTCTGGTCGGTGACGCCGGCGCTGCATACGCCGCTGATGGCGGTCACCAACGCCATCTCCTCGGTGATCGTCGTTGGCGCGCTGATCGCTGCATCGGCGGCGGCGGGTGGCTCCGAAATCTCGAAATGGCTCGGGTTGCTCGCAGTCGTGCTGGCCAGCGTCAACATCTTTGGCGGCTTTGCGGTGACGCGGCGCATGCTCGCCATGTACAAGAAAAAAGACAAAAAGCCGGTGGCGGCGAAGTAAAGGGCAATATCCATGGAACACGCTGCCACGCCCGCCTGGGCCATGCTCGCCTATCTGGTTGCGGGTATTCTTTTCATCCTGTCACTGCGCGGGCTGTCATCCCCTGAAAGCTCGCAGGCCGGCAATCGCAACGGCATGATCGGCATGGCCATTGCCGTGCTGACAACCCTGGTGCTGCACCCCGTCGGTTTGCCGCTGATCATCGCAGCCATCGTCATCGGCGGCGGCATCGGCTATTATATCGCCCAGAATATCAAGATGACGGCGATGCCCGAGCTTGTGGCCGGTTTCCACAGCCTCGTTGGCATGGCGGCCGTGCTGGTCGGTGCCGCGGCCTATCTGAATCCCGCAGCCTTCAACATTCTGGATGGCGTCACCAATGAAATCTATGGTGGCAGCCGCATCGAAATGGGGCTGGGCGTGGCCATTGGTGCCATCACCTTTTCGGGATCGGTCATCGCCTTTCTGAAACTGTCGGGCCGGATGAGCGGCAACCCGATCATGCTGCCCGGTCGGCATGTCATCAATCTCGCGATCCTCGCTGGCATATTGGGTCTTATTGCCTATTTCGTCACGGATCAGAGCCCCTGGGTATTCTGGACGATCACGGCTTTGAGTTTTGCCATCGGCTTCCTCCTGATCATCCCGATCGGCGGCGCCGACATGCCGGTCGTCATTTCGATGCTCAACAGCTATTCGGGCTGGGCGGCGGCGGCAATGGGCTTCACGCTCGGCAATACCGCCATGATTATCACGGGCGCGCTGGTCGGATCATCGGGAGCGATCCTGTCGTACATCATGTGCCGGGCAATGAATCGCAGCTTCATCAGCGTCATCGCCGGTGGTTTCGGGGATGCCGGCGGCCCGGCGGTGGCGGGTTCCGCTGTCGCCAAACCCTTCAAGGCGGGCAGCGCCGAAGACGCCGCCTTCATCATGAAAAACGCAGAAAGCGTCATCATCGTGCCGGGTTACGGCATGGCCGTTTCCCAGGCCCAGCATGCCTTGCGCGAAATGGGTGACTTGCTGAAAGCCGAAGGTGTTTCGGTCAAATATGCCATCCACCCTGTCGCTGGCCGCATGCCCGGCCATATGAACGTGTTGCTGGCCGAAGCCAATGTTTCCTATGACGAAGTGTTCGAGCTGGAAGACATCAACAGCGATTTTGCCCAGGCCGATGTCGCCTTTGTCATCGGCGCCAATGACGTGACCAACCCGGCGGCAAAGACCGACAAGACCTCACCGATCTATGGCATGCCGGTGCTCGATGTCGAAAAGGCCAAGACCGTGCTGTTCATCAAGCGCTCGATGGGCGGTGTCGGCTATGCCGGTGTCGATAACAGCGTGTTCTACATGGATAATACCATGATGCTGCTCGCCGATGCCAAGAAGATGGTTGAGAATATCAACAAGAATCTGGGGCATTAGGTCGGATCGCTCGCAGCCCGCTGCTGCCCGCGCCTGCGAACGCAGCCTTAGTGTGATCGCGTCAATTCCCGCATGGCCCGATCAAGGCCCTCCAGCGATAGCGGGAACATGCGGCCTTCCATGATCGTCTTGATCATCTGGATCGACTGGCTATGGCCCCAGCTTTTTTCGGGGATGGGATTTAGCCAGGCTGCGGCATGATAAACCTCCAGCATCCGCGCCATCCAGACATCCCCCGCTTCATCATTCCAATGTTCGGTGGAGCCGCCTGCATAGTTGATCTCATAGGGGCTCATCGACGCATCGCCAACGAATACCAGTTTGTAATCATGCGGAAATTTGTGCAGCAGGTCCATTACAGGCGTGCGTTCCGACCAGCGCCTTTTATTGTCCTTCCACAGCGCCTCATAGGGACAATTGTGGAAATAAAAGAATTCCAGATGCTTGAATTCCGACCGGGCTGCCGAAAATAATTCCTCGCAGATTTTGACATGCGGATCCATCGATCCACCAACATCGAGCATCAGCAGCAGCTTGACGGCATTGTGGCGTTCCGGCCGCATGACGATGTCGAGATAGGCCTTTTTCGCCGTTCCCGATATCGTCGCGTCAAGGTCCAGCTCGTCCATGGCGCCATCGCGGGCGAACTTGCGCAACCGCCGCAGCGCCACCCTGATATTGCGGGTGCCCAGTTCAACGCTGTTGTCGAGGTTCTTGAACTCGCGCTTGTCCCAGACCTTGACAGCTTTCTGGTTGCGACTTTTGTCCTGGCCAATGCGAACGCCTTCAGGATGCGAGCCTTGCGCGCCAAAGGGCGATTTGCCGGCCGTCCCGATCCATTTATTGCCGCCCTCGTGGCGCTTTTGCTGTTCCTCAAGGCGCTGCTGCAATGTCTCCATCAACTTGTCCCAGCCAAGTTTTTCAAGAGCGGCCATCTCCTCGGCCGACAGATTCATTTCCGCCATGGCGCGCAGCCAGTCTTCGGGAATCTCCGCTGTGCCGGTTTCAATACTCGGTTCCAGACCCTTGAAGACCTTGGCAAAAACCATATCGAAGCGATCGAGCAGGCCCTCATCCTTCACATAGGTTGCCCGGGCCAGATAATAGAAATCCTCGATCGACCAATCGATGACATCGGCGCGTAACGCTTCAAGCAGCATCAGATGCTCCTTCAGCGAAGCCGGAATTTTGGCAGCGCGCAGCGCATCGAGGAAATTCAGGAACATCGCTTGATGCTAGCATTATTGGGCAGGCTGCACAGCCCGTTCAGCGTTAGCCTCATGAAAATGACAAGGCCGGCTTTGCGGGCGCCGCAATTCAGGTCTTTCGAACGGCTGCACAACGCCCTAAGGGCATGGGGCCGCGCAGGGTAGATGTGAAAGGGCAGTCCGCGTTGAAAAGCTTTGATGATCGCCTGCGCGAAGTTGGTGGCTTTGGCCCCGGCTTTGATTTCGTGCGCATCGCGCTCGCCTTTGGGGTGCTCATCTGGCACGCGCTGGCCGCGGTCGAAGGCAATACGCTGGCCGGCAAGGCAACGATCTTCTGGATGCCGATCTATGCCATTCTGCCGATGTTTTTTGCCCTTTCGGGCTTTCTGGTTACCGGTTCGGCGTTGCGGTTGCCGCTACGGGAATATATTCTCAACCGGTCTTTTCGCATCGTGCCCGCGCTCGCCGTTGATATCGGCCTTTCGGCGCTGATTCTGGGGCCGATTTTTACGACATACGCGCTGTCGACCTATTTCACGCACCCGGAATTCCTGCGCTATTTCCTCAATATCGTCGGTTATATTCATTATGAACTGCCGGGGGTTTTCAAGGACAACAGGCTCGCTGCGGTGGTCAATGGCTCGCTGTGGACGGTGCCATGGGAAATCGGCTGCTATGTTGTCATGTCGCTGATGATCCGTTTTGGCCTGATCCGGAACTTGCCGGTCACGGTGTTCCTGGCGGTGGGGTGGCTGGTCGCAGGGCTGCTCTATTTCGAGCTGCAACCACAGACAGGTTATGATCTGGTCGATCGCGGCCTGCATTTTGGCCTGCTGGCCAATGGCGCCGTCCTGATCCCCTATTTCCTGTTCGGTGCAGCCTTTTATTTGGCGAAGGACCGGATCCCCTTTGATGGTCGCATTGCTGGGCTTTTCGTTGCCGGACTTTTGCTGGCATCGGTTTTTGCGGATGGCAATTATTGGTGGCGGCAGCCGATCTTGGGCATCATCTGCCTGATCCCTTGCGTCTATATCGTTGTTTTTCTGGGGCTATTGCGGCTTCCCAGTCTGCCGGTCTTCAATCGCGGCGATTACAGCTATGGCGTCTATCTTTACCATTTTCCAATTCTGCAGGCGCTGCAGCATCTGTTCGGCTTCGATCGCTGGTATCTGCTTTTTGCGGCGGCCTTTGTGCCTGTCACGGCGATGGCGATGTTTTCCTGGCACACCATCGAAAAACCGATTTTGAAACAGCGCAAGCGGTTTTCCCTCGTTGGGAAGCGCATCGCCGAAGGCGGTCATTAACGGGCTGCGAAGGCGTCGCTCAGCAAATCATGCCGAACCGCCGGTAACCATTTTTGATGGGCTGTAGTGTTTCCAGCCCGGCAGGAACTGGCAGTATGGCAAACCCGATTCCTACTCGAACCGTAACAAATCCCGAACCAGCTCTGGCGATAACCTGGCATTGGCCGCCGGTAGTGGCAGGCCCGCAGCGCGAAGCGGTACGGCGCTGCGTTTCGGGCCGCGGTTGCCCGCCGCCTGTCATAAACACGACCTTGCCAGCCAACGATCGCATCGCCCATGCTCCGGATCGGGATATGAACTGAGATCGAGGGAGGGCCTGGTGCCTGAGGACACGCTAATCGGCTGGGCCGAAGGCAAGATCGTGCTGGTAACCGGTGGCAGCCAGGGCATCGGCCATGCGACGGCGCTCGCCTTCAAGGATATTGGCGCCAAGGTAACGGTGACCGGCACAAGGGCAGGTTTTGGCGATTATGCGCATCCGATCGACGGGGTCGCCTATCTGCAATCGGATGCCAGCGATCCAGAAGCCCGGACGGCGCTGGCAGCACGATTTCCGCATCTGGACGTGCTCGTCAACAATGCCGGCGGTGGCAGCGGCCGGGAATTTGAACAAAGCGAGTTTGAACGGATCATCGGCCTCAACCTCCACAGCATCATGGACCTCTCGATGCGGTTATTCCCGGCGTTGCAGGCCAATGGCGGCAGCATCGTCAATGTCGGTTCGCTGGCATCGTTCCTCGCCATCAAGGAAGCGCCCGCCTATACGGCATCAAAGGCAGCCGTGCTCGGCCTGACGCGGGCGCTGGGTGATAAATGGGCCCTGGAGGGTGTACGCGTCAACATGGTCGCACCGGGATTTATCGAAACTCGGATGACGGCCGGTGCCCGCCGTGATGCGGGCTATGAGGCGCGGTTGCTGAAATCGGTGCCGATGCGGCGCTGGGGGACGGCAGCCGAAATCGCTGCACCGATCCTGTTTCTGGCCTCGCCCGCCGCCAGCTATATCACCGGCCAGAGCCTTGCCATCGACGGCGGGCTGATGCTGCGCTAGCCCGCTGCCTTGTCGCTCCACAATTGCGGAAACCGCGCCTTTAACGCTTCGACCTTGGGTAAATCATTATAGACAATATAGGGATAGGTCGGGTTCAGCCGCAGAAAATTCTGATGATAATTTTCGGCTGGATAAAATGGCTTGCCGGGCTCGATACTGGTTACAATCTTGCCACCCCAGACGTTCGCTATGGCCAATTGGGCGATATAGGCCTTGGCCAGACGCGCCTGATCTGCATTTTGCGGGAAGATGGCAGACCGATATTGGCTGCCGCTGTCGGGCCCCTGGCGATTGAGCTGGGTTGGATCATGCGCCACTGAAAACAGGATGCGCAACAGTGTGCCATAGCTGACCCTGGCGGGGTCATAGCTGATCTCGACAGCTTCGGCATGGCCGGTCAGGCCCGAACCGACGATCTGGTACAATGCTGTCGCGGCATTGCCACCGGCATAACCGGAGCGTACCGCCGTAACGCCCTTGACGCGTTCAAACACGCCCTCGACGCCCCAGAAACAGCCGCCGGCAAATACCGCCTTTTGCAATGGCGCTTTCACCAGCGCTGCATCCACGGCGGGGGCAGGGGCGGTTATCATGTGCTCGGCAGCCGCTCCACATGCAGCAGTTGCCAGCAGGGCGGCGGCAGTCAGGATGCGAAACAACATTGATCAGGCCTTGGTCGGGGTGAAGCTGAGCGCGGCGCCATTCATGCAATAACGCTGCCCGGTCGGTGCCGGGCCGTCGGGAAAGACATGGCCAAGATGACCGCCACAGCGGCGGCAATGCACTTCGGTGCGTTCCATGCCAAAGGCCCTGTCCGTCGTGGTGCCGACGGCATTGGGCAAGGGCCGGAAAAAACTTGGCCAGCCGGTGCCGCTGTCGAATTTGGTCAGGTGCGAAAACAGCGGCAGGGCGCAGCCCTTGCAGGCAAAGCTGCCGGCGCGGTGTTCATCGTTCAGCGGTGATGAGAAAGGCCGCTCGGTGGCTTCCTGGCGCAGCACGGCAAAGGATTGACCCGGCAATTTTGCCCGCCATTGCGCGTCGCTGAGCGTATATTCAAATTTCATCGTGCCAGCGGCAATCGCCGGCTGATCGAAAAAGCGGAGGAAAGGCAAGGCGGTTGCAGCGCCAAGCCCGGCGAGGAGGAGGGTGCGTCGGTTGCTCATGACAGCTTATACGAGGCGAAACCTGAATTGGTTACAACATTGCCCGATGCGCCTTGTTGCAAAGCGCCTGGATTTTAGCGGCCCGGCCCGCCGCCTCTGGCAACGCCTCAGGGTTTCGCCAGCCAGGCCTTGCCCTGTGCCGCCGCGAGCGGCACCAGATCGCCCAAGACCGCGTTGACGTCGATCAGGTGCAGGCCCCAGCCTTCCACGATCTGGCCGGCATTGACGACATCACCAGCGATCGAATCGGTGCGCGGATCATTCGGATCGGCCTCCGTGCGAATGGCGAGCCGCTGTGCCCCATCACTGTCGACGCATTCGCCGGACAGCAAGCCCGGCAGTGCGACAAAGGCTGTTTTGACCGTCACACCCTTCGCCCAGGGCGATTGCGCGTTGCTATTGTCGACGATTTGACTTGCGGTCGGCAACACGGCCGCCAGCGGGGCGCGGCCACCGCCCAGCGCTGCGGGATTGCTACAGGCGACCGCCATGCCGGGCATTGTTGTGCGGCCAAAACGGCTGTCGGCCGGCGGCACCTTGTTGTCTCGAAACGAAACCCAGGCGACGACACAGCCTGTGTCGGCGGCGCCATGGCAAAGCGGCATGGCTTTCAGATCGCCGCCAACATCCTTGCCAACGGGCACCAGCACATTATTGCCGGGAATATAAGCCGCGATAATCTGGCGAGCGGCTGGTTTGCCCTCAATCTCATTCTGCAGCAGCGCCTTCAAAACGCCACTGCCCTGGCTATGGCCGATCAAAACGACCCCGCGACCATGATTGTCGCGCGCCAGATAGTCATTCCAGGCAGCGACCACGTCGCGATAGGCCATGATCCGATCAGCCGTCGATGCCTGGCCGGTCAAGGCATCGCGCAGCGCCTTTAGCGTCACCTGACGGTACATGGGCGCAAATTGCCGGCAAACCGGGCGGAAAGGCGCAAATTGCACGGCTGCCACACGGGTTTCGGCAGGATCGATGCGCATGTCGCTGTTGGCTGTCTGGTCGGTCGACACCGTCGGATAGACATAGAAACAATCGATCGGCGCAATGCCTTTGGACTTTGCCGGCACAATCAGCTTTGCCTTGCCATTGGCAGCGATACTGGTGACGGCGATATCGCCACCACAAGCATCCGCCCGCTCAGGCCGGCACAGCCAATTGGCATCAAGGCTATACTCGGGCGCCTGATATTCAGCCGCCTGCAGCGTGGCAGCAGGCACTGCGAGCAACGCCGCGATCAGGATACGCATCAACATCCTACCAGCCCTGGCGCAGGCGCGGGGAGACGGACATGCCCATACGATCGAGAGCATCGGCAATTTTATCTCGCCCGGCATCCTGATCCGCCCAGAACATCGGGCCACCGCGATAGACCGGCCAGCCATAACCGTTGATCCAGACAATATCGATGTCGCTGGCGCGCTGTGCCATGCCTTCATCCAGGATCATCGCGCCTTCATTGACCATCGGATAGAGGCAGCGTTCCAGGATTTCCTGATCGTCGATCTCGCGGCGGTTGATACCTTTTTCATTGGCATAATCGAGGATGATCTGTTCAGCGACGGGCGATGGGGTGCGGTTGCGATTTTCGTCATAATCGTAAAAGCCATGGCCGTTTTTCTGGCCGCGCAGCCCCGCTTCGCACAGACGGTCACGCACGCTTTCGCCCTTTGACGTTTCGGCCGACCAGCCGATGTCGAGCCCGGCCAGGTCTGCCATCTGAAACGGTCCCATCGGAAAACCGAAATCGGTCAGCACACGATCGACATCGATCGGCCGTGCGCCCTCCAGGATCAATTTATTGGCTTGTTCCTGGCGCTTGCCCAACATGCGATTGCCGATAAAGCCATGGCAGACGCCCGAGACAACGCCGATTTTGCCGATCTGTTTGCCCACCGCCATCGCCGTCGCCAGCGCCTGTTTCGACGTTTTTGCGCCATTCACCACTTCCAGCAGCCGCATGACATTGGCTGGCGAGAAAAAATGCATCCCCAGCACGGCTTCCGGCCGCGATGTGCTGGCGGCAATTTCATCAACATTCAGATAGCTGGTGTTGGAGGCCAGGATCGCGCCGGGCTTTGCGATAGTGTCCAGCTTGCCGAAAATGTCCTTTTTGACGGCCATGTTTTCATAAACCGCCTCGATGACAAGATCGACGCTGTGCAGGTCATCGAGCGTCAGCGAGGGCGTCAGCCGCGCCATCCGCGCCTCGACCTCGGCCATGCTGAAGCGGCCCTTTTTGGCACTGTTTTCATAGTTTTTGCGGATGACAGCGATGCCCCGATCAAGCGCGTCCTGTTTTGTCTCGACAATGGTGACAGGAATGCCGACCGACAGAAAATTCATGGCGATCCCGCCACCCATGGTGCCGGCGCCGATGATGCCGACCGACCCGATCGGCATTGGCGCCACATCGGCGGGCAGGCCATCGATCTTGGCGGCCTGGCGCTCGGCGAAAAACACATGTCGCTGGGCAGCCGATTGGAGACCGGTCATCAATTTCATGAACTCGCTGCGCTCAACCTTCATGCCGTCCTCAAACGGCAGGGCGACCGCAGCCTCGATACATTTGATATTAGCCTCGGGCGCGTCGAAGCCCTTGTAAGCCCTGGCATTGGCCTTGCGGAATTCGGCAAACATCGGTGCCAAGGATTGGGCATCGCCGCCCAGCTTGCTGCTGTCGTCGCGAATGCGTTGCAACGGACGATTTTCAGCGACAATTCTATTGGCAAATTCCACGGCACCGTCGGTCAGATCGCCCTCGATAATGGCTTCGATCAACCCCGATGCCAGGGCTTCATCGGCGCCGATCGGTGTGCCGCTGGTCACCATCCCAAGCGCTTTTTCAGCGCCGACCACGCGCGGCAGGCGCTGCGTGCCGCCGGCCCCCGGCAACAGCCCGAGCTTGACTTCGGGAAGGCCGAATTTGGCCCTGGCATCGCTGACGCGGTAATGACAGGTCAGCGCGACCTCCAGCCCGCCGCCAAGGGCTGTGCCATGGATAGCGGCGATGACCGGCACCGCCGCGCCTTCGATGGCGTCGAGGACGTGATGCAGTGGTGCCCCCGATGCGGGCTTCCCGAATTCCGAAATATCGGCGCCGGCGATGAATGTCCGCCCCGCGCAGACCAGCACGACTGCCTTGATGCCGGCATTGGCGGCAATGGCCTTCATGGCCCCGTCGAGCCCGTCGCGGACATTGGCGGAAAGCGCATTGACCGGCGGCGAATTGATCGTAATGACCGCGACCGCACCATGATCGGTCAGGTCGACGACAGCGTTGATGGCAGTCATTCATTGCTCCCCAAAGGCTTTGTTTTGCCTGTCATAGCGAGGGTCGCCGGCATTCGCCACTATCAACACTGGCTGCGGGCAACACTGGCTGCGGGCTGGCGCGTGCTTGCCGCCGACGTCGCAAAGGCTTATCAGGTAATCATGCAAAATGGTCGGCGTCTGAAATCATATCTTGGCAGCGCCGCCCTGCCGGCGGTCTGCCTGTTGCTGATCGGCTATTTCGTCAGCCATGCCATCGGCGGGCCAACGGGTATTTTTGCCTGGAAAGACTATCGCGCCGAGCATCGGGCGCTGGAACAACAGGCCCGGATCAGCGCCCAAACCAAGGCCGGGCTCAACCGCCAGGTGGCGCTGCTCGATCCGCGCCGCGTCGATCATGACCTTGCCGATGAATTGGTCAGGAAAAACCTCAACGTCGTCAAGCCAGATGAAGTGATCGTCCCCCTCGACACCAAATAGGTTTTGTTGTCGCGATGGGGTTGAGGCGCTGCCTTGCCGCTCCTATACCTTCAGAAGGTATCGTAGGGATGGCGGCAATGGCACGATCCACAACGGCTAAAGTGGCCGCAGCGGCTACCCCTTCAAATCCATATCCGACGCCTGACTGGCCGCGCCCCGATCCGCCGTCGCGCTATTTGGCCGGCAAAGCCGAAATGCTGGAATTTTACCGGCAAATGCTGCTCATCCGCCGGTTTGAGGAACGCGCCGGGCAATTATACGGCATGGGCCTGATCGGCGGATTTTGTCATCTTTACATCGGGCAGGAAGCCGTCGTTGTTGGTATCCAATCGGCCCTGCGACAAACCGATTCGGTTATCACGGGCTATCGCGACCATGGCCATATGCTCGCCGCCGGCATTCCCGCCAATGCGGTCATGGCCGAATTGACCGGGCGTGCGGCCGGCATTTCAAAAGGCAAGGGCGGATCGATGCACATGTTCAGCATCGAGCATGGGTTTTACGGCGGCCATGGCATTGTCGCGGCGCAGGTGCCGTTGGGGACCGGGCTGGCGTTTGGTCATAAATATCGCGGCGATGGCGGGGTCGCTGTTACCTATTTCGGCGATGGCGCGTCCAACCAGGGTCAGGTCTATGAAAGCTTCAACATGGCCGAACTGTGGAAGCTCCCGGTGATCTTTGTCATTGAAAACAACCAATATGCCATGGGCACCAGCGTCAATCGATCCAGTGCCGAAGATCATCTTTACCGTCGCGGCGAAAGTTTTCGGGTACCCGGCCTGCAGGTCGATGGCATGGATGTACTGGCCGTGCGCGGTGCAGCGCAAACCGCGGTGGATTGGGTGCGGGCCGGCAAGGGGCCATTGCTGCTTGAATTGAAAACCTATCGATATCGCGGCCATTCGATGTCGGACCCGGCCAAGTACCGGTCGCGTGAGGAAGTACAGGCAGTCAGGGAAAAATCCGACCCGATCGAACAGTTGAAAGCTGAAATCCTGAAGGCGGGCCATGCCGATGAGGCAGCGCTGAATGCCATCGACAAGGCGGTGCGCGATATCGTCACCGCTGCAGCCGATTTTGCCGAAGCAACGCCCGAGCCCGATCCTGCCGAACTTTATACCGATGTGCTGGTGGGACGCTATTGATGGCCGAAATCAGGCTCCCCGCCATGTCGCCGACAATGGAGGAAGGCACACTTGCAAAATGGCTGGTCAAGGTCGGCGACACGGTCAAGCCGGGCGATGTGCTGGCGGAGATCGAAACCGACAAGGCGACGATGGAACTGGAGGCCGATGACGGCGGGGTGGTGTCGATTTTGCACGTCGAAGCCGGAGCGGAAGGCGTCAAGGTCGGCACGCTGATCGCAACGATTGCCGGTGAGGATGAAGTTGCCGCGCCGCCAGCGCTCGCCACAGTGGCAAAGGCGGAGGCAGCACCCCCGCCAGCGGCTGCACCGGATACGGACAAACCCGTGGCTGTCGCAACACCCGCTTCGCCTGAAATTGGCACATCCCCGGTCGTCGTGGCCGGCACAAAACGCCAGACCGTGCGCGAAGCCTTGCGCGACGCCATGGCGGAGGAAATGCGCACCACGCCCGAAGTTTTCGTGATGGGCGAGGAAGTTGCCGAATATCAGGGCGCCTACAAGGTCACGCAGGGTTTGCTCGAAGAATTCGGGGCCACACGGGTCGTTGATACGCCGATCACCGAATATGGCTTTACCGGGCTTGGCGTCGGCGCTGCGATGGGGGGCCTGAAACCCATCATCGAGTTCATGACCTTCAATTTTGCCATGCAGGCGATCGATCATATCATCAATTCGGCAGCCAAGACCAACTACATGTCCGGTGGCCAGATGCGCTGCCCGATCGTCTTTCGTGGTCCCAACGGCGCTGCCTCCCGCGTCGGCGCCCAGCACAGCCAGAATTATGCGCCCTGGTACGCCAGCGTGCCGGGCCTGATCGTCATCGCACCGTACAGCGCCGCCGACGCCAAAGGCTTGCTGAAGGCAGCCATCAGATCGCCTGACCCGGTGGTGTTTCTCGAAAATGAGCTGCTTTACGGCCAGAGCTTTGACGTGCCCGAGGGCGATGTGGTGGTGCCGATCGGCAAGGCGGCAGTGGTTCGCGCCGGCGGTGACGTGACCCTTGTCAGCTACTCGATCGGCGTCGGCGTGGCGCTGGCAGCGGCCGAAACGCTGGCGGCGGAAGGCATCGAGGCCGAGGTCGTCGATCTGCGGACGCTTCGCCCCCTCGATACCGCGACGGTGCTGACATCGCTGAAAAAGACCAATCGCATGGTCGTTGTGGAGGAAGGCTGGCCCGGCTGCTCGATTTCAAGCGAAATCATCGCGGTGGTGATGGAGCAAGGCTTCGACGATCTGGATGCCCCGGTGCTGAGGGTGACCAACCAGGACGTGCCTTTGCCCTATGCGGCAAATCTGGAGAAGCTGGCACTGTTGAAGGCCGAGGATGTGGTCAGCGCGGCAAAGAAGGTCTGCTACAAATGATCGACATCACCATGCCCGCGCTGTCGCCGACGATGGAGACGGGGACGCTGTCGAAATGGCTGGTCAAGGTCGGCGATGCGGTAAAATCGGGGGATGTGCTCGCCGAGATCGAGACCGACAAGGCGACCATGGAGGTGGAGTCGATCGATGAAGGCGTGGTTGCTGAACTTGTCATTGCCGCGGGCAGCGAGGGTGTGCCGGTCGGGCAGATCATCATGCGGTTGAGCGGGGAGGGGGAGGGGGAGGTGGCGGCTGCCCCGGCAGCGGCTGCTCCCGCGCCGCCGCCAGTTGCTCTAGCGTCCGCTAAGCCGCCGCCGGTCGTTGCCGGCCCCTCTCCCGTCTCGGCTGTGCCGAGTCCGGCCTCCCCCCGTGACGGGGCGGTTGTTGGGGAGCGTATCATCGCTTCCCCGCTGGCCAAGCGGATCGCCGAGATCGAGGGGATCGACCTTGCAGGCATCAAGGGAACCGGCCCGAACGGCCGGATCGTGCGCGCCGACATCAAAGCCACCTCCCCGCACCCGGAGGAGGTCGGACTCGCGCCCTTGCGCACGCCGGGGGAGGGGGTCGCAGCAGCACCAACGCCACTACCAACCCCTTTCACCACCGACATCCCGCATACCTCCGAAAAACTCGGCAATGTCCGCAAAGTCATCGCCCGGCGGCTGACCGAAGCCAAGCAGACGGTGCCGCATTTCTACCTGAGCAACGATATTCGCATCGATGCGCTGCTGAAACTGCGCAGCGATCTGAATGCCGCTCTGGAACCGCGCAAATTGAAGCTCAGCGTCAACGACATGGTCATCAAGGCGCTGGCGCTGGCGCTGCGTCAGGTGCCCAAATGCAATGTGTCGTTCGCCGGCGACAGCCTGATCAGCTATACGCGCGCCGATATTTCGGTCGCCGTGGCGGCGCCATCGGGCCTGATCACGCCGATCATTGTCGGCGCCGACGGGAAGCCTTTGTCCGTCATCGCCAGCGAAATGCAGGCGCTGGCGGCAAAGGCGCGCGACGGCAAGTTGCAACCCCATGAATATCAGGGCGGTACTGCATCGGTCAGCAACCTTGGCATGTACGGCATCAAACAGTTCGATGCCGTCATCAACCCGCCGCAGGGCATGATTCTCGCGGTAGGGGCAGGCGAAAAACGCGCCTATGTGGTCAACGACGCGTTGGCGATCGCCACCGTGATGACGGTGACGGGCAGTTTTGATCATCGCGCCATCGATGGTGCCGATGGCGCGGAATTGATGGCAGCGGTGAAGGCGTTGATCGAAAGCCCGCTGGGGCTGGTGGCGTGATCAATCCCTCTCCCCGCTCGCCTGGGGCATGCCGCCCTCTCCCGCAACGGGAGGGGGAAAGGATCGATGATGCCCGGTGAATCCTTCGACCTCGTCATCCTCGGTTCCGGCCCTGGCGGCTATGTTGCGGCGATCCGCGCTGCGCAGCTTGGCCTGACGGTTGCCATCATCGAGCGGGAACGGCTGGGCGGCATCTGTCTCAACTGGGGTTGCATTCCGACCAAGGCGTTGCTGCGCACCTCTGAAATCTATCATTACATGACGCACGCCGGCGCTTATGGGCTGAGTGCAACAAATGTCGGGTTCGATTTGGCCAAGGTCACCGAACGCAGTCGCAAGGTCGCCGCGCAATTGAATGCTGGCGTCAAGGGCCTGATGAAAAAGAACAGGGTCGCTGTCATCGAAGGCAATGGCGTGCTGACCAGCGCTACCGACATCACCGTCACCACGGGCGATCAGACCCGCGTGCTGACGGGCAAGAATATCATCATCGCGGCGGGCGCGCGCGCCCGCGATCTGCCCGGCGTGCCGGCCGATGGCAGGCGCATTTGGACCTATCGCCACGCCATGGTGCCGCCCGAAATGCCGACCCGGCTGCTGGTCATTGGCTCTGGCGCCATCGGCATCGAATTTGCGAGTTTTTACAGCGACATGGGCGCCGAAGTCACAGTCGCTGAAATGCTCGACCGCATCGTCCCGGTGGAGGATGAGGAGGTCAGCGCCTTCATGGCAAAAACGCTGACAAAACAGGGCATGCGTATCCTTGTCTCGGCAAAGGTCAGCGACGTATCGGCAGACGCCAGCGGTGCAACAGCCACAATCACCGGCGCCGATGGCAAGGCCGCGACCGAGACATTCAGCCATATCATCGTCGCCATTGGCATCGTCCCCAATACGGAAAACATCGGTCTGGAGGCGCTGGGCGTCGCCACCGAACACGGGCATATTCTTGTTGATGGCTTTGGCCGCACGAACGTCCCCAATCTCCATGCCATCGGCGACGTCACCGGGCCACCATGGCTGGCGCACAAGGCCAGCCATGAAGGGATCATCTGTGTCGAGGCCATCGCCGGGCAGAACCCGCACGCCTTTGCCACCTGGAATATCCCCGGCTGCACCTATTCCCGGCCCCAGATTGCCAGCGTCGGCCTGACCGAAGCCAAGGCGAAGGCGGCGGGGCACAGCATCAAGGTCGGCAAATTCCCGTTCATCGGCAATGGCAAGGCAATCGCGCTGGGTGAGGCAGAGGGGTTCGTCAAAACCATTTTCGATGCCGGCACCGGCGAATTGCTGGGCGCGCATATGGTCGGCGCCGAAGTTACCGAACTTATCCAGGGCTATGTTATCGCCCGGCAATTGGAAACAACCGAAGCGGCCTTGCAGGAGACGGTTTTTGCCCATCCGACTCTGTCGGAAATGATGCACGAAAGCGTGCTGGACGCTTATGGGCGCGCTTTGCATTATTAAGCATCACAGCTGCGAAAGTTATTTGTGCGTGCGTTCATCGCCTTGATTGCGATCACCGGAATGCCCGCCATGGCGGCCGAGATTCCGCCTATTCTGTCGGCGCTCTGCCCAAAGCCGAAACCCGGTGAGATCGTGGTCTGTGCCGATGCCTATCCGCCCCAATCTCCCTATCGTTTGCCGCTGCCCACGGAGCCTGACCGCGGCGCGAAGTCATCTGTCAGTGTTTCACGCGAACGCAACAGCCTGTTCGACTATGACGCCGGCGGCATGTTGAGCTGTTCGACGGCGGGCGCTGCTGGTGGTGCGGGCTGCGGCTTCAAGAAACACAAAAACTGGGTGGAACAGCGCGCTGGCGCCATTGATCCACGCGGCTATATCTTTCAGAAAACGCCCAGATAGCGGCTGCAACCCTGTCGCGCCGCAGCCAGATTATTTAAAGCGTCCATTCCAGCGACACCGGCTGAAACCGCCCATTGACCTTGTCGAGCACGCGCAACACGCCGTCAGCAATATCGAACAAGGCGCCCTGCAATTGCAAAATACCCGCCGCTTCAGCCTCGGCGACAAAGGGAAAACTCCTGAGATTGGCGAGGCTCAGCCGGATTGCTTCCAGCTCCAGCGCAGCATGGGCATCGATATCGGGGGACATTGCGGCCGCCACGCGAATGCGATCACGCGCCGGGGCAATCAGAGACATCCAGGCCGCGACAAAACCGCCGGCGCCATGCGCTGCATTATCGAACTGGCCGCTGAGCGACGCCGCAATGCCGCCACAGCGGGCATGACCCAGGACGACGATATGATGCACCTGCAACTGCGTCACCGCATATTCGACCGCGGCCGAAACGCCGTGGAGGCCATCATCGGCAACGTAGGGCGGCACCAGATTGGCGATATTGCGCAGGACAAACATCTGCCCCGGTTCGGCGTCAAAGACTCGCGTCGGATCAACCCGGCTGTCAGAACAGGCGATGACCATGATCTTTGGCGCCTGGCCCTTGTTGGCCAATTTGTCGTAGCGCTGACGCTGCTCGATATAGCCCGAGGCGCGAAACCGCCGGTAACCATCAAGCAGGGAACGAAATTCAGGCATTGCCAGTCAATAGCGACGCAATCCCGGCAAGGGAAGGCAGCCTGTGGGCAACGTCGGCAACCAGCGCCGCATGCGTCAGCCATGCCGATGCGACATGGTCGCTGTGCCGTTGCGGCGCATTGGCAGAAGCGCCGAACCCCGCTATCGCCACCCTATGACCGACGCCGCCTCGATGCTCGACACCCCGCGCGCCCGCAAGCCTGATTGGCTGCGGGTTAGGGCGCCTACATCAGTCGCCTTTGCCGAAACCCGGGCGCTGATGCGGCGGTTGAACCTCAATACGGTTTGCGAAGAAGCGGCGTGCCCGAATATCGGCGAATGCTGGAGCCAGAAACACGCAACAGTGATGATTTTGGGCGACACCTGCACCCGCGCCTGCGCCTTTTGCAATGTCAAGACCGGCATGCCTGGACCCGTTGATAGTCTGGAGCCAGCGCATGTTGCCGAAGCGGCCGGCGCGCTTGGCCTTGAGCATATCGTCATCACCTCGGTTGATCGCGACGATCTGGCCGATGGCGGCGCCCGGCAGTTTGTCAGCGTCATCGAACAATTGCGCCGGCATGCGCCCAACACCACCATCGAAATCCTGACGCCGGATTTTCGCAACAAAGCGAAACAGGCAGTGGAAATGATCGTTGCCGCCGGCCCCGATGTGTATAACCATAATCTTGAAACAGTGCCGCGGTTGTACCCGACGATCCGGCCTGGCGCGCGCTATTATCATTCGCTGCGCCTGCTCGATCAGGTCAAATCATTGAACGATCAGGTTTTCACAAAATCCGGCGTCATGGTCGGGCTTGGCGAAACGCCCCAGGAACTCCATCAGGTTTTTGATGACATGCGGTCCGCCGGCGTTGATTTCCTGACGATCGGCCAATATCTGCAACCAACGCCGCGCCACGCCAAGGTCATTGATTTCGTACCGCCCGCCAGCTTTGCAGCTTATGCAGCGGTGGCGCGGTCCAAGGGGTTTTTACAGGTCGCCGCCTCTCCGCTCACCCGGTCATCTTATCATGCCGGCAAGGATTTTGCTGAAATGCAGGCCAAGCGCCGGGCCCGTAACGGCTGATGCCGCACCACGCCGAGACGCGGTTTCTGCCTCATACGCCGGAACAGATGTTTGATCTTGTCGCCGACATCGGCCGCTACGCCGAATTTCTGCCCTGGGTGCAGGCGATCCGTATCAAAAGCCGCGAGGGCGATGTCGTGGTTGCCGATATGGTCGTCGGCTTCAGGGCCTTGCGCGAATGCTTTACCAGCCGGGTGACTTTGGTTCGCGCTGTCCATGTGCATGTTGATTATATCGATGGCCCCTTGAAATATTTGAAGAATGACTGGCGGTTTCGCGCTGCCCCCGGGGGTTGTGCCATTGATTTCAGCGTCGAATTCGAATTCAAGAACCGCATCTTTGAAAGCCTGGCCGGTATGGTTTTTGGCGAAGCCTTCAAACGCATGGTCAGCGCCTTTGAAGCGCGGGCAAAGATCGTTTACCAGGTTGGATCGATCGCGGCGGCCGGCTGAGCAGAGACGCCTGCAATAACGCGTTAATCAGAATGTCAGCTTTCTGGCAACAACAGCCCCAGCGCCATCAACGCCGCCTGCCGCCGGATTTCACTGCGGCCAAGATCGCCGAAATGATGCGTATCGGCGATAACTTCATTGGGATCGCCATCGCGTGTGGCGCGGGCAAATACGACCGTGCCCACCGGTTTTTTGGCACTGCCACCACCCGGCCCTGCGATACCCGTCACAGCAACGGCAATATCGGCCTGGCTATGTTTGAGGGCGCCCTGCGCCATTGCCCAGGCCACCGCGATCGATACGGCGCCAAAGGTTTCAAGAATATCCTGGTTGACGCCGATCGATTCCATCTTGGCTTCATTGGAATAGGTCACAAAGCCGCGATCGAAAACATCGGACGCACCAGCGATTTCGGTTAACGCTGCCGCGACCAGGCCACCGGTGCAGCTTTCCGCCGTGGCGATGGTACGACCGAGCGCCCGGTTTGACACGAGCACGTCGGTCGCAAGCGCGAGCAATTCCGGATCCATGGCCTTGCCCCTACGCCGGAAGCCTGACGCTGGCCATGGCCTGTGCGGCCAGGCCTTCGGAGCGACCGGTGAAACCGAGCAGTTCCGTCGTCGTCGCCTTGACGCTGACATTAGCCAGCGGCAGGCCAAGGATCGCAGCGATGCTGGCGCGCATCGCTTCGCGGTGCGGGCCGATTTTTGGCCGCTCGCAAATCAGGGTCAGATCGACATGATCGATAATGCCGCCCGCTGCGCGTACCAGCATGGCTGCATGGCTAAGAAACCGGCTTGATGCCGCATCCTTCCAGGTCGGGTCATCGGGTGGGAAATGATCGCCGATATCGCCGGCAGCAATGGTGCCGAGCAGGGCATCGGTCAATGCGTGGAGCCCGGCATCGGCGTCGCTATGGCCGATCAGCCCGTGGCTATGGGGTATTTTAACGCCGCACAGCCAGACATGATCGCCGGGTCCAAAGCGATGCACATCAAAACCAGTGGCGGCGCGTGACGTGAGGGTGGCGGCGAGCATTGCCTCGGCCTTGGCAAAATCCTGCGGTGTCGTCACCTTGAAAGCGCGTTCATCGCCGGGGGTGATGGCGATTTTGAGCCCCGCCGCCAGGGCGATGGCGAGATCATCGCTGGCACCTGCCGCGGCAGCGCGATGCGCGGCGAGCAGGGCGGGATAACGGAAGACCTGCGGAGTCTGCACGCGCCACAGACCGTCGCGGTCAACGGCGGCATCATAATGGCTGTGGCCACGGCGCAGGCTGTCGGTGATTGGCAGTGCAGCAACCGCGCCATGATTTTCGGGGTCGCCGAGTGCCGCCAGCAACGCCTCGATAACGCTGTCGGGAACAAAGGCGCGCGCTGCATCATGGACCATGACGATGTCAGGCGGATCGCCTGCCAGCGCTTCCAACCCGGCTCGCGCTGATTGCTGGCGCGTTTCGCCACCGGCAATCGGTTCCCCAAGGCAAAGGCCGGCGACCGCCAGATCATAGAGGGCGCGCGCGTCGGGGTTGATGACGACGCTGATTACATCGATGCCGCGAAGCGCCTGTAATCGTTGCACGGCATGGCGCAGCAGAGGCGCGCCGGCGACATGCCGATATTGCTTGGGCACGCCGCCCCCGGCGCGGATGCCGCTGCCGGCCGCAACGATGATAGCATGGGTGGTCATGCGCAAGATACCTAAACACCCCGTCCCCTGACGCAAGCGTGTTCAAGTGGCGCAGGCACGCGCGATAGCGGCAATATGCCGGCAATCCGTTCCGCAACAGCCACCCAATACAGTCAGATGTGGCATTGCGGTGCGCAGCAAGGCATAGGCCGCCGCCAGCGTGACTGGGTCGCCCGCGTCGAGGCTGGTCATCACGTCAAGCTCGGCATGGGTCAGGCGCGAAGCATTGGCGCGCAACCCGCGCAGCCGGAGATGCCAATCCACAGGCTCTGCGAACAGCGGCGCGAAATGGTCGGGATGCACGCAATTGATCATGTAATAAGCGGTATAGGCATCGGTCGCCGCATCGACCGCTGCAATGGCGGCGCCAAGGGGCGTGCCATCTGGCAGCCGACCATCGGTTTCGAGGGTGAACGACACCGCCACTGGCAGGCCGATGCTCCGCGCCGCTCGCACGATGCCAGTTGCCTCGGCAACATTGGTCATGGTGATCGCCGACAGCATATCGGGCCGCGCTGCGGCCAGGCTGGCGATCTGGACGGAATGATAGGCCTGTGCCGCCTCGGCTTCGGTACCGGGCATTGCGACATAGCCGTCTCCGCGCGGCCCGACGCAGCCGCTGATCACAATTGGCAGCCGGTCCGAACCATGGGCGGCACGCAGTTCGTGCAGCATGGCGATTGCCGCGCGGTTGAGCGCATCCAATTCATCGGCATCGATATCCAGTTCAGCTGCCCAGTCCGGACTGGCGCGCCAGGTTACACTTTCCAGCAGGAAGCCGGTGCCAGCGTCGCGGGCGAGGGCGATATGATCGGAAAAATAGTCGATCAGGCGCTGCCTTCCAGCCGTGTCGCGTAAAAGCGGAAAGGCAGCAAAGGCGGGTAGATCAAAACCGTGGTTGAAAATCAGATCGGTCTCAAGGCCAGAATCTGTGAGGAACAGCCGGGTCAGCTGGGGCAGGGCAGACGACACACTTCACCTCGACTCTTGGACCGTGCGGGAGAAGGCCGAACAGGGTTTTCGACAGCGTGCGCGACCCTATCACAGCCCGCCATGCTGGCAAAGCCGGCGATGCTTGCCCGATCGTCGGAAAGCCGATAGGGAACTTGCCTGTTTTTTAGGCATTGTCGTGACTCCTATTTCCGCCATTCGCATCGGGCCGGTGACGCTCGATACGCCGGTTATCCTGGCGCCGATGACCGGTGTCACCGACCGGCCGTTCCGAACGCTCGTCAAGCGCTTCGGCGCCGGGCTCACTGTGACCGAGATGATCGCCAGCGAAGCGATGATCAGGGAAACCCGGCAGTCGCTCCAAAAGGCTGCCTGGGACGCGAGCGAAGAGCCGGTGTCGATGCAGCTGGCCGGTTGCGAACCGGCACGGATGGCCGAAGCCGCCAAACTCAACGAAGGGCTGGGCGCCGCCATCGTCGACATCAACATGGGCTGCCCCGTCAAAAAAGTTGTCAATGGCCATGCCGGATCGGCGCTGATGCGTGAGCCGCAACTCGCCCGGCAGATCATCGCCGCAACG
>JBBRIC010000023.1:0-29448 GCA_038221665.1 Sphingomonadales bacterium
ATCGGCTGCATGGTTGGCAGCAGCACTGCGACGTCAAAGCCGCTGTCCATATCGGGCACCGAAGCTTCCGGCGCATGGACCGGGACCGCCGCCGCTTGCGCAAAAATGCTCGGCTGGGCGGCAAAGGCCGTACGGGCAGCCGGTCGCGGCGCAGCGGCGGCCACCGGGCGCGCGGCGGCATCGATGCCGGTCGCGACAACCGATACGCGCATGACGCCCTGCAAATCCTTGTTAAAGGCCGATCCGACGATGATGTTGCATTCGGGATCGACCATGTCGCGGATATGCGTTGCCGCTTCATCGACTTCCATCAGCCGCAGATCCTCGCCGCCGGTGATGTTGATGATGACGCCCTTGGCGCCGCGCATGCTGACTTCGTCGAGCAACGGGTTGGCAATGGCCTTTTCGGCCGCTTCGATGGCGCGGCGTTCGCCGCTGGCTTCGCCGGTGCCCATCATTGCCTTGCCCATTTCCGACATGACGGTGCGGATATCGGCAAAATCAAGGTTGATGAGGCCGGGCATGATCATCAGATCGGTAATGCCGCGAACACCCTGGTGGAGGACCTGGTCGGCCATCTGAAAGGCTTCGATGAAAGTTGTGTTGGCGTTGGCGATCAGGAACAGATTCTGGTTGGGGATGATGATCAGCGTATCGACGACTTTTTGCAGCTCGGCGATGCCTTCCTCGGCGGCGCGCATGCGCTTCAGGCCTTCAAAGGTGAAAGGCTTGGTGACGACACCAACGGTCAGAATGCCCTTTTCACGGGCGGCCCTGGCAACGACCGGGGCTGCGCCGGTGCCGGTGCCGCCGCCCATGCCGGCGGCGATGAAGCACATATGCGCGCCTTCAAGGCTGGCTTCGAGTTGATCGAGCGTTTCCTCGGCGGCGGCGCGGCCGATTTCGGGGCGGGCGCCAGCGCCGAGACCCTGGGTGATCTTCATGCCCAGCTGGATGCGGGTTTCGGCCTTGCTTGCGGCCAGCGATTGCGCGTCGGTATTGGCGACGATGAAATCAACCCCCTGAAGATCGGCGTTAATCATGTTGGCAACGGCATTGCAGCCGGCACCACCAACCCCGATGACCGTGATCCGGGGTTTCAGTTCCGTCAGCTCCGGCCGTTCAAATTCCAGCATATCGTGTCTCCCTGAGTTTTCACATACTATATGAGCGAATAGCCGGTTCCAAGCACCATCACATGCTGCCGCGAAGTTTTTCGATCATGACCGCCAGCCGTCCGCCGCCGCTGCCCGGGCGCGCCGGTGCCGGCACATGCCAGATATCGGGCACTTCGGCGGCTGCAAACAGCACCAGCCCTGCCAAAGTCGCAAACGCGGGGCCGGATTGGGCGGGCGGCAGGCCGGTGAGGCCGCGCGGCCGGCCAATCCGCACATTGCGGTTGAGCGCGCCGGCGGCAAAATCGGCAATCGCGCGCAATTCGGCGCCGCCGCCGGTCAACACCACCTGCCGCGCCTGCGGGCCGGTAAAGCCCAGCACGTCGAGTTTTATGGCGATTTCGCGGAACAGCAAATCGAGCCGGTGGCGAATGACGCCGATGATCTGGGCCTTTGGCACCCGCATCGGTTCGGCCATGCCATCATCGCTGATCGGCGGAATTTCGACCGCTTCATGATTGTCCTTGGGCACCGGCACGGCGGCGCCATCAAGCGCCTTCAGCCGTTCGGCATGGCTGCGCCGCGTCGCAAAGGCCGCGGCAAGATCGTTGGTAATATCGTTGCCGCCCATGGGGATGGCGGCGACGCCTATCAGCATGCCATGGAAATGCACGGCGATCGTCGTGACGCCGGCGCCGATTTCAACCAGCGCTACGCCGACCTCGCGTTCTTCCAGTTCAAGTGTTGAAAGGCTGGCCGCCAAAGGCGACGCCACCAGTGATTTCAGCCCGATATGGCCATTTTTGATGGCCCGATCGAGATTTTTGAGCGGCGGCGTATCGGCCGTGACGACATGGATATCCATGCCCAGCCGATCGGCGTGAAAACCGATGGGACTGGCAACACCGGCCTGGCCATCCAACGCATAAAGCGCTGGCTGGGCATGGACGACGGTGCGGCCATGCGGATCGATGCGGGCGCGGCCTGCCTCCCGCAGTGTCACCATATCGGCCGCGGTGATGCTGGCCCCGGCGATGTCGATTTCAGCGGTGGCGACATCGCTGCTGAGGTTGCCTGCCGAGATCGAGGCGTGAACGGCATCGACCTGCACACCGGCGGCACGTTCGGCCTGATCCATGGCGCCGCGAATGGCAGCTTCGGTGCGTTCAAAATCGGTGACCAGCCCGCGTTTCAGCCCGGCACAGGGTTTCTGGCCAGTGCCGATGACGCGGGGTTCGCCATCGGGGCCAGCAATGCAGATCAGCGCCGCGACCTTTGAAGTGCCGACATCGAGCACGGCAATGGTGCGTTCGGCGCCGGGTCGCGCCGCGCCGGCGCGAACTATCGGGAGCTTTGAAGGAAATTTGCTGGCCATCAGATTGTTGTCGGCTTTGCTGTCTTGGCGGCTTTTGCGGCGGCTTCCAGGGCTTGCTGGACAGCCGGGCCGCCAACCACGAGCTTGCCTGGAAACCGCATGTCGAAGCGCTGGAACCGGCTGCCGAGCAGTTTTTTATGCTCGGGCAGACGGGCTTCCAACCGGGCAAAATTCTGGAATGCGGCCATTGCGGCGCCGGGTGTTTCGGGCAGCAACAGCATTTCGCCGGTCTTGAACAACAGATTCCAGCGGCGGCGGCCAACATAGGTGGCGGAATCGACCTTTGCGCCCAGCGCCGGCACCGCAGCGGTCAACGTCAGCAATTCGCGGATATGCCGGTTGGCATCGGGGCCGATGACCATGGGCAGGCCGGCCAGCTGGCGGTCGATGCGCAACGGTGCGATCCGCACGCCATCGATATCGATCGGCACCAACTTATATTGATATTGCCAGATCGCCACAGGGCGACGCTCCACGATGTCGATGTCGAGCGTATCGGGCAGGCGGCGGGCAACGCTCGCATCGGCGACCCAGGGCAGGGCGCGCAGCCGCGTCCTGATCGCCGCGATATCGGTGGTCAGCATGGCATTGTCACGGCCCGGCAGTGCCGCCTGCCAGACCGCCAGCCGGGGCATGTCATGGACGCCGGTGATTTCGACATGGCGGACTTCCAGCCCCATCCGCGCCGTCAGTTGCAGGAATTCAGCGGCCAACCGTTGCGGCAGCCCGGCAAGGCCAGCCGCGATACAGCCGATGATCAGCAGCAGCGCGGCTATGGCGAGGGCGATGTTGCGGCGCAGCACCGACGCGCTGAGCGGCAACGTGATGCTTGGCGCCGCTGGCTTGCGCGCGGCGGGCTTGCGACGCGGGGCGACGGCGCCGCGTTTGAGGGCGGTGCCGGTCATGGCGTCAGCGCCGCATCGATCAGCGATTGGACCAGAGCATCGTAGGACAGCCCGCGATATTTCGCCTGTTCGGGCACCAGGCTGAGCGGCGTCATGCCCGGCTGGGTATTGACCTCCAGCAGAAAAAGCCCGGCGAGGCCAAGGGCTGGATCCCAGCGAAAATCGGATCGCGATGTGCCGCGACAGCCGAGCCGGCGATGCGCGGCAAGCGCGTGTTGCAGACAGGCACCGGTAATGTCGGCTGGCAGATCGGCGGGGCAGATATGCACGGTGCGGCCATCGGTATATTTGGAATCATAATCGTAAAAGCCGGTCAGCGGCTGTAATTCGGTCACGGCCAGCGCTTCATCGCCGATCACCGCCACCGTCAATTCCTTGCCGGCCACAAAAGGCTCGGCCAGCAGTTCCGCAAAATCCTGCCAGGGACCGGGCGCATCGCGGCTGATCGGGCTGCCATAATTGGCGGCGTCGGTGACAATCGCGACGCCGACCGATGAGCCTTCGTTGACGGGTTTCAGCACATAGGGTCTGGGCAGCGGATCGCTGTCATAAAGGCTTTGGGCCGAAACAATATGGCCGCCGGGCATCGGAATGCCGTGCGGGACCAGAATCGCCTTTGTCAGTTGCTTGTCTATGGCGATGGCGGAGGCGGTGACGCCGCTGTGCGTATAGCGCAGACCCATGATGTCCATCAGGCCCTGGATGCTGCCATCTTCGCCTGGCGTGCCGTGGAGTGCGTTGAACACAACGTCGGGCGCGGCCTTGGCCAGCGCCGATGCCACATCCCTGTCCATGTCGATTTCGCAGACATCATGTCCCAGCCGCCGGCAAGCCTCGGCAATGCCGCGCCCCGAGGTAAGCGACACCTCGCGTTCGGCCGACCAGCCGCCCATCAGTACGACGACCTTCATGATTGCTGCCCCGACGCCCGGCCGACGCGCTGAATTTCCCATTCAAGATCGACGCCCGATTGCTGCTTGACGCGAGCGCGGACGGCTTCGCCCAGCGCTTCGATATCGGCGCTGCTGGCGGTGCCGGTATTGATCAGGAAATTGGTATGCTTCCGGCTGACTTCGGCACCGCCAAGGCGCAGGCCCCGACACCCCGCAGCATCGATCAATTCCCAGGCCTTTTGGCCCGGCGGATTCTTGAACGTGGAGCCGCCGGTGCGCGAGCGCAGCGGTTGCGAGGCTTCGCGTTCGACGGCAATCCGCTCCATTTCCGCGGTAATCTGGGCCTTGTCGCCGGGCGTTGCGCGAAACAGCGCTGCAACGACGATATCGCCATCGGGCAGCGCCGAATGGCGGTAGCTGAACTGAAAATCAGAGTTGGACAGCGTGTCGATTCGGCCGTCGCGGCGCACGACCGTCGCTTCGATGAGCACTTGCGCGATATCGCGGCCATAGGCCCCGGCATTCATTTTGACAGCGCCGCCGGCCGTGCCTGGAATGCCACGCAAAAACTCAAGCCCGCCAAGCCCTGCATCGCGCGCTGCCGATGCGATTGTAATACCCATGGCGGCGGCCCCGGCGCGGACGCAATCGCCCTCGATGGCAATGCTGGCAAAGGCCTTGGGCAAGCGCACAGTGACGCCCAAAAGCCCGCCATCGCGGACGATGAGATTGGAGCCGACACCGACCGGAAAAACCGGAACTATGGGATCGAGCGCCGCGAGGAAGCCTGAAAGATCGGCGATATCCGCCGGCCGCACCAGCCATTGCGCCGCGCCGCCGGTGCGAAACCAGATGAAATCCGCAAAGGCCGCATCAGCCTCGATGCTGCCGGACAAAGGGGTGCAGGGGAAGCTGGCGTTCATGTTGCGCGCAGGCCGGCGATGGCTTCCGCCAGCCCCGCCGCCCATCTGGTAATGTCACCGGCGCCAAGGCAGACGACCATGTCGCCCGGCCGCGCATCCGCCGCCAATTGCGTCGCCAGGTCATCGGCGCCGGTCACCGCCCGGGCAAAACGATGGCCTGAATTGCGCAGGCCGGTAACCAGCGCCTCGGCATCGACGCCCTCGATCGGGGCTTCGCCAGCCGCATAAACGGGCGTCACATAGACCGCATCGGCATCGTTGAAGGCGGCCTGAAATTCCGGCATCAGATCGTGCAGGCGGCTGAAGCGATGCGGCTGCACAACGGCGAGCACCCGGGCCGCTGCACCTTCGCGCGCCGCTGCCAGCACGGCGCGGATTTCGACCGGATGATGGCCATAATCATCGATGATCGTGATGCCATTGGTTTCACCGACCTTCGTAAACCGCCGCTTGACCCCGCCAAAGCGGGCAAAGCCGCTGCGGATGGCATCGTCATCGATCCCGAGTTCCACCGCCACCGCGACCGCCGACAGGGCATTCTGGACGTTGTGACGCCCGGGCATGGGCAGCATCAGATTGTCGATGCGGCGTTCGCCATCGCGGGTCCGGACATTGACGGCAAAGACATTGCCGCCCGACACCGGCGTGACATTTTCGCCGCGGATATCGGCCGTCGCTGCAAAGCCATAGGTGATGATGCGGCGATCCTGCAGGCGCGGCAGCAGGGCCTGGACTTCGGGATGGTCGATGCACAGCACAGCGGCGCCATAAAACGGGATCTGGTTGACGAACTGCCGGAAACCTTCGCGCACCTTGTCGAAATCACCCCAATGGTCGAGATGTTCGGGGTCGATGTTGGTGACGATGCCGATCGTGCCGCCAAGCCGCAGGAAACTGCCATCGCTTTCATCGGCTTCGACGACCATCCATTCGCCCTCACCCAGTCGGGCGTTGGAGCCATAGGTATTGATGATACCGCCGTTGATGACCGTTGGATCGAGCCCGCCCGCATCGAGCAGCGCCGCAACCATCGAGGTTGTCGTCGTTTTGCCATGGGTGCCAGCGACGGCGACGCAGCTTTTCAACCGCATCAGTTCCGCCAGCATTTCGGCGCGGCGCACGATGGGAATGCGTTTCGATTGCGCCGCGACGACTTCGGGGTTGTCGCGCTTGATGGCGGTCGAGGTGACGACCACGGCCGCATCGGCAACATTGGCGGCATCCTGGCCGATGAAAACCTTGATGCCCTTGGCGCGCAGGCCGGCGACGACATAGCCCTCGGCGCTGTCGGAGCCCTGGACGGCAAAGCCCATATTGGCCATCACCTCGGCAATCCCGGACATGCCGATACCGCCGATGCCGATAAAATGGATGACGCCAATGTCGGTGCGGAAACCCGACGTGCGCGAAACGATATTCATGATCGGGTTCCGGTGGCGATTAAAAGATCGGCGAGCCGCCCGGCCGCATCCGGAAAGCCGATGCTGCGCGCTCCGGCAGCGGCGGCCGCGAGCGCCGCAGGGTCGGCCAGCCATGTCGCCAGTGCGTCGGCGAGATGCGCTGGCGTGAACGCCGGCTGGGCGATGACGATGGCGCCGCCGGCCGCCGCCAGCCCTTGGGCATTATCGGTCTGGTGATCGTCGGTCGCAATCGGCAGTGGCACCAGAATCGCCGGCCGGCCGGCCACTGCCAGTTCGGCGATCGTTGAAGCGCCGGCGCGGGCGACAATGATATGGGCTCGGGCGATTTCGACCGGCAGATCGGTGAAATAGGCCCTGATCTCGGCGGTAACGCCCGCATCGGCATAGGTGCGCGCCATGGCAGCGGCGTCTTCATCGCGGCCCTGATGGGTGACATCGAGCCTTGCGCGCAACGCTGCGGGCAGCAAGGCAACCGCGGCGGGAACGATCTGGTTGAGGATCGCGGCGCCCTGGCTGCCGCCCGTTACCAGCAAGCGCAGGCGCGGCGCATCGGCGTTGAACGGCACGGCGCGGGTTGCAACAATTTCGGCGCGCACCGGGTTGCCGGTCAAGACGGTCTTGGCTCGCCAGGCGCTGTCGAGCCGACGCACCCGCCCATAGCTGGTGGCGATCCTGGCGACACGCGGCGCCAGCAAGCGATTGACCCTGCCGAGCACGGCATTTTGTTCGTGCATCAGGCTGGGCAGGCGCAGCGACAGCGCCGCCAGCAACGATGGCAGTGCCGGATAACCGCCAAAACCGATTACCGCATCGGGGCGCAATTGCCGGAACAGCGCCCGCGCTGTCGCCCGGCCGCGCCAGATGCTGCGTGCTACATTGGGCGTCGACAACCAGCCCGAGCGGCCCGGCGAACCGCTTTCGATGACGGTGCGCGGCAGACCCTCGAACAGGCCCGGAAAGCGCAGGCCGCGCACATCGGTCACCAGATGCACATCGGCCCCGCGGGCCTGCAATTCCAGCGCCAGCACATGCGCCGGCACCATATGACCGCCCGTGCCACCGGCGGCGAGGACATAAAGCCCGGTCATCCCGCCCGCCACCGCTCGACATAAGGCGAGGCCTTCAGATAGGGATTGCGCCGGGTAAAGGCGAGCAACATGCCAAGCCCGATGCAGAGCGCGATGAACGATGATCCGCCATGGCTGATCAACGGCAGGGTCATGCCCTTTGATGGCAGCAGTTTCAGATTGACCATCATGTTGATCGTTGCCTGCAAGCCGAACTGCGTTGCAAGGCCGCTCGCCGCCAGAAAGACAAAGGGATCGTCTTCATCGAGCAGCGACAGGAACACCCGGACGATGATGGCGATATACAGCCCCGCGATCAGCAGACAGGCGAACAGCCCGAATTCTTCACCGATCACCGAAAAGATATAATCGGTCTGGGGTTCGGGCAGGCGAAATTTCATCATTCCTTCACCCGGCCCGACGCCAAACAGGCCACCGGCCCGAAAACAATCGAGCGCCCGGTCGATCTGATAGGTATCGCCGCCGCCGGTCAGAAATTTATCGATCCGGTCGGAGACATGATCGACCGTTGCATAGGCCAGCCCCATGCCGATGGTCGCCAGCCCCGCCAGCCCGACCAGCACCCAGATCGACATGCCGGCGAGCAGCGCCTGCACCAGCCAGACCGCCATGATCAGCGCCGTCTGGCCAAAATCCGGTTGTTTGACCAGAAACCCCGAAACGATGATCAACAGGCCAAAACTCAGCTGCATCGTCGGCAGGCTGCGATCTTCAAAGCGCAGCGCCAGCAGCCAGGCGGTCGTTACGACAAACATCGGTTTCAAAAATTCGGACGGCTGGAACTGAAAGCCATGAAAGGCGATCCAGCGGGTGGAGCCATTGGCGCCGCTGCCGATGAACGGCACGGCGATCAGCGCAATCAGGAAGATTATGGTGCCAGCCAGCGCCAGGCGTTTGGCCCAGTTGATCGACAGGCACGAAATAGCGATCATCGTCGGGACGCCGAGGCAGACCCAGAACACCTGGCGCTTGAAGAAAAACAGGTCGTCATATTTGAAATGGCTGCCCGACAGGCGCTGCGCTGCTGCCGGCGAGGCCGCTGCAACCGCCAGAATTCCGCAGCCGATCAGAGCAAAGATCAGCCCCAGCAGCATCTTGTCGATGGTTGCAAACCAGCGACTGCTGCCCGACCGATCGCCACGCGATGCCGCCATGCCGGCGCGGCCATGCCATGGCGTAGCGGCTGGCATCGCTGCGTTTGGCATCGCTGCGTTTGGGATCACTGCGTTTGGGATCGCCGCGTTTGGCAGGGGTTCGGTCATGACAGCCCCGCCACCAAGTGCCGAAATTGGGCACCGCGATCTTCAAAATCCCGGAATTGATCAAAGCTTGCCGCCGCTGGCGACAATAGCACGGTATCGCCAGGCCGGGCCGCAGCCGCCGCATCGGCGACGGCCTGCGCAAGCGTTGCCGATTGAACGATAGGGATATGCGGCGATAGCAATCTTGCAAAACCTGCCGCCGCTTCGCCGATCAGATAGGCGGCACGAACCGACCCGAGATAGGGGAGCACGGCGGTCAGATCATCGCCCTTGGGCTGGCCGCCGGCGATCCAGTGCGTATCGGGAAACGCCGCCAGCGCCGGGGCGGTCGCATCGGGGTTGGTCGCCTTGCTGTCATTGACCCAGAGCACACCCGATTTGACCGCAACCCGCTCCATGCGGTGCGGCAGGCCCGGATAGCTGGCGAGGCCCGCAGCAATCTGGGCAGGCGTCAGACCGACAGCCGTGCAGACCGCAATCGCTGCCTTGGCGTTCTGGAGATTGTGCGGGCCTTGCAAGGCCGGCCAAGCGGCCTGATCGCCGGCAACCACATCTTCGATAAAAATCACTTGCGGATCGGCAGCCGCATCGACAACGCCATGATCGGCCTCGGCAAGCGCGCCGACAATGGCGACGCTGCCGGGCGCCTGCATGGCAAACAACCGCGCCTTTGCCGCCGCATAGGCCGCCAGCGTGCCATGGCGTTGCAGATGGTCGGGGGTGATGTTCAGCAGCACCGCCATGTCACAGGCAAGGCTGTTGGTGATTTCGAGCTGATAGGATGAAAGTTCCAGCACATAGACGCCGGGGCCATGGGCATTGGGCACCAGCGGTTCCTGCGCCATGATAGGGAGGCCGATATTGCCGCCCATCGTCGTCGCCACGCCGGCCAACCCAAGGATATGATGGACCAGCGCGGTTGTCGTCGATTTGCCATTGGTGCCGGTGATGCCGACGACGATATGCGAGGGCAGGCCGTCACGGGCCTGGGCGAATAATTCGATGTCACCGACCACCGGGATGCCGGCAGCAACCGCCTTTTGAAACAATGCCGCTTCATGCGGCACGCCGGGCGACACGATCATCGCGGCAAGGCTGGTCAGATCATAATTGTTGAGGTCGGTCAGCACGCCGTCAAACCCCGTCCGCGCGGCTGCCCCATCGTCCCAATTGACGGTGGCGGCGCCCGATGCCAGCAGCGCGGCCACGCTCGCCTTGCCGCTGCGAGCAAGGCCGAACACGCCATAGGTTTTCCCGGCAAAGGCGGCGGACGTGATCATCTGAGCTTCAGCGTCGCCAGACCCGCCAGCGCCAGCACGATGGCAACGATCCAGAACCGGATGACGATGGTTGGTTCGGCCCAGCCTTTCTGTTCGTAATGATGGTGCAGCGGGGCCATGCGAAATACCCGTTTGCCGGTGGTTTTATAGCTGACGACCTGGACAATGACGCTGACCGTTTCAAGCACAAACAGGCCGCCCACCACCAGCAGGACCAGTTCATGGTTGGTGATTACGGCGATGCTGCCCAGCGCGCCGCCGAGCGCCAGGCTGCCGGTATCGCCCATGAAAACCGCGGCGGGCGGTGCATTATACCATAAAAACCCCAGACACGCGCCGATCAGCGCCGCTGCAAATACTGCCAGTTCGCCCGATCCCGGCACATGATGGACGCCCAGATAATCGGCAAAACGAATATTGCCGACCAGATAGGCGATGATTGCAAAGGTTGCCGCCGCGATCACGACCGGCATCGTCGCCAGCCCGTCCAGCCCGTCGGTCAGATTGACGGCATTGCCAAAGCCCGTGACGATAAAGGCTGCAAAAACGATGTAGAACATGCCCAGCGACAGGCCGAAATCCTTGAGGAACGGCAGATACAGCATGGTGCCCGTGCGGCTGGCGATAAAGGTGCAGGCCAGCCCTGCGATCAGGAATTCGATGATCAGCCGGGTGCGCCCCGAAACGCCCTTGTGGCTGCGCTTGGTGACCTTGTCATAATCATCCATGAAACCGATGGCGCCAAAGCCGAGCGTTACAAACAGGCTGGCCCAGACAAAGGAATTGCCGGTATCCATCCACAACAGGGTCGATATGGTCAGGGCGATCAGGATCATCAGGCCACCCATCGTCGGCGTGCCCTTTTTGGTCAGCAGGTGCGACGCCGGCCCATCTTCGCGGATCGGCTGACCCTTGCCCTGTTTGGTGCGCAAAAAGCTGATGAAACGCGGGCCAATGATCAGCGCGATGGCCAGCGCCGTCACCAACGCCCCCATCGAGCGGAAGGTGATGTAGCGAAACAGGTTGAGGATGCCCTCGAAACCGAGCCATGAGGCAATCAGATTGATCAAAACGCACCCTCCCGATCGCGCAGCGATGCCACCACATCGCCCAGCCGGAGACTGTTTGACCCCTTCACCAGCAAGACGTCATCGGCGGCCAGCAACCGATCGATTTCGGCCCTGGCCTCGACAGCATTGGCCACATGCAACACGTCTAGGCGTCGTGCGAGGGCCGCCGCCAGCGGTTTCATCTCGTTACCCACAAGAATTATCGCTGCAATGCCCGCCGCCACGACCTTTGGCGCCAATTCGGCGTGGAATTGATCGGAGAGCGCTCCCAATTCGCGCATGCCACCCAGCAACGCCAGCCGCCGGCCGTGGCGCAACGGCTGGATATCCCCCAGCACCGCCAGCGCCGCCGCCATGGAGGCTGGATTGGCGTTATAGCTTTCATCGATGACAATGGCCTGTCCGGCGTCACCGCTTGCTGTTGCGACCGCAACCCGCAAGCGCTGCCCGCGTCCGGGCAGATCGGCAAGATCGCCAAGCGCCAGCCCCGCCAACGCCAGATCGCCGCCGGCAACATGCACGGCGGCAAGTACGGCCAGCGCATTGTTGACCCAATGCCGCCCGGCCATGCCGATCTTGAAAATCAGGCGATGTTCGCCGATCCGCGCCGTCACCGCCGAACAATCGGGGTGGAGGACATGGTTTTCGGCCCTGACATCGGCGCCGGGCTCGATCCCGAAGCTGACGATGTTTACGCCCTGCGCCTTTGCTGCCGCCACCAGCCGGTCGCGGTGTGGATTGTCGTGCGGGATGATCGCGGTGCCGCCGGCTGGAAGGCCGCTGAAGATTTCGGCCTTGGCATCTGCAATCGCCGCTTCGCTCGCAAAAAATTCACGATGCGCCGATGCGACCCAGGTGACGACGGCAATGCGGGGCCGCACCAGCGCCGACAGGGCCGTCAGTTCGCCGGCATGGTTCATGCCCATCTCAAAAACCCCGAACCGGCTGTCGCGCGGCATCCGGGCCAGGCTCAGTGGCACACCGGTGTGATTATTATAGCTTTTGACCGACGCATGGACGGCGTCGGGCGCAAAGCGTTGGAGGGCCAATTTCAACGCCTCCTTGACGCCGGTTTTGCCAACCGAGCCGGTCACGCCGATGCGCAGCGCGGGGCCACGGTCGCGGGCGGCAACCGCCAACGCCGTCAGCGCTGAATTGGGATCGGCCACCCGGACATGGGGATGATTAATTGCCTCTGCCACCAGCAACCCCGCCGCGCCGCGCGCGATGGCCTGTGGCACAAAGCCATGGCCGTCCAAGGCTTCCCCGCGCATGGCGACGAACACTTCGCCGCCGATGATTTCGCGGCTATCGAAACTGACGCCATTGGCGCTGAAATCGCCATGGACCTGCCCGCCGGTTGCGGCGGCAATCTCGGCTGCGGTCCATAGCGGCGTCATGCGGCAGCGGCCCTGGCGACGCTGACATCGTCGAACGGCAAAATCTGGTCGCCGATGATCTGGCCCTGTTCATGGCCCTTGCCGGCGATCAGCACGATGTCGCCGGCGCCGGCCGCGGCGATTGCGGTTTCAATGGCGCTGCGGCGATCCGCTATTTCGATAGCGCCACCGGCGATGGCGGCGAGGATGGCGGCGCGAATGGCGGCGGGCGCTTCGGAACGCGGATTATCGTCGGTGACGATGATCGTGTCGGCATCGCGCGCCGCAATCGCCCCCATCAGCGCGCGCTTGCCCGTGTCGCGGTCGCCGCCGGCCCCGAACACCAGATGCAAGCGGCCGGTCAGATGCGGGCGCAGCGCGGCAATCGCGGCCGCCAGCGCATCGGGCGTATGGGCGTAATCGACATAGACCGCAGCGCCGGAACGGGCGATGACGGCGCGTTCCAGCCTGCCGCGCACCGGCTGGACGCGCGCCAGATTGCCGAGCGTTGCAGCGACGCCGCCGCCGGTGGCAATGACGAGACCAGCCGCCACCAGCGCATTGGCGGCCTGATAGGCACCGATCAGCGGCAGTTTGACCTCGAATGCCTGGCCGTCGGCACTGATGACCAGCGTCTGGCCGAGCATCGTTGGCGTCGCCGATACCAGCTTCAGTGTGTCGCCCATGCGGCCAACCGTCAGCAGCCGCAGGCCACGCGCCGTCGCCGCTGCGATTACGCCGGCCGACCATTGCCCATCATCGGCCCAGACCACCACCGCGCCATCGCCATCGACGACGTCGCTGAACAAGCGCAGCTTGGCGGCGAAATAGGCCGCCATCGTGCCGTGATAATCGAGATGATCGCGCGACAAATTCGTGAACGCCGCTGCCGCGACCGGCAGGCCTTCGGTCCGGAACTGATCAAGGCCATGGCTCGAGGCTTCAAAGCTCGCATGGCTGATGCCTTCGCGTTGCAACCCGGCCATGGTCGCGAGAAAGGTCACGACATCGGGGGTGGTCAGCCCGGTTGCGACCTGATCATGGGCGGTCGTCACGCCGAGCGTGCCGATGCTCGCGGCAACATGTCCGGCCTGGTGCCATAATTGCCGGGTCAACTCGGCGGTGGAGGTTTTGCCATTGGTGCCGGTGACGGCGACGGTCACGGCTGGAAAAGGCCCGAAAAATCGCGCTGCCAGCCGCGCAAACACAGCCCGCGGTTCGTCGGCATGCACCACCACGGCACCCTCGACGGCGACACCACTGCTGGTCACAACCGCGATGGCGCCGGCAGCGATTGCGGCGGGGATGAAATCCTCCCCATTGACGCGCGCGCCGGCAAAGGCGCCAAAAACCGTCCCCGGCGCGACCTTGCGGTGATCAAGGGCAAAGCCGGTGACATTTGCCCGCCCCCCCCCGGCCACCAAGTCCCCCAGCGGCACGCCCGATTCCTTTGGGGCATCATCGGCGCTGGCGAGCAGCCCCGAAACATCGATCTCGCGGCTGTCATCGGGGGTTATGCCAAGGATCGGCCCGATGCGTTGCACCAGCCGGCCGATGGCGGGTGCCACCACCATGCCGGCGGTCTTGAAACCAAAGCTGGTCTTGCTGCCACGTGGATCATCGACCATGGCAACGATCACATAGCGCGGCGCATCCATCGGAAACACCGCGGCAAAGGTCGAGACATTGGCGCCTTTCTGGTAGCGCCCGTTGACGATCTTTTCGGCTGTGCCGGTCTTGCCGCCGACACGATAGCCGGCGGCATTGGCCTTGCGGCCGGTCCCGTTGGTGACGACGAGCCGCAAAAGGGCACGCATCGTGTCGGAGGTGGCGGAGGTGAACACCCTGCGACCGGCCGGCACATCGCCGGGCGCCCGCTTCAACATCGTCGGATTGCGAAAAACTCCGCCATTGACCAGCGTTGCATAGGCATTGGCCAAGTGCAGCGGCGATACCGTGATGCCATGGCCATAGGCAATCGTCATCATCGCCAATTGGCCCCAGTTCGACAGGGCGGGATATTGCGGCCGGGCGCGTTCGGGCAGTTCAACATCGACCTGCGCGAAAAAGCCCAATTGTTCGAGCATGGCGCGCTGGCGGTCACGGCCGACTTCGACAGCGATCCGCGCCGTGCCGATGTTGGATGAATGGATGAAGATTTCTGGCACCGTCAACCAGCGGTTGAGCGCATGATCGTCATGGATACGAAAACCGGCAATGTCGATCGGGTGGCTGGCGTCAAAAGTCTTGGTCATCGAGGTAATGATGCCGGCGTTGAGGCCCGAAGCGATGGTCAACGCCTTGAAGGTCGAGCCGAGTTCATAGCCGCCATAGGTTACCTTGTTATAACGGCTGTCATCATCGGTCTTGCCGGGCGCATTGGGGTTGAAATCCGGCAACGACGTCATCGCGATGATTTCGCCCGTCTGCACATCCATGACGACACCGGCGGCACCCTTGGCCCGTTGGTCGAGATAGAGCCCGCGCAATTCATGCTCCAGCGCCTGTTGAACGCGGACATCGAGCGCGAGCACCAGCGGGGTTCCACGCCCGGCTTCGCCTGCCAGCCGGTCATCAAAGCGTTTTTCGATGCCGACGGCGCCTTTGCCGCGATCATCGGCATAGCCGATGACATGCGCGGCAAGATTGAAATTGGGATACAGCCGCTCGGCTTCGCGGCGCAGGTAGATGGCGGGTTCGCCAAGGTCGTTGATGCGCTTGGCTTCGCTCGGCAGCACGCGCCGCGAAATATAGCGGAACTGGCCCTTGTGGGTGAGTTCGGCATAGATTTCGGCGGCGGTCTTGTCGGTCAAAATCGCCGCGATGGCGCTGGCCAGCCGGTGTGGATCGCCGGCCAGTTTGCGCGGCTCGACCGAAATCGCATAGGCCTCGAAGGTGCGGGCCAGCTCAACGCCATTGCGATCGAGGATATCGGCACGCGGGGGTGCCGCGCTGATCGCACTGCGGCTGGTCGGCGGCGTTGCCTCAAGGACGGCGAGGTCGATCAGCCGCAACAACAGGATGGCGGGCACGGTCAGGAACAACAGCAGCAATATGACCAGACGTTGCCGTGCCTCCGCCTGTGCTGCCTGCCTTTGCCCGGCGATGCGCAGCGGCGGCATGGCGCTGGCGCCAAGCGTGATGGGCCCGGCCATCGCGTCTATTGCGGTGCGCTGGCGGCGGCATCGGGCGCCATGGCCGATGCGGCGGCGAGGCTGACATCCAGATCAGCCGCCAGCGATTTTGGCTTTGGCGCATAGGCGATGCTGACGATGGCCGCCGTGCCTTCACGCGGCGTTGCCTGCGCCAGGGCGATGCGCACATTGTTATCGACCGGTACGGCGTTGATCACTGGCGCGACAACGGCATAGCGCAAGGTCGGTGCCTCGGCAGGCGCGCCATAGGCCGCCAGTTGCAATGGTGATCGCAGATACTGGCCGGCGGCAGGCGCTGCCATCTGCAGCACGTCATTCCAGCGCTGCATCTCGGGCAACCGCGCCCGGGTGCGCACTTCGGCCTCCAGATTGCGGATGGCGCGCGCATCGGCCACCAGCTGCAATTTCAACCGTTCCACCGAGGCGCGTTCGGCCGACACGGTCAAATTCAAGGTATAACAGCCCACAAGCACCGCGAGGGTGACAAGGCTGGCCAGGATCGATCCCCAATATTTCGTCATATGGACCTCGATTGCGGGTTGGATTGTGAAGCGGACCAGGCGGGTGCTGCGGTGCGAACGGCAGCGCGCAGCGTTGCCGAACGGGCGCGGGGATTGGCGGCGATTTCGGCAGCACCGGGGCGGACGGCGCGCGCCGGCCGTTCAAAACTGGGCGCGTGCACCTGCGGCAGCGCCGGCAGATGCCGCGAACCGGCCGGCGCCTGGCCGGCCCGATCGCGCAGGAACGTCTTGACCCGGCGATCTTCGGCGGAATGAAAGCTGACTACCGCCAGTCGGCCACCGGGGCCGAGCAACCGTTCGGCGGCAGCAAGCCCTGCATCCAGTTGCCCGAGTTCATCGTTGACATGGATGCGCAGCGCCTGAAAACTGCGGGTCGCCGCATCCTTGCCGCCCGGTTGCGGGCCCAATACCGAGCGCACCAGCCGCGCCAGTTCGGATGTCCGCGTCAATGGCCGGTCGTTGACGATGGCCCGGGCGATTCGGCGCGCGCCGGGTTCATCGCCCAGTTGAAACAGCACATCGGCGATTTCGGCTTCGCTGGCATGGTTGATGAAATCGGCGGCGGTCATGCCATCGCCCCCCATCCGCATATCAAGCGGGCCGTCCGCTTGAAACGAAAAGCCGCGTTCGGGCTGGTCGATCTGCATCGAGGACACGCCGATATCAAAGGCGATGGCGTCGGCGGCGCTGACGCCCGCATCGCCAAGTCCTGCCTCAAGGTCGGAAAAACGCCGCTGGATCAGCGTTACGTCATTGGCATCGGCAAGATCGGCGTTCAGCGCCAGCGCTGCGGGATCGCGATCAAAGCCATAGGCATGAGAGATGCCAAAGGCCCGCGCCGCACGCAGATAGCCGCCGGCGCCAAGCGTTGCATCGACATAGATGTCGCCCGGCTGGAGGCGCAGCGCGGCAAGCGTTTCGGCCAGCAGCACCGGAATATGCGGCGTCGTCATGCGCTGGCGTCCAGCGGCAGGCCGCGGGCTTCGAGTTCATAGCGCAGCATTTCAACCAAAATGGGGTCGGCATCGGCATCGGCCTGATAGCGATAGGGGTCCCAGGCTTCGAAATAATGGCCGGCGCCGATGAACCATAGCGAGGCACCGATTCGGGCCGTGCGTTTCAACGCCGGCGGCAGTACGATGCGGCCGGCCTCATCGATGCTGAATTTGGTGACGGCGCCAAAGGTCGCCCGCGCATCGGCAGCGCGTTCCCGGCTGATTTCAGCGCCATAGCGGCTGGCGTGTTCGGCTTGCAACCGATCGAATTGCTGCTCGTCATAACCGATCAGGCAGGTTGCCGAGCGTGAAGGCGCGAGAAATAGCTGGCGATTTTTAGATCGATTTTCGATGACGCTGCGATAGTCAGCCGGAATCGACAGGCGGTTCTTGCCGTCGACAGCGTTCAACGCCGAGCTGAAGAATAGTTCTACCGACACCTTCGCCCCAGCAAAAAGGGCGGCGGTTCAAAAGGTTGACGTTACCGGCTCAGCCCGGTCCGACGTTCCATTCTGTCCACGCAGTGACGTTACCGCCCTCAATGTGGATAGATGGTAGCATGGGTTTCAATGGTCCTCAATGGTATTTGATGGTCCATAATGGTAAATCAACGACTTTGTCATGGGCGAATGGCGTAAAAGCGGCGAAGCTGACGCGGCAGTTGGCGTGCGGCAGGCCTGTGGACAAGTCTGTGTGCAATGCATTTGTATCGCGGATTGCCATGATCATAGTCGGGCCGATCAGCGCGGTGCGATATTACCCGCGCCGGGCGCCACGCCGAGCACGGCAAGCGGCTCACCGGGCGTGCCGGCGACGGTCCGTGTTGGCCGGACACCGGCAGCGACGGCCAGCACGAGCAGAAATACCGCTGCAAGACCCGTCAGACCGACCCGCACGCGTTCACCCTTCAGCAGCGGCAGACGCGCCGGTGCAAGCTGGATTTTGCCGAAACGACGCTTCATCAGCGACATGGATAGCGTTCCTGTGCGACCTTGCCGGGCGTTTATCGCGGCGCCCTGTTGTCATCGATATAAGGTTGACAGGCGTCGATGTCGATGGCCGGGGACCGAATCGGTTAATCCAGGCCTTTCAACGCCAGCCATTCCGGGTTGTAGAGGGTGGACAGATAGCGCAGGCCACTGTCGCAAAGGATCGTCACAATAGTGTGGCCGGGGCCCATCTGGCGCGCGAGCCGCACGGCGCCTGCCACATTGATGCCCGACGACAGGCCCAGGCAAAGGCCTTCTTCGGCATTCAACCGCCGGACCCAGGCCATCCCCTCGGCATCCGGCACGCAATATTGGGCATCGACGCTCAAGCCTTCCAGATTGCCGGTAATGCGGCTTTGGCCGATGCCTTCCGAGACGCTGCTGCCGCTGCCGCGCAATTCGCCATCGGCGAAATAATGATAGAGTGCGGCGCCTTCCGGATCGGTCAGCGCGATCATCACATCGGGTTTTTCGGCGCGCAGGCCCAGCGCGACGCCGGCCAAGGTGCCGCCGGTACCGACAGCGCAGGTAAAGCCATCGACACTGCCGCCGCTCTGGGCCCAGATTTCGGGTGCCGTCGTCTTGATATGGGCCATGCGATTGGCGACATTGTCAAACTGGTTGGCCCAGACCGCGCCCTCAGTGTCTTCGGCAAGCCGCCGCGATGTGTGGATATAATGCGCCGGATTGGAATAGGCGGCCGCCGCGACCAGCACCAGATCGGCCCCCAGCGCCCGGAGCGTGTCCTGTTTTTCGCGGCTCTGGGTGTCGGGCATGACGATGATGGTGCGATAGCCACGCGCACCGCCGATAACCGCAAGGCCGATGCCGGTATTGCCCGCTGTGCCTTCAACGATGGTGCCGCCTGGCAACAGGCTGCCGCGTGCCTCGGCATCATCGATGATGGCCAGCGCGGCGCGATCCTTGACGCTGCCACCGGGATTGAGGAATTCCGCCTTGCCAAGAATGCGGCAGCCGGTTTCGCGGCTGGGGGCTTTCAGCGTCAACAATGGGGTGTTGCCGACAAGCGCGGCGATATCGGGGGCGGTGGAGCCAGTCATGACAACAGGCTTACCGGCGCATAATCGTCGCGGCAAGGAAGCTCTGGTTTAGAACGGGACTGCCGCGCTATGAAGTTTGTCCGGCCAAGGAGTTTTCCAATGCGATCGATAATGCTCGTCATCTGTCTGGTGCTGGCCGGCCCTGCCACGGCGGCCGATGCGCTGCTGGAAACCTATGCAGCGACATCGGTTGGCCTGTTTTCGACAGCAGCGCAGCACAGTGGCGATGCGCGTTACGACCTTGCAGAGGCCGTCATTGCGCGGATCATGCCCGATAGCGCCGATGGCGTCTGGCTGTATCAGGAACAATCGGTCGTCAGTCGCCCCGGCATGACCATGGACGCCGCCCGCACGGCGCCCTATTTTCAGCGCATCGGCCATATCGTCCAATTGCCCGACGGCCGGCTGCGCCGCGACAATCATGTCATCAAGGATCCGGCCCGGTTCATCGGGCTTGGCCGCAAGGGCTATGCGGGGCCGCAGCCGACGCTGGCCGATGTGGGGGACGCCGGCTGCCACAATATCATCACGCCCATCGCCACCGGGCATTTCACCGCCACCACCGAAAATTGCCGGAACAGTTACAAGGGCGCCGCGACCATGGTCTCCCTCGCCGTCATCACGCCCGACACCTACGCCAATTGGGATCGCGGTTTCGATGCTGCGGGTTTGCGAGTCTGGGGACCTGTTGCCGGCGGCTATGTATTTCGCCGCCAGCCATGATGCGGGCACCGGGAATCGCCTTGCTGCTGGCCCTTGCGGCCTGTGGCAGCACCGATCGGGACCGTGCTGAATTGCAGGTCATGGTCGTTGGCGACGCTGCTGCGCCAAACGGAATTGCGCGCCGGCTGGGCGCCGAACTTACCCAGCCAACGCTTGTGGCGCGCGATGAAAACGGCCGGGTGATCGCCGGGCTGGCGACCAGCTGGCGGTTCGTCGATGCCGGTCGCAGCCTCATCATGCGGCTGAAGCCCATGGAATGGCGCGATGGCCGGCCGCTGGTTGCAAAGGATGTTGTCAGCAGCTTTCGCCGCCTCGCCCAGCGCCGCGAGCCGCTGCTGCTCGGCGCTGGCATCGCCGGGGCCGGCAAGGCAGCAGCCAGCGCCATCGGTGTGCTGGCGCCGATTGCGCGCGTTGTCGAAGTGCGGCTCGATCGACCATCGCCGCATCTGCTCGAATGGCTGGCAACGCCCGAACTCGCGGTGTCGCGGCCGACATCGACGCTGGCCGTCTGGGAAGGCATCGGCGCCGCTGACAAGCGCATGTACAAGCGCCGCGATGCCGAGGGGGAGGCGGGCAGCCAGATCAAACGGATAGCGATTTCCGGCCGCACGGATGCGGCGAGCGGCGTCGGTGATTTTCTGGCCGGCAATACCGATGTGCTGATCGGGGACGGGCTTGCGGGGCTTGGCGAAGCGCGGGCGCGGGCACCGGTCGCAGCGCTGCGCATCGATCCGCTGTTTGGTTTTTACGGCTATTGCTTCAACTTGCGACGCCCGGCGCTCGCCGATGCCGGCCTGCGCCGGGCGTTGGCGGACGCGATCGACCGCCCGGCGCTGCTGGCGCGCTATGGCATTGCCGCCATGACGCCGATGCACAACCCCATGCCCGATAGCGTGCCAGCACTGCCAGCCGCTGACGGCGTGGCGCCTTCGCCGCCCTTGCCGGTGAAGCTGACTCTCTTGTTGCCCGAAGGCATCGAACATCGCCATTTTGCCGATGCAATGGCGCAAACCTGGGCTGCGCTTGGGGTGACGCTTGCCATCAGCGTGGCGCCCGTTGCGGAATTCAAACGCTTGCTGGCAAAAGGCGATTATGATCTGGCGCTTGTCGAAACCAGCCTCGTTGTGCCCGACACCATCGCGCTGCTAGGCTCATTCCGTTGTGCGGCACGGCTCTACTGCAATCCTGCCGCCGATGCCCTTCTTGACCGCGCCGCCACCAGTGACGATTCTGCGCCGGCGCTTGCGGAACTTGCCGCACTTTATGATCGCGATCCGCCCGCCGTTATCCTGTTCCGGCCGATCCGCTGGGCGCTGGTCGGGCGTCGTGTGCAAGGCTGGGTTCCGAACGCCGCCGGCCTCCACCCGCTTGACCGCCTGACCCTGGGGTCGCCGTCCTAGAGCATCGTGCCGAAAGTCGGGTCCAGCCCGCTCCCCCACCCAACCACCGAGATAGGATACTCTCGTTGGGTGGCTGGGTGGAAGAGCGGGCTGGACCCGACTTCGCAAAGCGGCACGATGCTCTGGACTTGACGGCAATCGGCTCTGCTCGTCTTCGCAGGTCGAGCCCGGGAAGATGAATTCAAGGATGTGCGATCAAATATGACGCCGCAGCGCGTTTGTTCAGCGCTGCTGCGCGCGTTCAAACAGCCAGACGCGGATGGCACTGCTCAGATTGGTGGTGCGGGCTTCATCGATTTCGGCAACCAGCGCCGCCAATGGCTTGGCCTGCTCGGCTGCCGCCGCTTGCAAGGCCTCCCAGAATATCGGTTCCAGCGTCAGCGATGTGGCATGGCCGGCGATGGTGACCGAATGTTTGGCAGCCACCGTTGCGCCCATCAATACATATGCTGGCCACCATTCATGCTGAGCGTCGAGCCGGTGATGAACCCGGCTTCCTCGCCCACCAGAAAGGCGACGCCGCGGGCAATTTCACTGGCCTGGCCAAGCCGGCCGACGGGAATTTTGGCGACGATTTTTTCCAGCACTTCGGGCGGCACGGCAGCTACCATGTCGGTGTCGATATAACCGGGCGCTATCGCGTTGACGGTGATGCCGAAACGCGCGCCTTCTTGCGCCAGTGCCTTGGTAAAGCCATTGACGCCCGATTTTGCAGCGGAATAATTCACCTGGCCAAGCTGCCCGGCCTGGCCATTGATGCTGCCGATATTGACGATACGCCCAAAGCCGCGCCCGCGCATGCCCGGGAAAACCGCCTTGGCCATGCTGAAACAGCCGCCAAGATTGACCCGCAGCACTTCATCCCATTGCGCAAAGCTCATCTTCATCAAGGTTGCGTCGCGGGTGATGCCGGCGTTGTTGACAAGGATATCGACAGGGCCAAGTGCCGCCTCGACCGCAGCGACGCCATCGATACATTCCTGATGCTCACCGACATTCCATTTAAAGGCGGCGATGCCGGTGCGTTCGGTAAAAGCCTTGGCCTTCACATCATCGCCGCCATAATTTGCAGCGACGGTCACGCCTGCCTGTTGCAACGCGATCGAAATCGCTTCCCCGATACCGCGCGTGCCGCCGGTGACAATTGCTACCCGAGCCATAAGCTATCCTAACCCCAACATGCGGCCGCGTTGTGCGGTCCGCTCATGCCCCAGCCTAGCCGGGGTTACACCCAGCCTGCAAGTTCACGCGCCAGTAAAGCCCGCAACATCATGATGCCCGGCTCACTGTCGTTGAGGCAGGGCAGATAGGCAAAATGACTGCCGCCATGTTCAAGGAACGTCTCGCGGCCTTCAAGAGCGACTTCTTCCAAGGTTTCAAGGCAATCGGCCGAAAATCCGGGGCAGACGACAGCGATTTTGCGGAATCCTTCGCTGGCGAGCGTCTCCAGCGTGGCATCGGTATAGGGGCGCAGCCATTCCGCCCGGCCAAAGCGCGATTGAAATGTGACGCGGACCGGCAGCCCCAGGGCCTGTTGCAGCAGACGCCCGGTTTTCTGGCACTGACAATGATAGGGATCGCCCTTGTCGAGCGTGCGCTGCGGCATGCCGTGAAAGCTGGTGACGATCAGATCGGGGACGAAATCCAGCCCGGCGAGGCTGTCCCGAACGCTTTGCGCCAGCGCCGCGATATGATCGGGGCTGTCATAATAGGGCGGCAGGGTGCGCAACGCCGGCTGCCAGCGCCAGCCGGCGATGGCGGCATTGGCGGCGTCGACGACCGTCGCGTTGGTGGCGGCCGAATATTGCGGGTATAATGGTGCGAGGACAATGCGATCGCAACCTTCGGCCATCAGCGCCGCCAGACGTTCGGGTATCGACCGGCTACCATAGCGCATGGCCCAATCAACCACCACCGTCGGCCCGAAACTGCCCTGCAAGGCGGCGGCCTGCCGGCGGGTGAAGGCGGTGATCGGGGAGCCTTCGGGCGTCCAGACCTTGGCATAATTCTGCGCCGTCGTGCGCGGCCGGATGTTCAGAATGACAAGGTTGAGAATGGGTTTCCATAAAAACCCCGGAATTTCGACAACGCGCGGGTCCGACAGGAATTCGGCCAGGAAACGCTTTACCGATCGCACATCGGGTGCATCGGGCGACCCGAGATTGACCAGCAATATACCAACCCGGCCGACCCGGACGGACGGGTGGCCGGCGGGCAGCACGCTTGCCGGCGGCAGTGGCACGGGCATGACGCTCGTCATCAATCCGCTCAGGTCCGCAGCAGCGGCAGATCGCGGCGGCGACCGCCGCCGGCCGCAAAAATGGCATTGGCGACGGCGGGCGCTATCGGTGGCGTGCCGGGTTCGCCAACGCCACCCGGTTCCTCGGTCGATGGGATCAGTGTGACGGCGATTGCCGGGGCTTCGGCCATGGTCAGGATAGGATGGCTGTCGAAATTGCGTTCGACCGCCTCGCCGTCGACAAAGCTGACGCGGCCATGCAGCGCCGCCGACAGGCCATAATTGATTCCGCTTTCGATCTGCGCCCTGACGGAATCGGGGTTGATGACACGGCCGCAATCGACCGCGGCCCAAACCCGGGTGACGCGCGGCGGCGCATCCTTGCGCATTTCGACTTCGGCGATTTGCGCGACGATACTGCCAAAGCTTTCAACCAGCGCCACCCCGCGGCCAACGCCCGGCGCCACCAGCCCCAACGGCCCGCCGGCGCGCAGCACGGCGCGCAACACGGCGTTGTGGCGGGGTTTTTCCGCCAGCATGGCGAGCCGGAACTGCCCCGGATTGGCACCGGCGGCAGCGGCCAGTTCATCGATGAAGCTTTCGGTGATGAAGCCAGAAAAACTATGGCCAACCGAGCGCCAGAACCCCAGAGGCACAGCACATTCGCCAAGGCAATGCACGACCCGCACGCCAGCCATGGCATAGGGAAAATGCACCGAACCTTCGATGGCCCCGGCGCCGGCCTTGGGCTTGCCGGCCATCGCCGGCAAATTGCGCGCGATGAAGCCGCTGCCGACATCGGGTACGGCGATACGCGAATCCCAGGCGATGATGCCATTGGGCGATGCCAAACCGCGCAGCCGTGCCGCCACCGCCGGGCGCCACATGTCATGGCCGAAATCTTCCTCCCGGCTCCAGATCAGCTGAACCGGCTTGCCAACGGCCTTGGCGATCAGGGCAGCCTGCACACAGGCATCCTTTTCGACCTTGCGGCCAAAACCGCCGCCGATCAGCGTTGGATAGATGGTGACGGCATCATCTTCGAGGGCCAGCGCCCGCGCCACCGCCCAGTTGGCCAGTGTTGCCGATTGGGTTGGCGCCCAGATTTCGGCCTTGCCCGCTTCGACGCGCGCCGTCGCCGTCATCGGTTCAAGACAGGCATGGGCGAGGAATGGCAGGCTGTATTCGGCCAGAATCGATCCGGCGGCGCTCGCCGGGGCGATGTCACCCGTGCTGCGGACTTCCTCGCCTTCGGCATCGAGCGCGGATTCAAGGCCGGCCTCCTGCCACGGCCCGGCGGGCTTTGCGGCCGGAGCATAATCGACCTTGATCGCCGCCAGCGCGGCGTTGGCGGCGTACCAGCCATCGGCGACAACCGCGATGAAATCCGGGCCTTCGACCAGTGTGGCCCCGGCCGGCAATCGCGATTTATCAAGGCTTTTGCGCGTCGCGCCGATTGGCCCCTGGGCGATGGCGGCATAAACCATGCCCGGCAGCCTGACATCGATGCCGAAACGCGCGCTGCCATCGGTCTTTGCAGGGATATCCAGCCTTAGCAATGGCTTACCGCGCAGCAAAGGTGCAGCGCGAAGCTGCGGCCTGGCCGGCACATCCTCGAGCGTTGCGGCCTTTGCTACATCGCCAAAGCTGAGGCGCTGCGCCTTGTAGGTCACAAAGCCATTGGCGGTATCGCAATCCCGCCAATCGACATCCCATTGCCGCGCCGCCGCCCGACACAGCATTTCACGCGCCGCTGCGCCCGCCAGCCGCATCGGTTGATCAAAGCCGCGAACCGAGGTGCTGCCGCCGGTGATCTGGAAATTGAAATTTTCCACCAGCTTGCCGCCGGCCCATTTGGCGATGCCCCGGACGACCGCTGGCATCGCCTCGGCCGGGTCGAGAATCATGCCGTGATTGGCGTAATCCGGCCCCAGCGGTGCGGGTTCGACACTCACCGCCCGCCAATCGGCGCCGATTTCATCGGCAACAAGCTGCGCCAGGCCCGACCAGATGCCCTGGCCCATCTCGGCCTGCGGCACGCTGACGATGACCCGGCCATCGCCGCCGATTTTGACAAAGGCGTTGAGCGCCTGTTCGCCTTCGCCGGCAGCGAGCATGGCGCGCTGCCGGGGCCAGACGGCCCAGCCAATGGCAATGCCGGCCCCGGTCCCGGCGGCGATCAACAGGTTACGCCGGGTAAGTCCCCGCTTTTTGGCGGGCGCGATCAAGGCTTCGGGCTTGTTCAGGCGAGCAAGCCCATCAGATGCTCGGCGGATGACACCGCAAAGGCGCCCGGATCTTCGACGTTCAAATGGGTAACGACGCCGTCCTTGACCAGCATCGAAAAACGTTGGCCGCGCACACCCATGCCAAACCGGCTGGCGTCCATTTCAAGGCCGAGTGATTTGGTGAAATCGGCGCTGCCATCGGCGAGCATCGTGACCTTTTCACCGGCATGGGCGGATTTGCCCCAGGCCTCCATGACAAAGGCGTCATTGACCGAAAGGCAGACGATTTCATCGACACCATGGCCCATGATCGCATCGGCATTATTGACAAAACCGGGCAGATGCTTGGCCGAACAGGTCGGCGTGAAGGCACCCGGAACCGAGAACAGTGCAACGGTACGCCCGCCGAACAATTCATCGGTGCTGATCGGCACGGGGCCGGCATCCGTTGCCTTGACGAGCGTTGCGGAAGGAATTTTGTCGCCAACCTTGATTGTCATCTGACGGCTCCTGTTCGACGGGGTTTGAAATCCCGCCAGCGATAGCCTTTGCCCGACGCAGCGTCCAGCACCCACCGCGCCATGGCAAGCGTGCGTGATGCCGCAGCGGATAGCGCTTCGCTTGCGCAAAAACGCTGGTTACTATGGTGCCATGACCTTGCCGCCCTTTCATGTCGGTGCGCTGCTGCTGTCGATGCCCGGCATCGGCGACCCGCGTTTTGAAAAATCCGTCATCGCCATGTGCGTGCACGACGACGATGGCGCGCTGGGGCTGGTGGTCAACCGGCCGCATTCATCACTGACCGTCAGGGACCTCATGCAGCAGCTGGATATCGATCCCGGCGACACGCCCGCAGCCGTGCCGGTGATGATCGGCGGCCCTGTCGAACCGTCTCGCGGCTTTGTGCTGCATTGTCCGGATTATGAGGGCCAGAGCACCATCGGCGTCGCCGGCCGCTGGGCGCTGACCTCGACGCTTGATGTGTTGAAGGACATTGCCGCCGGCAAGGGCCCGCGCCTGTGGCTGGCGGCGCTTGGCTATACTGGCTGGGGCGCGGGGCAGCTGGATGCGGAGATGACCCGCCATGGCTGGCTGCTGGCGCCGGGCGATGCGACGCTGCTGTTTGCAACGCCGCCCGAGGCGCTTTGGCCAGCGGCCTATGGTGGCATGGGAATCGATGTCGGGCATTTGAGCGCAACCCCCGGCCGGGCCTGAGCCGGGCTGAGCGTCAGCTTTTCGCCTTGGCGTTGGCGATGCGGCCCGCCCGGCTGTCGGGCTTTGCCGCGAGGATCGCCGTGCAATCATTATCGGGCGCATTGCCGACATCGACAAAGGCGAGGATCGCCGCCAGCGGGGTGCCAACCAGGCCGAGCGCGACGCCGGCGGCGGCGCGGGCCAGAAGCTCCTTTGAAACGGGATTGATGCGCGGCGCCGCGAACCAGCCTGAAATGCCGATCGGCGATTGGCCGGAAAACAGGCTGAATTCCTTTGAATCGCCTTCGATCGACAGCGCCAGCGATTCATCGGCAAAATCGAAACCGCCACGGCCACGATAATTGGCGCGAGTCGTATCGAACAGGATCGGATCGGCGACAGCCTTGCCGTTCTTTACATTGAAAGCCACCACACCGCAGCGAATTTCGGCGGGTTTTTTGAGGCGCTTGCCAAGAAAATGCGTGATAAAATTCTGGAGATCCAGCTTGGCCAATTCGATATTGCGCAGCCACAATGTCCCGGCCGGAAACACCAGCGCAATCCGGCCATCGGCAGACCCCAGCGATTTGCGCACCGTATCGCCATGGCCCTGCAATTTGATACGCGCCCGCATTTTGGCGGTGGTGCCGCTATCCTCGACCTTGAAGGATGTCAGCAATTTGCCGATCGGCACGGGGCTGAGCCTTATGTCATAGTCGGTCAGCACCGGGGTGACGCCGGGATCGATGCGGATGATGCTGTCGAGCCGGCCAGTCGCGATGTCAAAGGCCAAAGGATCCATGTCGAGCTTGCCGTTTTCGAGGTAGAAACCCAGCTTCAGATTGCCGATCGGGGCGTTGCCGGTGCGAACCTTGACGGCCGTGTAATCGATATGCGCGTCGAACAGCTGCAATTGGGCAATGGCCAGCGGCGCATCGGGCAAGATACGCGGGCGCCCGGCCTCGATGCTGATGGCGCCCTTGGCACCCTTGGCGTCGAGGCGTTCCGGCGAATAGCCGATGAACGGCCCGACATCGAGCACATCGAGCACGCGGCTCGATAGAACGCCGTTGATCCGCAACTTGTCTTTGACATCGGCCGCCGCCGTCACCCGCAATTGCCCGGCCAGGTCCGAATCGCCGAAATGGCCATTGATCCGGGTGAAATAATAATCGCGGTCGCGTTTTGTCAGATTTGCCGCGAGTTTGTACGGCCGCGTTGCCGGCAGGATGATGCCGAACAGCCGGCCGGGAGACTGGAGGTTGCGCCCCTTGACGGTGACGCGCAGATCGGCGCCGTCGAAACGGGTTACGCCCGGCAAGGTGCCGACCATGGTTATCGCGCTATCAGCGACCTGCGCCGCAAGATTGAGGCCGACTTGCCCGCCCGATGCCGCCGCATCCGGAGTCGTCAACGACCCTTCCAGGCGAAACGGCGCCCCCCAGGCGGTGCCGCCACCCTTGAATGTCAGCGGCCCGGCCATCTGGCGTTTGTCGGCGGCAACGCTGCCAACAGCATCGCCAAACACCAGATCGACGCGGGCGCGGCGCACAGCGTCGATGAACTGCAACCTTGTGTCGGCCATGATGGCCCGATCGATCAGCGGGATTTCCAATGGCTGTTCGCCCGGAAACGTCCAGGTGTTGCGGCTCTGGCCATCGCGTTCCAGCCCGATGCGACCGCCTTCGATGGCGAGGTTGCGAATGATCCGGTCGCCCAGCAGCAGCCGCCACAGGCTCATGTCGAGGTTGATGGATCGGGCGCTGAATAATGTCGGGGATTTTGCCCAATCCGGGTTGGCAACGCTGATGCCATCGGCGCGAAAGTGCAAATCCGGATCAAGATATAATTCGAATGCGCCGGCCACGCGCACCGGCCGGCCAGCCCGTTCCGATACATAGCGTTCGAAACGACCGCGCCAGAATTCCCCGCGCGTCACATATTGATAGATATAAAGCCCGGCGAGAAGGATCAGCAACGCCGCCAGAGGCTGCCAGCCAAATCGACGCCACCACGATCGCTCATCGATAACGACCGGCGCGGGAATTTCGATCGGGGAACGGTCCATTGCCGATCAAAACCTTTGGTGGCCGTTGAATGTTCCGTCCGCTTTCGGCGCAATGTCCGGTCTCCGCAACCGCCCCGCAAGCATTGCTTGCAATTCGCCGCAGGGGCGGGTAGTGGCCACCGCTTCGCATGACCGAACGGGCCGGCCGAATGGGCTGCCGTGTC
>JBBRIC010000024.1:0-28868 GCA_038221665.1 Sphingomonadales bacterium
CCATTCAAGCGCTTCGGCGTGGGTAATGGGCGGCTTTATCTTCACGGTGGCATTGTAAAAGAATTCGGCGTGAACCTGACCAGATGTCGCATAGTCACCGCCGGCGATCAGCGTGATTGCGCGGCGCCGCTTGGTTTCGTCTCTGGGCATCGACGACACCGCATAAAGCAGCACGTTGGTATCGAGGAAGTTCAAAACGGGCCGCTGATCTTGCGATCATAGGTGTCGTCGCGGGTCGGCAACGGCGACTCACCGCGTCCGGCATTGGCCTCGCTGCGCGCGATCATCCAGTCAATGGCTTCCTGCTGATCGGGCGTGATGCCGCCGATCTCACGTTTGAGCAATGTCCGCACGATTGCATTCACCGTCGTCCCCCGCGCCGCAGCAAACTTGCGGGCAAGGGCGAGATCAGGATCAGGAATCGAGAGCGTAAGGTTAGCCATCACCGTCTCCACTTACACTGGTTATGTGCGATTTGACACCAAAACGTCAAGTCTAAGCCAAGAACGGCGTCCGCACCAAACTCCGCTGGCAATGGTACAACAAAATTTGCAATCACGGCCGCTGCTCGATACTCGTGAAATTTATTTTGCCGGCTCGAAGGCTATGGAAGGGTGATGGATCAAACTCTTTATTGGACCCAAATCGGAGCGATCGGACAGATTGCAGGTTCTGTCGCCACCCTCGCTGCCGTGATCGTTTCGCTTTGGATCGTACATTCCGAGCGAAAAGAAAACATAAGGCTTACCGTTGGCGAAAGGCTGATAATACCTGGTGATATTAATGGCCCAATAACGATGATAGCATTTAGCGTTGTTAACATGGGACTGAACCCGGTCCGCATCAACTCCTTTGGATGGGAGGTGGGATGGCTTCAAAGGGGGCCGAAAAATCTAAAGAAACGATATGCTATTCAAACCGGGGGCGGTGGCAAGCCAGGAAAAGATCCTCCTTTTGATGTTAATCCGGGACATAGCGAAACCTTTTTCGTCAGTGGAACACATTTCTACGACAATATAAAAAAGATAATTTTTTCTCATATCGGAACATTCGGTATTTTTATCCAATTTTCCAGAGAATCTGTGGATCAGTCCATACCGCAAGAGGCACGAGCGTTGTTGTACCTGTTGAAACACCGCTGCGGCACAAAATTAGGGGACTAGTGCTTTAACCCAGCGACGGATCGATCATCTTGCACGCCACCAGCAATTCCTTCACCGCATCGACCGACACAGTGAAATTCGCTTGCGCCTCAGCTGTCAACGCGATCTCGACCACCTTCTCCACCCCGCCCGCACCGATCACGCATGGCACGCCGACATACAGGTCATTCACCCCATATTGCCCCGTCAGGTTCACCGCTGCCGGGATGACGCGCTTCTGGTCATACAGATACGCCTCCGCCATCGCGATGCCGCTGGTGGCGGGCGCGTAATAGGCGCTGCCGGTTTTAAGCAGCCCGACGATCTCGCCGCCGCCGCTGCGTGTCCGCGCCACAATCGCGTCGATGCGTTCCTTCGTCGTCCAGCCCATTTCGATCAGCGCCGGGATGGGGATGCCGGCGACGGTCGAATATTCGATCACCGGCACCATCGTGTCGCCATGGCCGCCAAGGACGAACGCCGTCACGTCCTTGACCGAAACCTTGAATTCATCGGCCAGGAAATGCCGGAAGCGCGCGCTATCCAGCACGCCGGCCATGCCGACGACCATGTGGTGCGGCAGCTGCGAAAATTCGCGCAGCGCCCAGACCATGGCATCAAGGGGATTGGTGATGCAGATGACGAACGCGCCGGGCGCATTGGCCTTGATGCCCTCGCCCACCGCCTTCATCACCTTCAGATTGATGCCGAGCAGATCGTCGCGGCTCATCCCCGGCTTGCGCGCTATACCGGCCGTCACGATGATCACATCGGCGCCGGCGATATCGGCATAGTCGTTGCTGCCCTTCAAATTGACATCAAAGCCTTCGACCGGGCCGCACTGCGACAGATCGAGCGCCTTGCCCTGCGGCACGCCCTCGACGACATCGAACAGCACGACATCGCCCAAGGCCTTGGCCGCGGCCAGATGCGCCAGCGTGCCACCGATGTTGCCGGCGCCGATCAGCGCAATTTTGTTGCGAGCCATGGGAGTTTCCTTTGTTGCGATTGAATCGATGGTGGATCGTGTTGCGGGATAAGATGGTTACCAAGAAGGCGCAACGGCGCAAACGCTGACCCTGATCGGTTCAGCAATGCCCGAGCGCCAGATATGCGTTCGATCGCATCTCCATCAGCCGCGATACCGTCCGATCAAATTCGAACCGGCCATCGCCCTCTGGATACAGGCCCGCCGGTTCGGCATCCGCCGAGGCCAGCAGCTTGACCTTATGCTCGTACAATGCATCGATCAGCGTTACAAAACGCGCTGCCTCGTTGCGATTTTCGGGCCCCAATACCGGAATACCGACCAGGAATATGGTATGAAAACGTCGCGCGACTGCCAGATAATCGGCGGCGCCCAGCGCCTGCCGGCACAGTCGCGCAAACGAAAAAACCGCAACGCCTTTCAGTGATTTTGGCACAAACAAGGTTCGGCCGCCCGGCACAGCCAGTGTTTCTGTCGGCACGCGGGATCGATCCTCCACCGGATAATCCGTCAGCCGGAAAAAAATTTCCGAAAGCGCCGCTGTCGCCGTCGCGCCATTGGGAACATGCCAGGTCGCAGCACCCGCCATCCGCGCCAGCCGGTAATCGGTCGGGCCATCAAGCGCGACGACAGCGCATTTTTCCCGGATCAGCGCGATGAAAGGCAGGAACAGGGGCCGGTTCAGCCCATCCTTGTACAAATCCTCCGGCACACGATTGCTGGTCGCGACAATGGTCACGCCGGCAGCGAACAGCGCCGCAAACAGCCGGGACAGGATCGCGGCATCGGCGACATCCTTCACCTGCATTTCGTCAAACGCCAGCAGCCGCGCTCGCCCGGCCAGCCAGGCTGCAACGCGCGGGATCGGGTCTTCAGCCGATGCCTCACGGGCGGCATGGATCGCTGCGTGCATTTCGAGCATGAATTCATGAAAATGCACCCGGCGTTTTGGCAAGACATCGACGCTGCCGAAAAACAAATCCATCAACATGGATTTGCCGCGCCCGACACCGCCCCAGATATAAAGGCCAGGCACCGGCGCCGGATCGACACCGCCCAGCAAACGGTCCAGAAATCCCGGTTTATCGATGGGAATTTCAAGCGCTTCTGCCAGCGCCTGCAATTGATCGGCTACCGCTGCCTGTGCCGGGTCCACCCGCAATTCGCCCGCCGCCAGCAGCGCGTCATAGGCGGCGCGCACCCCTGCCATGCGTGTCAGTCGACCTGGGTCGAAGCCGGGCGTTCACCCCGGCCATCGGCTTCACTGCGGGCCGGGCGGGCGATTTTGCGCATCGTGCCGTTAAAACTGGCCAGGTTGACCCCATCCTGTGTCACCAGCCCGCGCACAAACAGCATCTTGCCAGTTTCCTTCAGGATTTCACCCGCCGCTTCGATGGGCTTGCCGACAATACCCGCCGACAGGAAATCGGTCGCACAGCCAAGCGTTACGGCCGCATTATTTTCAAGCTGGCGATAGATAAAGGCAAACATCGCCATATCGATGAACGACATGATGAAACCGCCGTGCAGATAGCCAAGGCCGTTGGAATGTCTGCGATCCGTTTCCATGCGGCAATGCACATCGCCGGCGTCGGCCTGGCGAAAGAAGAAATCGCCGAGCAGCGAGGCAAAGCGCCCATCGGGATCGCGTCGCCAGCGGGTCCAGCCGGCGTGCTCGCCCATGGTGATCAATTCGCGTGCCATGGCAATTGGATAGTGCGGCGTTGCGACGGGGGCAAGCCTTGCGTCGCGAGGCCAAAAAGCGTGCCGCCGGAACGAACGCTAGCCGGCGCGTTCGACCATCATCAGCTTGATCTCGGCGATCGCCTTGGCCGGGTTCAAGCCCTTTGGGCAGACGTTGGAACAGTTCATGATGGTGTGGCAGCGATAAAGCCGGAACGGATCCTCCAGCGCGTCGAGCCTTGCCCCGTTCATTTCATCGAGGCTGTCGGCCAGCCAGCGATAGGCCTGGAGGAGGATGGCCGGCCCCAGGAACTTGTCACTGTTCCACCAGTAACTCGGGCACGCCGTCGAGCAGCAGGCGCAGAGGATGCATTCATACAGCCCGTCGAGCTTGGCGCGTTCGCCAACCGATTGAATGCGTTCCTTGCCCGAAGGCGTTGGCGTGACCGTCTGCAGCCATGGTTTGATCGAAGTATATTGGGCATAGAAATGCTTGAAATCCGGCACCAGATCCTTGACGACCTCCATGTGCGGCAGCGGCGTGATGCGTATTTCGCCCGCCACATCGGCTATCGCCTTGGTGCAGGCCAGCGTGTTGGTGCCATCGATATTCATCGAACATGACCCGCAAATGCCTTCCCGACAGGACCGCCGGAAGGTCAGCGTTGAATCGACCTCGGACTTGATCTTGATCAGCGCATCCAGAACCATCGGGCCGGTCGTGTCCAGATCGAGTTCATAGCTGTCGTAGCGAGGGTTGGCGCCATCGTCGGGATTCCAGCGATAGATTTTGAAGGCGCGGGTGTTGGTCGCCCCTGCCGGCGCCGCATAGCGTTTACCGACGCTGGAAATCTTGCTGTTTGCGGGGAGGGAGAATTCAGCCATGAATGCGCTTCCGTGTTGTACCTGCGACCCTGTGCATAGGGGCAAGTGATCGCTGTCTCAACTGACATATTGCCACCGGGCAGCCTACCGGCAGCACGAAAATAATAGGCGATTATCCCCTTGCGTCACGTAGCTAGCCGTGGCATACAATATGTATGAAAACCAAGGCCCCCAAACTCCGCGACTTTCTGGCTCAGTTTCCGACCGAGGATAGTTGCTTGGATCACCTGATGCGCTCGCGTTTTGGCGACCGTCACGACTGCGCCAAGTGCGGTCGCAACTCTCATTTTTACCGTGTCGTGAGCCGCAAGGTTTATTCCTGCGAGTATTGCGGCGCGCAGGTTGCCCCGATGGCCGGAACGCCTTTCGAGCGCACCCGCACCCCGTTGCGCGACTGGTTCTATGTGATCTTCATGTTCACGACGACGCGGAACGGTGTCGCGGCTAAGGAAGTCGAGCGCCAGCTTGGTGTGACCTATAAGACCGCTTGGCGCATGTGCCACGAGATCAGGAAGTACATGGGCGAGGTTGACGGCAATTCGCCAATCGGCGGTTTCGGCACAATCGTTGAGGTTGACGAAACCTACATCGGCGGCGTCAGCAAAGGCGGGAAGCGCGGTCGCGGCGCTCCCGGCAAAACGCTCGTTCTCGGCATGATCGAGCGGGATGGCGATGTAGTGACGCAAGTTGTCCCGAACGTCCGTGGCGCCACGCTCAAGCCGATCATCAACGCCAATGTTCTTCCGGGCGGTCAGGTTCATTCGGATGAACTCAAGAGCTACAATGGCCTTGGACTTCGCGGTCACGTTCACATGACCGTCAACCATGGCGCAGGGCAATATGTCGGCCCGACCGGCGCGACGGTGAACGCCATGGAAGGCTTTTGGGCGGCTCTCAAGCGCGGGATCAACGGAACTCATATCCATGTTAGCCCGAAGCATCTTCCGAAGTATCTGGCGGAGTTTGAGTATCGCCATAACATGCGTCATCTGCCGCACATGATGCTTGATCGGCTGATGGTTTCTTTCTCGCGCTAGATGGCGGTTCCCCGTGGATCATGGCGTCTAGCAAGCGATCAAAGCTATTATTGGGATTGTTGGCCATCACCGATCTCCATCGTCTAAGTCTCCAAATGCAAAGCCAAATTGCCACAAGCACAACAATAGTGCAAAAGCCCGCCATGCCAAATAGCAAATCGAAATTGGTAGGGGGCAATATGTGGGGGTCAATTCCAGCGCTTGAAGGACTCGCAGCAATCGCTTTTTGGGTGGGTGTTGGTTCAGGCGCGATAGCGCTGGTAGCGGGTGCCGCGCTCACAGTCACTAGCGATAGAATCGCTGCCCTCACCAAGGCAGATGCTGATTTGCGTATCCTTGATGCTGATACACGGTCGGCGGAAGCCAACGCTCGCGCTGAGGAGGCTAAAGCCGAAGTGGCACGTGTAAACGAGCGATTACACAAAGCGCAGGAAATGCGCCGCCTCACTAAGCCCCAAGCTGAAGCGCTGACTCCTTTACTAAAATCCCCGTTGTTCCAAACCGACCCAAAGCCGACTTTAAGAGTTTCTTCTGTCGCTGACGCCGAATCTGAATCATTCGCACTGGAAATCCAAAACTTTTTGGCTTCGTGCGGAGTCAATATATACCCGACTAACGGAGGGATGCCTAATGGACACGTCCAGTTAATCGAACACCCCACCGGACTCGGCTTGGGCGTCAAAAGCCTTGACGCATCGCCCGATAACCAACCTTTCACTTTATTCCAACATGCGGCGAACGCTGTCGGTTTAGAAATGAGAGCCGAGCCGATTCCAGAAATGAGAGAGCGCGAAGCGGTGATATATGTCATGCGGAAACCAGTGGCTTGACACGTACGTGACGCAAGGGGATAATTCCCAAATAATATGATTTCCAGGTCTGACAATGTTCGGGAATTACCCCATCAGAAGTATGGCTTGCTACTCCAATGGCTGTTCAGAATGTGGTGGCAGAACCAGCTGAATACAGCGGCCACTTTAAGAATGCCTGCAATCACGACGTCGAACCATCCAACCGATCGGCTCAATATACCCGCGCCTTCGGCTTGATATACTCGATCTCGTCGGTCAGCGTATAGGCGTGCACCGGCCTTGAATCGAGCGTCACGGCGCCGTCGCGGAACCAGCCCAATGAATGCTTCATCCACGCTGCGTCATCACGTTTGGGGAAATCTTCGTGCATGTGTGCGCCGCGGCTTTCGTGGCGAGCCTCGGCCATGTGCATGGTCAGCACGGCCTGGCCGATCATGTTGTCAAGCTCCAGCGTTTCGATAAGGTCGGTATTGAAGATCAACGACCGGTCTGTAATGCTGACATCGGCCATGCGTTGATAAACGGCATCGATCTTGCGCACGCCATCGGCAAGGCTGTCGGACGACCGAAACACCGCCGCATCGGACTGCATCGTCTGCTGCATCGCCAGCCGGATTTCGCTGGTCGGGGAACCACCCTTGGCATGGCGGAAACCGTCCAGTCGCCCGATGGCGAAATCATCCGCCGCCTGCGATACGGGCGCATGCTTGGTATCGGCCGCCAGATTCTTGCCGATATGCTGTGCCGTGGCGCGGCCGAAAACAACCAGGTCGATGAGGCTGTTCGATCCCAGCCGATTGGCCCCATGGACCGACACGCACGCCGCCTCGCCCACTGCGTAAAGCCCCGGCACTACCGCATCGGGGTTGCCATCGCGCAGGGTGACGACTTCGCCCCAATAGTTCGTCGGGATGCCGCCCATCGTATAATGCACGGTCGGTGCGGTCGGGATCGGTTCGCGGGTCACATCGACGCCGGCAAAAACCTTGGCGGTTTCCGAAATGCCAGGCAGGCGCTCGTGGAGCACCGCCGGATCGATATGGTTGAGGTTCAGATGAATATGGTCCTTGTTGGGGCCAACGCCGCGGCCTTCGCGGATTTCCATCGCCATTGAACGGCTGACGACATCGCGGGAGGCAAGGTCCTTGGCGCTAGGCGCATAGCGTTCCATGAAGCGTTCGCCGGCGGAATTGGTCAAATAGCCACCTTCGCCGCGGGCACCTTCGGTAATCAGCACACCGGCGCCATAGATGCCGGTCGGGTGGAACTGCACGAATTCCATGTCCTGCATCGGCACCCCGGCGCGCAGGGCCATGCCGCCGCCGTCACCGGTGCAGCTATGGGCGCTGGTCGCCGTAAAATAGCAGCGACCATAGCCACCGGTGGCCAGCACGGTCTTGTGGCTGCGAAAGCGGTGGATGCTGCCATCGTCCATGTTGATGGCGATGACTCCACGGCATTCGCCATCGACCATGATGAGATCGATGGCGAAATATTCGATGTAAAAGTCCGTCGCGTGCTTGAGGCTCTGTTGATACAGCGCATGCAGCATCGCATGGCCGGTGCGATCCGCTGCGGCACAGGTCCGCTGGGCCGGCGGCCCTGCCCCCATATTCTGCATCATGCCGCCAAACGGCCGCTGATAAATCTGCCCTGCCTCGGTACGGCTGAACGGCACGCCGAAATGTTCGAGTTCATAGACAGCGGCCGGCGCTTCGCGGCAGAGATATTCGATGGCATCCTGATCGCCCAGCCAATCCGAGCCCTTGACCGTGTCCTACTTGTGCCAGGTCCAGTGATCCGGCCCCATGTTGCCAAGGCTGGCCGCGATCCCGCCCTGTGCCGCGACAGTATGGCTGCGCGTCGGGAAAACCTTGGTTATGCAGGCGGTTTTGAGGCCGGCCTCGGCAATCCCCATCGCGGCACGGAGGCCCGAGCCGCCGGCCCCGACGACGACGGCGTCATAGACATGATCGATAATCTGATAGGTTTCAGCCATTATGCGGCTCCAAGCGCGATTTTCATGACCGCGAACAACGCCACGGCGGCGCCAGCAAGGACATAGAAATTAAGCGCCAGCATGGCGATGACGCGCGTACTGCCATGGACATAATCTTCTATCATCACCTGCACTCCCAACCGGAAATGCCAGAAAACCGAAACGATGAGCAACAGCATCGGCACCGCAGCGACAGGCTGTCGCAGCCAGAGCAAAACGCTCGAATAATCGAGCGACGGCAGCCGCACGAGCGAAAAAACGAACCAGAGCAGCAGCACAACATTGCCGATCGCCGTTACGCGTTGCAGCCACCAATGGTGCACCCCGTCTTTTGCGGCGCCAAGGCCACGCACCCGGCCAAGTTCAGTTCCGGCGCCCATTCAAAGCCCTTTGTAGAAAAATATCGTGACCCACAACAGGATCGTCAGGCTGATCGAAACGACCAGCGTCGCCAATGCCGTGCCGCGGCTGATGCCCAACCCAAAGCCCTGGCCCGTGTCCATCACCAGATGCCGGATGCCTGAACAAAGATGCTGAAAAAACAACCAGCTAATGCCAAAAGCGATCAACTTGCCAAAGCCGCCCGAAGCCACGCCCGTGAATGTCTGATAGGCTTCCGGGCCAGACGCGGCCGCGACCAGCCACCATAGAAACAGCAGCACCGCGCCGAGCGCCAGCGCATTGCCGGTGATGCGGTGAAGGATCGAGACAATCGCATGCACCTGCCATTTCCAAATGGTCAGATGCGGTGAAAGCGGTCGGGGGGCAATCGGGCGGGCGGCCATAAAATTCCCTGTGGCGGTAGTTGTGGCTATGCCTTGGCGGGCAAATCAAGGCCGTATTAAGTCATGAACGGCTGAATGTCATGCCCCGTCAGCCATTGTCCGCAACGAGCCCGCATTGCAGCAAAATCGTTCGCCGAAGACCGGCATAACGATGCACCAGCAGTTTTTTATAGGCCGCATCCGCCATCATCGCGAGAAAATGCTGTCGCGTCGGGTAGCGCACGATCAAGGCCTGGTCCCAATCTGTCTCGGCGGTTCCGGCCATGCCGATGAAAATCTGTTCGACAGGCCCTTCGTACAATATCTCGGCCTGGCTGGTCGCGCCGACCGTCACGGTGAAGCCATGCTGGTAGCGGGCATAGGCTTGCGCCCCGGAGCACGGCGGCTCACCGGCAGCGGCGGGATAGGTTGCCACCGCCTTGAATTTCAGCAGGTTGAGCATGACGATCGGCCCTTCGCGGCCAGTGTCGCGCAGTGTCCGCACCTGATCGGCGCTGGGGTCGATCGTTCGATCGATATCGGGCATGGTCGATCCTCCTTACATTGACAGTAATTGTACGAGGACCCGAGCGGGTCTCCTGCCCATCCTATGCATCATGCGCTGCCAGCCAGGGTCGCAGCAACGCCAGATAATATTCAGGATTGTCATTCATGATGCTGTGGGCCGCATCGGGAACCATTGCAAACCGGGCGCCGCCGGGCACTGTGCTGGCAAATCCGGCGATGGTGGCAGGGATGGCTTCGTCATGCTCGCCAGCCACAAACAGGGTCCGCCTTGCATCCAGCCGCGCCAGCAGCGGCCGCCCTTCATAGGTTTTGAGCGTACCCGTCGCGGTGAATTCGGCGCGGCCCCACATGTAATTATATACGCCATCGGCAAAGCGCCGCGGCAGCGCGTTGGCATAGGCCGCGATCGCCGGTGGCGTCGCGGCAAGGCGCACATGGCGATCATAAAAAGCTTCGGTTGCGGCATCGCATTGCGCCCTGGTCAGCGCACCCGGCGTATCGCAGCGATCGAGCCGGTCGCGCACGGCGGCAGGCATGGCGGCCTTTAATCGCGCCGCATCGCGGAGCCACAGCCGCGTCGATACCAAGGGGGATTGGAGGATCAGGCTGGCCAGCGCCGGCGGCCGGGTCCCGCCATATTCCAGCGCCACCGTGCCGCCCCAGCTCGCGCCAAGCACATGCCAGCGGTTGATGCCGAGCTCGTTGCGGATCGCCTCCAGTTCCGCGACGAACCGCGGTACCACCCAGTTCGCCAGATCATCGGGCGTGTCGGACCGGCCGGTATCGAGCTGGTCATAAAGGATCACCGCCCGGTCATCGGCCAGCGCGGTTGCGTTCAGCCACCCCCAATGCGCGCTGCCCGGCCCGCCATGGATGAAAATGATGGGCAAGCGCCTGGCCTTGAGATTGCCATTCACCCGGACATAGGCGCGGCCGCCCGGAACCGGCACCATCCCTTGCCATTCCGGCGCCAGGCGGATCCCGATGGCAGTGGCACCCAGACGCCCGTGACCGACCCGGGCGGGGAATGGCGGTGGTGCAACCGGCTTGGCGCCCGCGGCAAATCCGGTATTGCCGACGGCACCAGCCAGCCCTGCAAGGATCGCGCGTCTGCTCATCATGATTTCAGGCGCTGAAAAGTCGTGTAGCGCGGATTATCAACGGCCACTTTCGCCATGGTCGCCGCCAGCAGCGCGGCCGTCAGACCGGGCGTTTCCGGCGTCAACTGGCCATTTCGGAGCCGGCCGCAAAGTTCGGCACGCAGCGCATCAAGGCCGGCATCATGCCCCAGATATCCCGCCAGCGCCGCCATCTCGGCCGCGCGCGGCGATTGCTGCATCTCGCGCACGGCAATGGCCAGCGCATTGACGGCGACCTTTGCATGAAAGGCCTCGCGTCCTTCCAGCTGGCCCTCGATGCCCGCGAGGAAATCCGCCACGGCCGCCACCAGTTCATGGGCTTCGATCTGCTCTGTCATCAGATATCCCCAAATTTGATCAGATGCAGAAGGTCTAGCTCTACCTCTGAAACCCGGCGTCCGATGGCGGCGCGCTCCACCGATCTGACCCGGCCCGAAACATGATCATGCGCCAGTTGCAGGCACGAAAGCCCCCAGCGCAGCGTCCCCCAAACCTCCCACATATGCGCCCTGGCGCGATCGATGCGCTGGCCCCCGGCGGCGGCATAGGCGGCGTACAAGGCATCGCGCTGGCCAAAACCGCCGACGGGATTTTGCCACAGGCCAAAGCGCCAGGCGTTGACGCACAGCCAGCCAAGGTCTTCGGCCCCCTCCCCCAGATGCGCCAGTTCCCAATCAAGCACTGCGACAAGCCCGGTTTCATCGACGATGAAATTGCCGCTGCGAAAATCGCCATGGACGATGGCCGATGGCGCCGCATCGCCGCAACGTTCGGCCACCCAGGCAAAGGCCAGGTCGAACACCGGCGAATTGACCTTGAAACTGCAATAATGCTCGAACATCCGCTGTCGCGCCGCATCGATGCTGCCGGTTGGCAACGTCAGATCAGTGACGGCCACCAGCGGTATGGCGTGCAGTCGCGCCAATATCGTCGCGCATTGTTCGGTCATCCGGGCCCGCGCCGCTGCAAATTGCGGCTGTTTCAACCATCTGGGTGCCAGCGCTTCACCGGCGATGCGATCCATGATGAAACCTTCGCCAAGACCATCGCCCGGTTCCAGCACGGCAATGACCCCCGCCACCGGAATGCCATGCGCGCCCGCCAGCATCTGCAGCCTGGCCTGATCTGCCTTGCGCAAGGCACTTGCTGGCGCTTCGCCGGCAGCAGCACATTGCAGGATCAACGGCCAGGATACACCGCCGCGCTGCGCAGCAACGGCATAGGTCGCCGACGCAGCACCACCGGAAAGGGCCGTCAGCTGGTCAATGGCAACAGGGATGCCAAGGCGCGCGAATACGGCCGCAACAGCATCGAGGCCGGGCGCGTCACTCATCGGCCAGCCGGGCATAGCCCAGTTCATCATACCAGACGCCGCCGTCCTGCCAGCTTTTGACAAATCGGCCTTCCAGCCTGAACCGGAGCCCGGCAAGCAGGCGTTGGGCAGCGATATTGCGCGCATCGGTCAACGCCGTCAGCCGCACCCTGCCACTGGCAAACAAACGATCGACGATGGCGCCGGCCGCTTCCCGCCCAAGGCCCTGTTGGCGCCACGCCGGATCGAGCGCAAAGCCGAATTCGGCCTGATCGGCGCGCGGCGTATCGAAATTGACGCCGAGGTCGCCGATGAAAAGCCCGCCATGCTCGATGATGGCGAACTGGCCCCAGCCTTGCGCATCGATCGCCGGCCGTGTCACCATCGCGGCAATCAAGGCCCGGCTTTCATCAAGGCTGCGCGATTGCGGGTCATAGGGCATCTGGCCGCGAATGCGGTGATAGGCATCGGCATCGGCAAGGCAGATCGGCCGCACCGTCAGCCGCGCTGTTTTCATCACCCAATCCGGCATCGTCATCCTGTTCACTATCCATAGAGTGTTGCGCACAAGTCGCACTCGCCACAAGAGCATCAAGCCATGTTGCAGATATGTTGTCAGCCCTGTCAAAGCGTGCGAGGGCGTTTTGGTGCCTGGCTGCTGTTGTTTTCAACAGGGTCTGGCAACAATTGATCGCGGATGCACTGCGACAAGTGTTTTTACAATTTCCTTGGGAAGGTTTACAATGCCAACCACGCATACCCCGTTAAAATCGCTGCTGCTCGCTTCCATCGCGGCAATCGCCCTGATGCCGACAATGGCCCTTGCCCAGGCAAATGCGGCAGCCGGTGCCGACACCGCGGCTGACGACAATATCATCATCGTCACGGCATCAAAACGCACCGCAACCCTGCAGGACACGCCGATTTCGGTTTCGGTGACGTCACGGGCAGCGATCGAACAATCACAGGTCCGCGATCTGAAGGATCTGCAAACGCTGGTGCCATCGTTGCGCGTCAACCAGTTGCAAAGTTCGGCCAACACGAACTTCATCATTCGCGGCTTTGGTAATGGCGCCAACAATGCCGGTATCGAGCCTTCGGTCGGCGTTTTCATCGATGGTGTCTATCGTTCGCGCTCCGCAGCCCAGATCGGCGATCTGCCCAATCTCGAGCGCGTCGAAGTGCTGCGTGGCCCGCAGTCGACATTGTTCGGCAAGAATGCTTCGGCCGGGATCATCTCGGTCGTCACTTCCGAACCCAAATTCAAGTTCGGTGGCAATGCCGAATTCAGCTATGGCAATTTCAACGCCATTATTGCCAAAGGCGGCGTAACGGGACCGCTCAGCGACACGATCGCCTTCAGCCTCGATGGCAATTATAACAAGCGTGACGGCTATGGGTATGACGTCGCCCTTAATCAAAAGGTAAACGAGCGCGATCGCTACGGCATCCGCGGGTCGTTGCTGTTCAAGCCAAGCGACGATTTGAAAATCCGCCTGATCGCGGACTATGACAAGATCAACGAAAATTGCTGCATTACCGCCAATATCGTCGATGGACCCACCGGCAACGCCGTGCGCGCTATCGGCGGCCGGATTATCAGCAACCAGCCTTTCTCCTATTTGTCGGCAAGCAATCTCCCGACCAGCAATAAAATCGAAAATTACGGCATTTCGGGCCAGATCGACTGGAACGTCAATGACACGCTGGCGCTGACCAGCATCTCTGCCTATCGCCGGGTCAAGGCCGATACCAACCAGGATTCGGATTTCACCAGTGCCGATCTGATCGGTAACAATGAAGGCCATACCAAGATCGACACCTATACGCAGGAACTGCGGCTGACCTCGTCGTTCGAAGGCCCGCTGAATTTCCTGATCGGTGGTTTTTACTTCAATGAAAAAATCGATATCGATGCCAATCTGCTATTTGGACGGGATTTCAAGAATTATGCCAACGCTTTGAGCGGTGGCGCCTATTCAAACCTCGAACCAACGCTGCGCGCCCTGCTGCCGGGTACACCGGCCGGGACTTTTGGCGCACGCGGCCAGGGCCGCTTCGAAAAATATAATTACAAGAACGAAGCCTATTCGATCTTTGGCCAGCTTGATTTTGAACCGCTGGATGGCCTCGTCTTCACGGCTGGCGGCAATTACACCCATGATAAAAAAGACGTCATTTCCAACAACGTCTCGACCGACGTCTTTTCAGGCCTTGATCTTGTGCGCGCCGGCGTGAATGCCGGGGTGCCGGCAACGCTGGCGACCAATCCTTCATTCAACCCTTTCCTCGGGCTGCGCGGGCTGCAATTCATTCCGCCATTCCTCAACATTCCGAACGCAGTTGAGAGCGGCAAGACCAGCGACAGCAAATTCACCTACACGCTGCGGGCGGCCTACAAGTTCAATTCCAACATCAGCACCTATGCAACCTATGCGACCGGGTTCAAGGCATCGTCCTTCAACCTGTCGATCGACAGCCGCCCGTTCCCGTCGCAATTCATTCCGGGCTCGCCGGCACAGTCGCCGGCACCGGCCCCATCGGCCATCCGCACAGCCGGCCTTGCGCTCAACAATCTGACGGCCGGTACGCGCTACGCCGATCCTGAAAATTCCACCGTCTATGAATTCGGCTTGAAGGGCCAGTTCGATGGCTTTGCCGTCAACCTCGCGATTTTCAAGCAATCGTTGAAGGGCTTCCAGAGCAACATCTTCACCGGAACCGGTTTCGTTCTCGGCAATGCCGAAGAACAATCGACAAAGGGTATCGAGCTCGATGCAACGATATCGCCGATCAAAAACCTCTCCGTGACTGCAAACCTGACTTATCTCGATCCCAAATTTGACAAATTTACCGGCGGTACCTTCCTGCAGCCGGGGACATTCTCCACGGTCCCGACCGATCTGACCGGTCAAAAGCCAGCGGGCATCCCAGAATTCGCCTATTCGATCGGGGCGACCTATTCGAATAACATTACCGAAACGATGCGCGCGACATTCCATGTCGATTATTTCGGCAGCAGCCCGGTGCTGATTGCCCAGGGTCTGACCTTCAAGCGTGAAGAACAGTCGCTCAACGCGTCGATCACGCTGGCACTCGGCCATGGCTTTGAAGTCACCGCCTGGGGCCGCAATCTGGCCGATTCGCAATATATCACCACCCTGTTCCCGGGCGTGGCGCAAGCTGGCTCGCTGCAAGGCCTTCCCAGCCAGCCGCGCACCTATGGCGGCCTTGTCCGCTATCGCTTCTGATCCAGCGATTTTTGATTATTGCGCCCTCCGCGTTATCCGACGCGGAGGGTTTTTTTTGATGGCCGGGCAGACGCATGTCACCGATTGAACTCGCTGCCGCCGGCTTTGGCCTCGTCAACATCGTCCTCGTCGCGCGGCGCTCGATCTGGAATTTTGGCTTTGGCGCCGTCATGGTCTGCCTGTACTTCGGCGTGTTTTTCGAGGCGCGGCTGTACAGTGCCGCAGCCTTGCAAATCTTCTTTCTCGGTGCCCAATTGCATGGCTGGCTGTCGTGGCGGCGGCAGAACCATGCCGATCAACCGGTCGCCGTGCGCAGCCTGTCGTCACAGGGCCGGCTGCTGGCGCTGGCCGGGCTTGGCTGCGGGATCGCAGGGCTGGGCTTTGGCATGAGCCATTGGACCAATGCCGCAGCGCCCTGGTGGGATGCCGCCAATGCCAGCGGCAGCATGGTCGCCCAGATCCTGACCAACCGCCGCAATGTCGAAAGCTGGCCGGGCTGGATCGCCGTCAACCTGCTGTCGGTCTGGCTCTATGCGTCGCAGGGCCTGTTGGCGACCGCGGCATTGTACGCAATATTCCTCTGCATCGCCGCCTGGGGCTGGGATCAATGGCGCCGTGCCGCGCCTGTCATTCCGAAATGACTCTGCGCATCTGCCTGACCGGCGTTGAAAGCACCGGAAAATCGACGTTGGCCAATCGGTTGGCAGCGCATTTCGGCGCGGTCGTGATGCCTGAATATGGCCGGGAATGGGCTGAAACCCATGGGCTGGATTTCACCCCCGCCGCCTTGCGCGCGATTGCCCATGGCCATATCGAGCGGCGCACGGCGCTGCTGGCGGCCAAGCCTGCGCTGATGATCGAAGACACCGATATCGTCATGACCAGCGCCTGGGCACACATGCTTGGCCAGCGCCGTGACCCGGACCTGTCGAATATCCCGGCCAGCGCCAGTCTTTACCTGTTGTTCGCTCCAGACACCGTCTGGATCGACGATGGCACCCGCCAGTTCGGTGGCGGGCAACGGGCGCAATTTCAGGCGATCATCGTCGACGAACTGGCCCGGCGCGGCATCACGCCGGTTTTGATCGGCGGCGATTGGGAACAGCGATTTACAGCGGCAGTCGCTGCGATCGCCCGCCTGTTTTGAACACAACCGCCTGTTGCCAAGAGACTATTTTCCCCCGGCGGTTTCCGTGCTGGCCAGATATTTGGCCTGGACACCGACATAGGCGCGCACAGCCTCCAGCTGGTCCTTTGAAAACCATTGGCCAAAGGCGACCATGCCGTTTTCTTTCAATACGCCGTCATGGACGATTGCCTGCCATTGCCCGGCATCGGTCAGCGCCCCCGATCGCCGCAGGTCGGGCAGGATGCCGATGGCGCGTGCGCCAGCACCATGACAGATGCCGCAATTGCCTTCATACACCCCGCCACCGGCGGCAATCTGCTGCGGCGTGAAAATATCCTTGGGCGGGTTGGCCGGCGGCAGCGAGATGGGCGCCATTTTGGGCAGCTTTGCCGTGCCCCCAAGTTTGAAAACCAGAACTCTGCCATTGGGAGCAATGCGTTCAGGGCCATCATTAAAGCCCGATGACAGCGGATAGGCGCCACCATAGCCGGCCATGACGGCGACATATTGCGTATCGCCGACCTTGAAACTGACCGGCCCTGCGATAACACCGGTCTGCGCATCAAAACCCCAAAGCGTCTTGCCGGTGGTGGCATCGAAAGCCTGGAACTTGCCCCGCGCATTGCCCTGAAACACCAGATTACCAGCAGTTGCCAGTGTGCCGCCATTCCAGGGGCCATCATATTGCACCCGCCAGACTTCCTTTTGCTTGACAGGGTCCCAGGCCAGCAATTGTCCTTTCAGGATCGCCCGAATGGCCTTGGTCGTGCCGGGGTCATTGGGCGGCGCCAGCGCCAGCGCATTGATAGCGATATTCCAGGCGCCTTGCTTGTGGGTGTAAGACGCGTCGGTCGAATATTGCAGCGGCACTTCCTGCGCCGGCAGATAGACGAGGCCGGTTTTGGGGCTGAACGACATCGGGTGCCAATTATGAGCACCAAGGGCTGAAGGCGCGACGATAAAGGCGGCGTTTTTATACCGCGCCTCGGGGACTTCGATGGGACGGCCGGTAGCCATGTCGACGCCCGTTGCCCAGGTTTGCGGCACAAAATTCCTGGCCGAAATCAATTTGCCGGACTGGCGATCGATGACATAGAAAAAACCGTTTTTAGGCGCCTGCATCAGCACCTTGCGCGGTTGGCCTGCGATGTTCAGCGTTGCCAGCATGATCGGCTGGGTCTGGGTGAAATCCCAGCTTTCACCAGGTGTTCCCTGATAATGCCAGAGATATTTACCGGTATCGGGGTCAAGCGCGACCACGGAGGACAGGAACAGATTGTCACCCTTGCCTTCGGATCGGATCTGGTGGTTCCAGGGGCTGCCGTTGCCGACTCCGATGTAAAGCTGATCGAGTTCCTGATCATAGACAATCGCGTCCCAGACGGTGCCGCCGCCGCCGGCCGTCCAATATTTGCCGAACCAGGTCTCACCGGCCTTGGCCTTCAGCACCGGGTCCGAGGCTTCGCCATCGGGGCCTTTGGCGGGATCACCGGGAACAGTATAAAAACGCCAGAGTTTTTTGCCGGTTTCGGCATCATAGGCGGTGACAAAGCCGCGCACGCCAAGTTCGGCGCCGCCATTGCCGATGATGACCTTGCCCTTCACCACCCGCGGTGCCCCTGTAATTGTATAGGGTTGCCCCGCATCGAACGTCTGTGTCGACCATCTCGGCTTTCCGGTTGCGGCATCGAGAGCGATCAACCGGCCATCCAGCGCCCCGACAAAGACCATGCCATTCCAGGCCGCGACACCGCGATTGACGACGTCGCAGCAGGCCGCATGGCCGCGATCCTTTGCCACTTCGGGGTCGAACGACCAGAGTTTCTTGCCTGTGACAGCGTTCAGCGCGATGACTTTTGACCAGGCCGTCGTCGTGTACATGATGCCATCGACGATCAAAGGCGTCGCCTCCTGCCCGCGATTGGTATCAAGGTCATGGAACCAGGCGAGGCCAAGCTGCCCGACATTGCCGGCATTGATCTGATCGAGATTGGCAAACCGCTGTTCGGCATAGGTGCCGCCATGGGTCAACCAATTGCCGGGTTCCGACGCGGCGGCTGTCAGACGCCGGGCATCGACCTTTCCGGTCACAACCGGCATCGCTGCCACCAGCACGCCGCCGACGGCAGCGAGCATTCCGGCCTTCATCATCATCCGCTGCATTTTCCCACCCCTAGCGATTGGCAAGCGCCATCGTAGCAACCGCACCGGCGCCCGCAAACGCGCTAATATCCTAGGGTGTTCATGTCGCAGCCGGCAGCGGCAGCGAATTGATCCAGGCGTTGAACAGGATCACCAGGCCGGCAATCAGCATCAGACCGGCCTTGGTGCGGTTGCCGCCCGGCTGGCGCAGCAGCCAGATAGCAGTCGCCATCAGCGCCAGTGCCGCCGCGACGGACAATCCGGCAAGCATCGACACAGGAGTCATGCCGCCAGCCGCCAGCTTGCGCGTCGATCGGCCATTGGACGCCGTTCCAGATATGTTTCCGACATATCGTGGATCAATCTTGCAGCGTCTGTCGGACGGCACGCGCCCATGCTGTTCGCCTGGTGGCGCGTGCCGCATCGTCCAGATTTGGCACAAAGCTGCGATCTGTCGCTGCCATCGCGCCCGCAGCCTCGGCAAGGTTCGCAAACAGCCCGACCCCGACCCCGGCCAGCATCGCAGCGCCCAGCGCCGTTGTTTCGATGACGCGCGGCCGTTCAACCACAAGCCCAAGGCTGTCGGCAAGATCCTGGCACAGCCAGTCGTTGGCGACCATACCGCCATCGACGCGCAACGTGCCAGCCGCAACGCCATCGGCCGTCAGCGCATCTACCAGATCGGCAGTCTGGTTCCCAATCGCCTCCAGCGTCGCGCGAACGATATGGGCGCGGCGGGTGCCGCCCGACAGGCCGGTGATGGTGCCACGCGCTTCGGGCCGCCAGTGCGGCGCCCCCATGCCGGCGAGCGCCGGCACGAATACCACCCCGCCGCTATCGGGGACGCTTTGCGCCAGCCCCTGCGTTTCGGCGCTGTTTTCGATGATGCCAAGGCCATCGCGGAGCCATTGAACAGCGGCGCCGGCGGTAAAGATCGCGCCTTCCAGCGCATAGGCGGCGCCCCCATCCAGCCGCCAGGCGACAGTCGACAGCAGCCGGTGCGCGGATCTTGGCAGCGTTGCCCCGGCATGGGCGAGCAGGAAACAGCCGGTGCCATAGGTCGCCTTCAACATGCCCGGTTGCAGACAGGCCTGGCCAATTGCCGCAGCCTGTTGATCGCCGGCAACGCCAGTGATCGGCGTATCCCCGCCCAGCAGCGCCGTCGTCGCGAGGGCCCCGGCGCAATTGGTGATTTCGGGCAGGATCGCCGCCGGCACGCCGAACAGCGCCAGCAGCCGGTCATCCCATTGGCAGGTCGACAGGTTCATCAGCAAGGTTCGCGCGGCGTTCGTCGCATCGCTGATATGCCGCGCGCCCGCTGTCAGTTTCCAGATCAGCCAGCTTTCAACCGTCCCGACCAACAATTTGCCGGCTGCTTCGGCCGCGGCGACCTGCGGCCAATTGTCCAGCGCCCAGCGGATTTTGGTGGCGGAAAAATAAGGATCGAGCAGCAGCCCGGTTGTGGCCTGCACCATCACCTCATGGCCCGCAGCCTTTAGGTCGGCGCAGATCAAAGCCGTCCGCCGATCCTGCCAGACGATGGCGGGCGCGATCGGTTCGCCTGTGATCCGGTCCCAGAAAACCACGGTTTCACGCTGGTTGGTGATGCCGATGGCAGCGATGCGCGGCGCGCCGACCTTGTCCGCCACCGCGATCAGGCAATCGCGCGACAGCCGCCAGATTTCGCCGGCGTCATGTTCGACCCAGCCGCTTTGGGGGTAATGCTGGGTCAGGGGCCGGCCGGCGCTGGCGATGATCGCGCCCGATTGATCAAATGCGATCGCGCGGGTCGATGTCGTGCCGGCGTCGAGCACAAGGAGCAAATCTGCAGTCATGCTACCTTCCCTAAACGCCTCTTGGCCACTAGGTAAACCTGTAGATATGAACGCTGACCCAGCCCTGGCTTTCGACCTTTTGATCATTGGCGGCGGCATCAATGGCGCCGGCATCGCGCGTGATGCTGCCGGGCGCGGCCTGTCGGTCGCGGTCATCGAGGCTGGCGACATCGGCGGCGCCACGTCCAGCGCTTCGACAAAGCTGATCCATGGCGGGCTGCGCTATCTCGAATTCTATGCCTTTGGCCTTGTCAGAAAGGCGCTGGCCGAACGCGAAGTGCTGCTCGATATCGCGCCGCACATCAGCTGGCCGCAAAGTTTCATCCTGCCATCGGCCCCCGAACAACGGCCGGACTGGATGCTGCGCGCCGGGCTGTTCCTCTATGACAATCTCGCCCGCCGCAGGATTGTGCCGGGGTCACAGCGCATCGATTTGCGTAATGACCGTGCCGGCCGGGCGCTGGCGGCGCGTTATGCAACAGGCTTTCGCTATTGGGACGGCTGGGTCGATGATGCCCGGCTGGTCGTCGCCAATCTGCAGGATGCGGCATCCCGTGGCGCGCTGGTGCAGCCGCGCACGCGTGTCAGCCGCGCCGAATATGACGGCAGCCTGTGGACCGCCAGCCTGTCCGATGGCAGCAGCCTGAGCGCCAAACGCATCATCAACGCCGCCGGGCCCTGGGCCGCAGAGGTGGCGCGAACGGTGCTTGGGCGCAACGACGCCCCGGCGCTGCGGCTGGTGCAGGGATCGCACATCGTCACAAAACGCGTTCATCTGGGGCGCGACGCCTTCATGTTGCAACAGCCCGATGGCCGCATCATCTTTGTCATCCCCTATGAGCGGGATTTTTCGCTGATCGGCACTACCGAGCGCGACATCGATGCGCCCGAAGCCGCCGCCATCACCGATGCCGAAACCGATTATCTGATCGACGCCGCCAACCGCTATCTGGCCAAGCCCTTGACCCGCGCCGACGTCATCCATCGCTATGCAGGCGTTCGGCCCCTGATCCTTGAAGCCGGCAAGGGTGACCGCGAGACAACGCGCGACTACCGGCTCGTTGAACATGCGGGCGTCCCCGCCATGACGGTCGTTGGCGGCAAGATCACCACCTATCGGGTGCTGGCGGAGGACGTGCTGAAACGCATCGCGCCGCAAACGAAACGCTGGACGGCAACAGCCGCGCTGCCCGGCGGCAATGTTGAAAAGCTCGACGGCGAAACCGGGCAGGATGCCTTCAAACGCTGGCTGACCAATTTGATCGCCGCCAACGCCGATTATGACCCGCGCATCATAAAGCGGCTGGCGATGACGCTTGGCACGGCGCTGGAGCCGCTGTTGGCAACCGGGCTGGGCGCCAATATCGGCGGCATGTTCGAGGCCGAACTGGCGCATTATCGCGACCATGAATGGGCAACGACCGCCGCTGATGTGCTGTGGCGCCGCACCAAGATGGGGCTGCACATCGGCAGCGCCGGGAAGGCGGCGGTGGCGGAATGGTTTGGCGAGGATCCCGGCCCGGTGCAGGATGAATTGCCCCTGACGCACCGGTTTGCAACGCCGCTGCTTTGACGGGGGGCGCAGATGGTAACCCCCCTCGCGACCAGCATCTTCCTGTCCTATGCAAGGCTTGACCGGCCGCGGGTTGCCAAAATAGCCGATGCGCTGAAGACAGCAGGGTTCGATGTCTGGTGGGATACCGCGATCGAAGCCGGTGCCAGCTTTGCCGCCGATATCGAGCGGGAATTATATGCCGCCGATGTCGTGATCGTCATCTGGTCCGAGGCGTCGGTCGCTTCGAACTGGGTCCTTGATGAAGCCGGCGCCGGCCGCGATCGCGGCCGGCTGTTGCCAGTGCAGATCGACGCTACGACCCCGCCGCTTGGCTTCCGGCAATTGCAGGCGATCGATCTTTCGGGCTGGAAGGGCCGCGGCGCAGACCCGCGATTTGCAGCACTGGCCAGTGCCGCTCGAAAAATGGCCAGCGCAGCGGCGCCACCGGCGGAAATGCCAGCCCCGACCGCCAGCGCCAGCAGCGGCCCCAGCCGTCGCTGGCTGATCGCTGGAACGGCAGGCGCGGCGGTCCTCGCCGCCAGCGGTTTCGGCGCGTGGCGGCTGTGGGGTGGCAGTGCCGGCGATGATGGCACCGCCAGCGTTGCCGTATTGCCTTTTGCAAATCTGTCGGGCGATCCGGGCCAGGCCTTCTTTTCCGACGGCATCGCCGAGGAATTGCGCACCGCGATGGCGCAGATTCCAGGGTTGAAGGTCATTGGCCGGGTCAGTTCCGAAAAATTCCGCGATGCGACCGACATGGCTGAAGTGGCGACAACGCTGGGGGTTGCCAATGTGGTCACCGGCAGCGTCCGGCGTTCAGCGTCGACAGTGCGGATCGGCGCGCAGCTAGTGGAAGGCAAGACCGGCGTCGAGCGCTGGTCGCAAAGCTATGACCGGCCAACCGGCGATGTCCTCGCCATCCAGACCAGCATCGCTACCAGCGTCGTCGCGGCGCTGAGCGCAAGGCTTGGCGCCAGGGTCGGGGCAATCACCGTCGGCGGCACCAGAAACCCGGCGGCACAGGAATTGCTGTTGAAAGTTGCCACACTCGAATCAGGGGATAACAGCGAAGCTGGCCTGCGCGCGCGGTTGGCGCTCGTCAACGCCGCCATCGCCCTCGATCCCGACTATGCCGAAGCTTTTGCTGTAAAATTCGAACTGTTGCGCGGCCTGTCGACGCTCGCGCCCGATGCGGCGGAATATTTTCGCTTGCGCAACGAAGGCGAAGTGGCGGTGCGCCGTGCAGTCGCACTCGGTCCCAATCTGGGCGAAACGCATAGTGCCTTGTCGCGGCAAAAAATCCGCAGCCTCGATATGCGCGGTGCCCTGGCGGAACTCAACCAGGCGCTGGCACTGGCACCCGGCGATGCCCGGGTGGTGCGCAGGGCCGGCGGGGACCTCGCAAATTTTGATCCCATACGCGGGGTCGAAATCGTGCGGCGCGCAATCATACTCGATCCGCTCGATTCCAATGCTTATGGCAGTCTGACCTATGCCCTGCTCTACGCGCGCCGTTATCGGGAAGCGCTTTTTGTCATTCGTCACGCCTATTCCTTGTCAAATGGCGGTATCGGTCCGATATTGCTGATCAGAGCCTTGATGATGAACAATGAGTTTGTTGCGGCGCGAAACTTGCTGCCGGATGTAAAGCCCGATTTCCGGCATCATTACACGTCGGCCATCCTGGAAGCCCGCGCCGGCAATCCCGCTGCTTCGAATGCGGCGCTGGTGGCGCTGCGCAAACGCGACAATGGCCAGATTTACTACCAGTTCGCCGAGGTTTTCGCGTCGCGAGGCGAAACGCCGGCGGCACTCGACGCGCTCGAATCTGCCTGGGCGGCCCGCGATCCGGGGCTTGCGACCATCGTCTTTGACCCCTTCCTCGATTCGATCCGCAATCAACCGCGTTTCAAGGTCATACAGGCCAAGGTGTTCCCACCCGACCTGATCGTGCCGTTGCGGACGCGATAGGCGTTATCGGGCTTCGGCAAGGCAGGCAGCGAACACCGCCGGTTCGACATTACCACCCGACAGGATCACCACCACGGTCTTGCCGACGAGATCGGCGCGTCCCGACAGCGCCGCCGCCAGCGCCACGGCGCCGCCGGGTTCGACAACAAGTTTCAATTCCCGAAAGGCAAAGGCGACGGCGCGCGCTGCCTCGATTTCACTGACCGTCATTGCCGTGGCGGCATTGGCGCGCAGTGTCGCAAAGGTCAATTCGGACATGCGCAGCGTCTGTAAAGCGTCGCAGCGCGTCGGTTGCGGATTGCTGACCGGCACAATTGTGCCGCCGGCAAGGCTGCGGGTCACATCGTCCCAATTTTCAGGCTCGACAGCGATGACCGGCAGGCAGGCACCGACACTGAAGCCGCTGGCGAGGCCGCCACCGCCGCAACAGGCGAGCGCCAGATCGGCGGTCAGTCCGATAGCGGCAAGGTCGTGTGCTGCCTCCAGCCCGGCCGTCCCCTGCCCCGCGATGACGTGCCGGTCATCGAACGGCGGCACGATGATGGCGCGGCGCTTGGCTGCCAGCATTTCGCCAATGACTTCTCGCCTTTCGGTCAGCCGATCGTAAAATATCACTTCGGCGCCATCGGCGCGTGTGCGTTCAACCTTCAGCGCCGGCGCATCGTGCGGCATGATGATCGCGGCTGGCATGCCCAGCAGCCGGGCGGCGAGCGCGACGCCCTGCGCGTGATTGCCGGACGAATAGGCAACCACCCCGCCGGCGCGATCCTCGGTTCGAATCGCCGACAACCGATTATAGGCACCGCGAAATTTGAACGACCCCGTACGCTGCAAATTTTCGGGTTTGAGGAAAATACGCGCCCCGGTTGCTGCATCCAGCGCCGCCGATGTCAGCAACGGCGTCCTGATGGCCACGCCGGCAATACGCCCGGCCGCTGTCACAATTTCGTCATATGTGACGGGGGAAGTCATTGAAATATGGCCTTTTCCGGTTACTGTGATCCTAGTGACAAGCCTTTGAAAGGGCAACGGAAAACACGTGTTTCGACTGTAACAAAAAACTTCTTTACATGCACCCGTGCTGACCCTAGACACGCGCTCCGCTGCCCCATGGGACTTCCACCGCAAGGCAGCTTTGGTGCCGGCCTTTTCCGGCAACTTTGCTCACCCCCGGAGGTCCCTTGAATTGCACGAAGATCATAACGCGCTGCGGGTAGCGCTCGGCACCAGGCCGACACAACCCGTAACTCTGGTTCGCCCCCATGCCGCGCATCGCGCTGCCCGTTATTTCATTGAGAAATTTCCGGGTACGTCGATGTATGCGGTCAAGGCCAATCCTTCGCCGGATCTGATCCGCGCGTTGTGGGATGCCGGTATCACGCATTTCGACGTGGCCTCGATTGCCGAGGTGCGGCTGGTACGTGGCCTACTGCCCACGGCGACCCTGTGCTTCATGCACCCGATCAAGGGCGAGGAAGCCATTGCCGAGGCCTATCGCGACCATGGTGTGCGCACTTTCAGCCTCGATTCGATGCCCGAGCTCGACAAGATCGTGGCGGCCACCAATGGCGCAACGGACCTGACGTTGTGCGTGCGGCTGCGGGTTTCGTCGGCGCATTCAAAACTCAGCCTTGCGTCCAAATTCGGCATTGCCGCCGATGAGGCTGCACCGTTGTTGCTGGCAACCCGCCAGGTCGCCGATGCGCTGGGCATCTGCTTCCATGTCGGTTCGCAGGCGATGAGCCCGCAGGCCTATAGCGATGCGCTGGCGCAAGTGCGCGCAGCAATCGTCGGCGCTGGCGTCACTGTCGATGTCGTCGATGTCGGCGGTGGTTTCCCGTCCATCTATCCGGGCATGGAGCCAACGGCGCTCGATGCCTATTTCGAAGTCATCAGCCGCACCTATGAAGCGCTGCCGATCAGCTATTCGGCCGAACTCTGGTGCGAACCCGGCCGGGCGCTTTCGGCCGAATATGCCAGTGTGCTGGTGCGCGTCGAAGCCCGGAAGGACGATGTGCTGTACATCAACGATGGCGCCTATGGCGCCTTGTTCGATGCAGCGCATGTCAATTGGCGGTTTCCGGTGGCACTGGTGCGCGAACAACCTTCACGCGCCCGCACCATCGGCTTCAGCTTTTATGGCCCGACCTGCGACGACATGGATTTCATGGCGGGGCCATTCGACCTGCCAGCCGATATCCAGGCTGGCGACTATGTCGAAATCGGCATGCTCGGCGCCTATGGCTCGGCAATGCGCACCGGCTTCAATGGCTTTACCGCCGGCGCGACGGTGATTGCCCGCGATGAACCGATGGACACGGCCTATGGTGTCACGGAAGAGTCACCGTCCAAGGTTATTCAGCTCCGCAAGCGCTGAGGCTTGATTGATGTAACGGCCGTTCCGGGGTCACCCGGGACGGCAATTTTCCCGTTCGGCGCCGGAATCTTCTGGCCGCGGGCGGTGCCTGCATTTTCGGGCGCCGGGCCAGTGAACCGCCACTGGAGGCACTGACATGACCGATCAAATCGACCGCCAACGCAAGGCCGAGTTGCTATCGACGCTCGTTGAACATATCGATATCAAAAGCTTTGATGCCCGCCCGATCATCGAGGGCATGGCCAAGATGAGCTTCACGTCGCGCGACCTTGCCCGCGCCACCGACATTTACAACCAGATGCTGGCCGATCCCGATTGCACGATTTTCCTTGTTATCGCCGGATCAACGAGCGCTGGCGGCTGCATGGATCTGTATGCCGAACTGCTGCGCAGCAACATGATCGACGGTATCGTTGCGACCGGCGCCTCGATTGTCGACATGGATTTCTTTGAAGGGCTTGGCCATAAACATTATCAGGCGCTGGAAGTGCCCGATGATGACACGCTGCGCTCACTGCTCATCGATCGGATCTATGACACCTATATCGATGAGGAACAGCTGCAGGATTGCGACCATATCATCTACGAAATTGCCAACAGCCTGGAGCCCAAACCTTATTCCAGCCGCGCCTTCATCCGCGAAATGGGCAAATATCTGGTTGAACATGGCAAGAAGGACAACAGCCTCGTCAAGCTGGCCTATGAGCATGATGTGCCGATTTTCTGTCCGGCATTTGTCGATTCATCGGCGGGCTTTGGTCTTGTCAAGCATCAGGTCGATCGTGCCAAGGCAGGCCAGCCCTATATGGTGCTCGATGCCATCGCCGATTTCCGTGAACTGACCGACATCAAGATCAAGGCCGGCACCACGGGGCTGTTGATGATCGGCGGCGGCGTACCCAAGAATTTCATCCAGGACACCGTCGTCTGCGCCGAGATTCTCGGGCACGATGACGTCCAGGTCCATAAATACGCCGTGCAGATCACTGTCGCCGATGTCCGCGATGGTGCCTGTTCGTCATCGACGCTGCAGGAAGCGGCAAGCTGGGGCAAGGTCAACACCGGCATCGAACAGATGGTTTTTGCCGAAGCCGGCTCGGTGATGCCATTGCTCGCATCGGACGCCTGGCACCGCGGCCATTGGCAGGCGCGCGCCAAGCGGGCGTGGAGCAAATTATTCGCTGATTGACGATATTGGCCCGGGCGGTGTCGCAGTCGCCCGGGCCGGCATCCGCCGGAACTCGAGCACCCCTCAGTTCGTCGCCAAAATCGCCAGCGTCGCCACAGATGTCAGCACCGAACCGAAAATCTGGGCAATATCCCGGGCCACATCAAGCGCAAACAGCGGGTCGATATCCTTTGGCACGATGATCGTCGAACCGGGCGGGATGGTGGCACCGCCGCTGCGGCCCCAGCCGCGTGAACCGACAGGTTGCGCGGCGCCATTGGGCAGGACCACAAAGATGCGGCCCTTGTCGGCGGTCGATTGGGCGCCGCCGCTTTCGCGCACATATTCGCCGATTGTTTTTTCGGGATAAAATTGCAAGGCGCCGGGGTTGGCGACATCGCCAAGGGCCAGGACAAAATTGGGGCGTTTGGGGATAACGACAGCATCGCCGCTTTCAAGCACCGTATCAAGGTCGGGGCGGCGTTCCAGCACCAGCGGATCGGCTTCGACAACGACGCGACCCGGCGCTTCGACCGAGGCAAGCTGATTGATCAGGCCCTGCGCTGCCAATACACCGTCGCCGGTACCCTGTTTGCGTGCCGATACCGCGAGCAATGACGTGGTCAATTCCCGGCTGGTCCGGCGCAGGCCTTCCTGCTGGAGTTCCTTTACCGACCGGCGCGTGAAAATCGTACCATAGGGATAAGCGAGCGGTGACAGGCCGCCAGCACGGGCGATCAATTGCGACAGGGTTTCACCCTTGCGGATCGAATAAAGCCCGGGACGATTGACCTCGCCAGACATCAGCACGCCGCCGGCTTCAAACTGGGGCTGGGCAGCGTTGAAGCGGATATCATCGCCGGCGCGCAACAAGGTGCCTGGCAGCGCCGTCGGATAGCCATCGACAGCGATCCGCTGCTGTTCCAGATTGCCATTCAGCTGCCGCGTCACATCAAGTGTCATGGCGCTGGCCGAGGTCAATACGCCTTCGGCTACTGCGGCAAGATCGCCGGCGCTGATCGTGCCGGCAACCGGAAATGCCCCCGGCCGGCGTACCGCACCGCCCACGGCCACGGCATTTTCAATCAGCACCGCCAGCAATTCAGGCTCTTCTTCGAACACCGCCGGGCAACGGCTGCTGGTAACCGGCT
>JBBRIC010000025.1:0-28776 GCA_038221665.1 Sphingomonadales bacterium
ACGGATTTGTCGCGGCCAACGAACAGCGGCACGATCATTTGCGGAAACACCACAATATCGCGCAGCGGCAAAACCGGCAGGGTCTGGATGTCCATATTCATCGTCATTCGCAGCGTCCAATCGTTCAATACCGGATCCCGACGGGCAAACCGGCCACAAGCACAGACAGCATATGGGGTGGCGATCCGCCAGCATCAATCCAACCATTTGATTATGCCGCGCCCTGCCGTTGTCGGCCAGCCCATATTCGCCCAAAACGGGGCGATTGCCAGTCGCCGGGGCTTGTTCGCCTATCAGCCAAACAGCGATTTGTCCGCCACAAACCCGGCAATGGCGGCTGCGTCAAAGCCAAGTTCAGCCAGGATTTCCCGGCCATGTTCGCCCAGATGCGGCGCAGGCCCCGCGGCCTCTGCCAATGATTTGCCGAACAGCGCCGCCGGCCGGCTGCCGCGCACCGCGCCAGCATCGCCATGATCGATGCTGATAATGCTGCCATTATGGTTGACCTGTGGATCATCGGGCACTTCGATGATGCTGTTGACAAGGCCGCCGACAGCGCCTTCGCGAATGAACCCGGCCATCAGTTCGGCGCGGGTTCGCCGGGCGATTTCAGCGGCGACCTGCGGCGCCCATTCCGATTGCAGCCGCATCCGCCCGCCAACGCTGCGCAGCCGCGTATCGCCGGCGAGGTCGTCCCGGCCGAGCGCCCGCATCAGCGCGACAAATTCGACATCCTGCATCATGCCGATCGCCACCTGGCCATCGGCACAGCGCCACAGCCGGGTCAGCGCGCCATATTCGGGGAACGCCGGCGGCGGATCATCGACAAAACTGTGATTATACATGCCCTCTGGCCAATTAAAGGCGATGGCGGCGTCCAGCATCGCCACATCGACGCGCTGAGCCTCCCGACTCCGTTCGCGGTAGAACAGCGCCGCGGTGATCGCCTGCGCCATGGTCAGCGCCGTCACCTTGTCAGCGATCAGCGTGCGCACCAGTTGCGGCCGGCCTTCGCCATCGATCTGGGTGGCGGCAATCCCGCTGACCGCCTGCACGACGGGATCATAAACGCGGATATTGGCATAGGGGCCAGAATTGCCAAAGCCGGTGATGCCGGCATAGATCAGCCTGGGGTTGAGTGCCGCGCAGCGATCATAGTCGAAACCCAGGCGCGCCATGGTGCCGGGGCGAAAATTATCGATCAGCACATCGGCAGATTTTATCAGCTTTTCCAATATGCTGCGGCCGCCGGGCGTTTTCAGGTCGATCGAGATGCCGCGCTTGCCGCGATTGACGGCGATGAACATGGCCGACAGATCGCCCTTTGCCGGCCCCAAAGTGCGCACCGGATCACCATGGGGGCTTTCGACCTTGATGACATCGGCGCCCTGATCGGCAAGCAAGGTCGCCGCCATGGGACCGGAAACGATCTGCGACAGATCGATGATCCTGATGCCTGACAATGGCCCGGCCATGGTAAAACTCCCTTGTTTCGGTGCGGCAGGGTTACAGCGTGATATCGCGATCCTTGGTTTCGGGCAGCCAGATGACGCAGACGATCATCGCCATCAAGACCACCCCGAACGTATACCAGAGCCCCGAAAACACATTGCCGGATTGCACAACGATAGTCTGCGAAATCACCGGCAGAAAGCCGCCGAAATAGCCCGTGCCGATGTGATAGGGGATCGACATCGATGTGTAGCGGATGCGCGCCGGAAACAGTTCGACCATGATTGCCGCGACCTGACCATAGGTCATCGCCGACAGGCCGACCATAACGGCGATGGCGAGGATGATCTTCCAGTCGCTCATCAACGCGGGATCGGCCTTGTCGGGATAACCGGCGGCAACCAGCGCCGCTGTCCAGGCGTTGGAACTGAAACCCGTCAATCGCGCCGTGCCGATGTTGACAGCGACGGCCTTGCCGTCGACCTTGGCGTAGCTGATCCCGTGTTTTGACAGGAAATCCAGCGCCCTCGCGCATTCGGTCACGGGCTTTGCAAAGGCATTATACTCGCAATCCGGCAATTCGATGCTGACGGGGGCAGACGTTGTTGCCGCCGACAGCCGCGGATTGGCGCCATCGGCCATCAGATGAAACAGCGGAAATATCAGCAGCAACGTCAGCGCATAGCCCAGCAGCAGCAATTTCTTGCGCCCGACACGGTCCGACAGCCAGCCGAAACCGACATAAAAAGGCGCCGCGAGCATGGCGCCACAGGCCATATAAAGCAGCGCACGTTCCTCGGGCACCCGCGCCGTGCCTTGCAGAAAATACAGCGTGCCGAACTGCGAGGTATAATAAATGACCGTCAGCCCGCCGGCGACGCCGAACAGCGACACCAAAATCGTTTTCAGATTGCCGGGTTCGCGAAAACTGTCGGCGATCGGATTTTTGCTGGTGGTTCCGGCAGCCTTCAACGCCTGGAAAACCGGGCTTTCCGCCAGTTTCAGCCGCATGAACAACGATATGGCCAGCATCAGCAAGGACGCGAGGAACGGTATCCGCCAGCCCCAGCTGTCAAAGGCCTCGGGGCTGAGCAAATGGCGGGTGCCGAGCACCACCAGGATGGCCAGCAGGAAACCGCCGGCCACCGAGGCCTGAATCCAGCTGGTATATTGGCCGCGCTTGCCGGGCGGCGCATGTTCGGCGACATAAATCGCCGCACCACCATATTCACCGCCCAGCGCAAGGCCCTGCAAGGCCCGTAGCAGCAAAAGCAAGCCCGGCGCCCAAAAGCCGGCGCTGGCAAACGTCGGCAACAAGCCGATCGTCGCGGTCGCCGCGCCCATCAGCGTGATGGTCACCAGAAACGTATATTTGCGCCCGATCCTGTCACCGAAATAGCCGAACAGCACCGCCCCCATCGGCCGGAAGAAAAACCCTATGGCAAAGGCAAACAGCGAGAACAGCAATTCGGTGCTGGGATTGCCGGTGGTAAAAAACAACCGGCCGAGCAATGCCGCCAAAATGCCATAGACAAAAAAATCATACCATTCAAAGATGGTGCCCAGCGACGAGGCGGCAATCACCAGACGGTCACGCTTTGGGTCCAGCGCGATATGGCCCGGAGTGTCTGCCAATGTCGCCAAAATCCATCCCCCGGCACTGCAATTTACAGGCTGATTTTTCAGTGTTTTAACAATGCCTTTTGTTTTAACAAGGGCTTTGGAAACTGCAACCGGCTGGCCCTGACCCGCCGTGGTGATTATGGTCCGGGCAACGTCGCTGGGTTTTTCATGGCCTGTCGCGCCCGGGGGTTTTCATGCGCTGGTTGATGATGCTGCTGCCGCTGCTGCTCGCCATGATGCCGGCGCGCGATCCCGACCTGACCCTCAGTGGCGTCATCAGCGCCGCCGATCACCAAAGCTATGTCCGCCGCGATATCGTCGTGCCGCCGGGGGTGACCGCCATGGCCGTCGATTTTGGCTATGATCGCAATCAGGGAATCGTCATCGATCTGGGGCTGATCGAGGGCGATCGGCTGCGCGGCTGGTCTGGCGGCAACAAATCGGCGTTCCGGGTCGGCGCCGGCTGGGCAACGCCGTCCTACCGCCCCGGCGGCATCGATGGCCGGACGTTGACACTGGTGCTTGGCGTGCCCGAGGCGCGGCCCGGCAGCAAGGTGGCGTGGCACGCCGACATCAGCTTTTCAACGGGTGAGGACCTGCCGCCCCCGGACGCCGATTCCGGCCGAATTTGGGTAACGCCGCGCCTGTCCCACAGCCAGCCCAAGGCCGGCTGGCTACGCGGCGAGCTTCACAGCCACAGCGCCCATAGCGATGGTGTCTGCAGTGACACGAGCGGGGATCGCCGGCCCTGCCCCGTTGTGGAAAGCCTTAACGCAGCTGCCGCGGCGGGCATGGATTTCATCAGTCTGACCGACCACAACACCGTCTCGCAAAACGCCGATCTTGGCCGGCTGGCGGCGCGTTTTCCGGGGCTGATCATCATCCCGGGCCAGGAAATCACCAGCTTTTTTGGCCATGCCAATCTGTTTGGGCCAGATGTCGCGGCGCCGTTCATGCTGGTGGCCAATGATGCCGCAACGACGGCGCGCTGGCAGTCGGAAATCGCGGCCATGGGTGGGTTGCTGGCGGTCAACCACCCGGCGCTGCCATCGGGCGCCATCTGCATGGGTTGCGGCTGGACTTTGGTCGGCACAAACTGGTCAAAGGTCGCTATGATCGAGGTCATCAACGGCGGGGCGGTGGCAGCCTTTGATGGGCGCATCGAAACCCCGATTGCCGGCATCGCCTTTTGGCAGGAGCTGCTCGATGCCGGCCAGCGGCTGATCGCCATTGCCGGGTCCGACAATCACGACGCGCAACTGCGGCCGCCCGACCCCCGCGCCATCGGCAGCTTGCGAACGGTCGTCTGGGCCGATCGGCGCAGCACAGCGGGCGTGCTCGCCGGCCTGAAAAAGGGCCGCGCATTTATCGAAATCGGCGGCCCGGGCACGCGGGTCCTTGATATGAACCTGGCCGGCGTCACCATGGGCGGCAAAATTCCTTTCAGCGCCAGCCCGCGCCCGATCAGCATCACGGTCAAGGATTGCGCGGGGTGCAGCCTTGAATTGCTCGCGGATGGCAAGGTCAGCGACCAGGCGGTGATACCCAACGCCGATCATGTAGCCCATTTCAAAGTCGGCGCCCGGCACAGCATAAGGGCGCAGGTGCGGACCAGCGATGGGAGGCTGGCGCTGTTAGGCAACCCGATCTTTGTTGAATAAAATTGCGCTCAGACGCTCAGCACAAGCCCTTCGGCCGGATCGATATGCCCTGCCGCGAGGCGGCGCCAATGCGCGGCGGCGGCATCGGCGCCCTGATCCTCGACAATCCGCAGCCAGGCAGTGGAGGCGATGAAACGCTGCCAGGCAGCCGCCAGCCGGTCTTCAAAACCCGCAGCGCCCCATTGTGCAACGCGCTCGACAATGACCGTCGGGGCGAAAAACGGCTTGGCGGCAACGCCTGGCAGGCGGTTGCTGTTGGCGACATCCCAGTGCGTATCGCCAACGATATGGCTTTCGATCAGCCGATCGCCGAGCCCGTCGTGAAGGGCGTGGCGGACGGCGCCATTGCCCGAAAAATCGATGAGCGCGATCTTGCCCGTCAGCGCCGCGATGCCCGCGGCGTCGCCATATTCCAGCACCTGGTCGTAATAGCCGCTGGCCTTGGTAAAACCTATATTGCCAGCGGACGTCAGGCCGATGATCTGCTGCCGGCCTTTGGCGGCTTCGGCCAGCCCCAGCGCCGTTTTCGACGATGCCGATGTCAGCAGCAGGACCGTCGCCGCGCTGTCAGCCAGCATCTGATCAAGAACAAACGAAGTCGTATACAAGGGCCGGAACAGCGCCTGCAGCGTTTCGGCGCCATAGGCCGGGCTGGCGACGACGTAATTATTATAGACCTGCGGCAAATGCCGGCGATGGTCGGCGCCATCCACAAAACCGCGCGGCGAGATTTTAACCGGCGTCACCACGGCATGGCTGGCCATTGGCCAATAACCATAAAAGCGTGAACCCGGCGCAATGGCTTCGACATGGCTTTCAATGACCGTTGCAAAGCCCCAGACCGGCACGATGCCAAAGCCGTCGGGCGCCGGGAAAAATCCCCAATAGGCCATGTCGACGCCATGCGCCGCATAGGTCATGTTATTGGCGGTCAAGGCGAAACGATCGATGCGCAGCAATATTTCGCCGGGGCCTGGGTCGCGGTCGCGCACCACGCTGCTGATGGCGCCAAGATCATCGCGGCGGACATAAAGTTCGGTGATGCTGGTCATGGTTTATTCCCTGTCGCGGTGCCGGGCGATTGCAGCAGTTTCAGATAGGCAGCCATGGCGAGGCGGTCCGCCTTGGGCAACCGCGCCATATTTTCCTGCACCTCGACCATGCTGCCGCCGACCGAATCATAATCGGGTGTAAAGCCGGTTTCGAGGTAATTCGCGATGTCGGCCGCCGACCAGCTGCCGATACCCGCCGGCGTTGCGGTAATGTTGGGGACGCGGCCCTTGCCATCGGGGTTGGGCGCCCCCGCCAGCCAATGGCCGCGATCGAGCCCACCAAGGCCCGACAGGCTGCGTGGCGTATGGCATTGGCCGCAATGGCCCGGGCCTTCGACAAGATAGCGACCAGCGATTGCCTGACGATTTTCCGCTGGCACCGGCACAAACGGCGCAGCATCGCCCATGAAAAGCAATTTCCACAGGCCGATACCGCGCCGGATATTCAACGGAAAATCGAGCTGCGTTTCTGGGCTTGCCACCGAGACCGGCGGCAGGCTGGCAAGATAGACATATAGGTCGCCGATATCGGCCGGCGTCATTCTTGCATAGGAAGTATAGGGAAAGGCTGGATAAAGATGTTCGCCCTCGCGGCCGATGCCGCGCTGCATGGCATTGGCGAAATCGCCTAGCGACCAGTCGCCGATGCCATGCTGACGATCCGGCGAGATATTGGGCGCCTGAAACACGCCCAAAGGCGTTACCAGCGCCCGACCACCCAACAGCAATCGGGCTGCATTTTTGGCGCCCTTGGCGGCGTGACAGGAAGCACAGCCGCCAGTCCAGAACAGGCGTTCGCCGCGCGCCGCACTAAGGCTGGCGGGCGGCGGCAGGCTGGCGGCATCGATGCGGCGCGGCATGGTGACAAGCCAGAAAGCTGCCGCCAAAATGCCAGTGACAAGGGCGATCCAGGCCAGGAACCGTCGCATGCTGATTCAGCCCTTCATGCCATCAGCCGGAGCCGATACGCCGGCCGATTATTGCGACTTGACTCGAAATTCTTCGTGGCAGGTCTTGCAATTGCCGACGACCGACAGGAACACCGGGCGAAACGCCTCGACATTTGCCGGTCTGGCAGCAGCGGCGGCCATGGTGTCCTTCTCGAATTTGGCGACGGCGGCCTGAAACGCGGCAGGTTTTTCCCAGATCGCCGGGGCCGCCTCGGTCTTGCCGCCCGTTTTTGAATCAGCCGGAAACAAGGCCCCGAATTTGACCGACACCGCGTGCATGCGGCCAAAGGCAGCCGCCGCGGCGTCGACATCATAGGGGACAGCGCCCTGCGCCATGCCGCCAAGCAGCTTGGCATCCTTGCCATTGCCTTCCATCAGGGCTTTGCGCTGCACGATCGGGCTGTCGCCGGCAGCGATGGCCGTCGTCCCCAGCACCGCAGCAACCGCGACCCCTGCCAGCATCTTCAAGCCAATACGCATGGTCATTCTCCCCAATCGAACTGCCCGGGCAGCCATGCAAAGCACACCAGATTTGCCATGGTTTCGCAACGACAATCGGCGATTCCGCCACGCCCTGGGAAAATAGGATCATGTGATGGTCGGGGAGACAGGATTCGAACCTGCGACCCTCTGGTCCCAAACCAGATGCGCTACCAGGCTGCGCCACTCCCCGAACCGGCATGTCCCCTAGGATAGCCCCTCGAAAATAGCAACACGGTGATTTGCCTGTACCGCCAGCACGCGCCTCGATTTGACACGAATGATCGGTGAGAGGGGCGGATGCGCGATGCCGGCTAGATCCCGAGCCGGGTCAGCGCAATTGCGGTGTGGAACTTCGTTTGTCGCGCGCTATGCCGCCCATGATCAAATTCGGCAGATAGGCATTGTCCCATTCGGGGCCGGTGCGCGGCGGCGCGCCACCCATGCGCAGGATGACCAGATTTTGTGACGGGATGACATAGACAATCTGATTCATATTGCCATCGAACATGTAAAGATCGGCCGCAAGATAGGGCGCACTGTGCAATATCTTGGGCAGGGGCAGATCGGGATTGGCCCAACCGCGCCGCGCCGTATACGGCCCTGCGACGAACAGGCCGAGCCCGAAATAGCGATTTTCAGCCGTCGCCTGCTTCATCGCCGCAACGAACCCGGCCGGCAAAAGTCGCTGGTTATCCCAGACGCCGTCGCGCAGCGTCAGTATGGCGAGCCGCAGGAAAGTTTCAGCCGGCAGCGTCATGCAGCAGCCGGCATGGACCAGTCCGGCTGTGCGATTCAGCCAGGCATTGCCGCCGGGTGCGCCGATCCTCTGGAGGATTTCGCTGCCGATGAATTCCGCATAGCGCCGACCGGTCGCACGCTCGATGACAATGGCCAGCAGGTCATAGGCAGCGTTGTTATATTCATAGCGCGTGCCCGGTGCATCGACGACGGGATATTCCTTGATCAGGATTTCGTCGCTGCGCGGGTGGAGATAGCTGCGCGCCATGATTTCATCCGGCCCCGGCGCTGCACCCTGGCGCAGAAGGCCGGCGCGCATGCCGAGCAATTGCCTGATCGTTATCTGGCTGCGCAGCGGATCGTCCCGCCATTCATCGATAAACACCGCTGCCGGCTGGTCGAGCGATTTGATCTTGCCAAGCTTAATGGCGCGGCCGACTGCCACTGCCGCCAATGGCTTGGCCAGCGAAAAACTGTTGATCGGCGTGGCCGGCGCGGTCGCGCCGAAATAGGCACTGGTCTCGATTCTGCCATCCCGCCAGACGATCAACGCGCTGGAATTGTTGTTGGCGGCGTAGGCGGTTGCTGCGTCGAGTGTTGATTGGGCGATCGTGCGCTGATGCGACGTTGCAACCGGCAATGCCTGCCAATGGCGGGACCCCGGAATAGTTTCGACAATGTCGAAAAGCTGGTCGCGCCGGATCGCGCTGATCGAAGTCTGGTATCTTTTTTGGTAAAAAGCTTCTTCTTCGGGCGAAAAAAAGAGCTTGCCCAGGTAGTTTTGTCCTGAATCTTCAGGCTTTGTTTGTGCATGAACCGGGATTGCGCAGAATGCTAACATGGCCGTCAAAAGGACTATCCGGAACGGAACCGCCATATGTTCTGTCCCTCGACAGGATCAAGCCGGGTTTCTGCGTAGCAATCACCCGGAAGCCGGGCAAGGCAAGCCACGGTCCGGGGAGCGGACAAATCCAGGTTGCACGCATATAGTGCACATTGCCCCCGGTTGGTTGTGCGGGCCAATCATCCGGAATATCCGCCGCATGCAGCACATGATAACCACTATGTGCAAGGGGCTGACGCTTGCGCCACAAGGGGCGTCCAGCGGCCGGTCTGGCAAGCCCTTTCATCCAGCAGCGGAGACCCATGAATGGCCGGGATCAAGGATTTTGCTGCCGACCCGCATGCCGAAATCCGCGACCAGATGCGCCGGCTATGCGCCGGTTTTCCCGGCGTCTATTGGCAAAGGCTTGACCGCGAAAATGCCTATCCTGTCGAATTCGTGCAGGCGCTCAGCGATGGCGGCTGGCTCGCGGCGCTGATCCCGGAATGCTATGGTGGCTCGGGGCTTGGCTTGTCGGCGGCCGCTGCGATCCTTGAGGAAATCCAGCGCGCCGGCTGCAATGGCAGCGCCTGCCATGCCCAGATGTATGTCATGAACGCGCTGCTGCGCCATGGCGATGAAGCCCAGAAGCAAAATTATCTGCCGGCCATAGCCAGCGGTGCATTACGGCTGCAGGCGTTCGCCGTCACCGAACCGACAAGCGGCACCGACACTGCCGCGCTGCAGACGATGGCCCGGCGCGAGGGCGATGACTATGTCATCAACGGCCAGAAAATCTGGACGTCACGCGCCGAATATTCCGACCTGATGGTGCTGCTCGCCCGCACCGCCAAAGCCGGTGAAACAGCCAGCCGTACCGATGGGCTGTCGCTGTTCCTGCTCGACATGCGCACGGCCCTGAATGCCGGGCTGACCATCCGCCCCATTCGCACGATGATGAACCATTCAACGACCGAGATATTTTTTGAAAATGTGCGTGTCCCCGCCGAAAACCTGATTGGCGAGGAGGGCAAGGGTTTTCGCTATATTCTGTCCGGGATGAACGCCGAGCGTATCCTGATCGCCGCCGAATGTATCGGCGACGCAAAATGGTTCATCGACAAGGCGACGGCCTATGCCAATGACCGGATCGTCTTTGGACGGCCCATCGGCCAGAATCAGGGCATCCAGTTTCCGCTCGCCAAGGCCTATGCGCGGATGCGCGCAGCCGAATTGATGGTGCAGGACGCGGTGCGCCGTTTTGAGGCCGAGGAAAATTGCGGGGAACAGGCGAACATGGCCAAGCTGCTGGCGGCTGAGGCATCGTGGGAAGCCGCCGAGGCCTGTGTGCAGACATTTGGCGGCTTCGCCTTTGCCGAGGAATATGACATCGAACGCAAATTTCGGGAAACCCGACTTTACCAGGTGGCGCCGATTTCAACCAACCTCATCCTCAGCTATTTGTCCGAGCATGTGCTTGGCCTGCCAAGGTCATATTGATGGGCGCGGGGCCGCTTGACGGCATCACCATCGTCTCGCTCGAACAGGCGGTTGCCGCGCCATTCTGCACGGCGCGACTGGCCGATGCCGGCGCGCGCGTCATCAAGATCGAGCGGCCGGAGGGGGATTTTGCCCGCTATTATGACGAGGCGACCGCGGCGGGCAGTTCCTATTTCGTCTGGCTCAATCGCGGCAAGGAATCGGTGGTGCTCGACCTTGGCGACGACAAGGCGCGTCGGGCGCTGGAACGCCTGATCGGCGGCGCCGATGTGTTCGTCCAGAATCTGAAGCCGGGCGCGCTGTCGCGGCTGGGATTTGGCACGGCGCGGTTGCGGCAGGCATATCCGGCGCTGATCTGTTGTTCGATCAGCGGCTATGGCGAGGCGGGACCATGCGCCGATCGCAAGGCCTATGACCTGTTGATCCAGGCGGAATCGGGGCTTTGTTCGATCACTGGCGGGCCGCAGGAACCGGCGCGCGTCGGCATATCGGTGGTCGATATCGCTACCGGCGCCACCGCCCATGCAGCAATTTTGGAAGCCTTGATCCGGCGCGGCCGCACCGGCACCGGCGCCGCGATCAGCATCTCGATGTTCGACGTCATGGCCGATTGGCTGGCCGTGCCGCTGTTGAACAGCGAAAATGGCAAGCCACCGATGCGCGCCGGGCTGTCGCACGTCTCGATCGCGCCCTATGGCGTATTTACGGCGACGGATGGCCAGCAGATTTTGATCGCAATCCAGAGCGAGCGGGAATGGGCGGGTTTTTGCAGCGGCGTGCTGTGCGATGAGGGCGCCATCACCGACGTGCGCTTTGCCAGCAACGTCGAACGCGTCGCCAACCGTGCCGCCACTGACCAGCTTGTAGCCAATGTGCTTGGCGGGCTGGCGTTCGACGAGATCGTCGCCCGGCTGACAAACGCCGATATCGCCTTTGCCCGACTGAACGACATGGCAGCCCTGTCGAGCCATCCGCAACTTCGGCGGAGCCTGGCGGCAAGCTGCTTTGGCCCGGTGAGTTTGCCGGCGCATCCAGTGATCGTCGATGGCGTTTCAGTCGCGCTTGGCCACATCCCGGCGTTGGGCGAACATAGCCGATCTATACTCGGCGATATGGCGACCTGAAATATCTCTGGCGGCGCAAATTGCGCAAGGTTTTCCAGTCAGTCGTTTTTTCAGGCGCATCAGAAGACACCAAAAAACAAGGCATTAGGGGGTCGTCATGACCCGTCCCAGGCAAACGCAGGCTCGATGAATCGTGTCCGGGACCGGGCGATGCCGGTCACTGCCAGGGGGACGAATGCGCGCTATGCGAGCATCGCAAAGGCTCAACTCGACAGTAGCGCCTGACTCATGCCATCCGGTGACTGTCATAAAAATGTAGCGGCGGGGGCCGATCGGCGTCGATCCAAACGACCGGCCTTCGAGCGCAAGCGTAAAATAATGTCGTAATTACAGTATTTTGAGGGGGCATACATGATTGACAAAATACGTCTCAATCGCAAGGCCGGCTATTCCATCAGCCTTTTGGCGACGGTTTTTGCCGTCACGGTTTCACCGACGGCAGCGTTCGGGCAAGCAACCGCCGGCGCCGAGGCAAATGCCAGCGACGATGCCGGCGTTATCGTCGTCACCGCTCGCAAACGCGAGGAAAATATCCTGAAAGTGCCGATCACGGTGTCGGTATTTTCGGGCGCGGATGTTGCGGCGCGCGGCATCGTCCGGGTTGCCGACCTTGTCGCCTCATCGCCGGGTATCAACCTCAATGGCGTGGCTTCGGGTCGGAACGACCGATCCTTTCAACAGATTTCGCTGCGTGGCTTCACGCCGTCGGGGACCGGCTCGACCCTGACCGCAACCTTTATCGACGGCGTCCCGGTATCTTCCCCCACCGCGCTCAATTCGATTACCGACCCGGCCCGCATCGAAATATTGAAGGGGCCGCAAAGCGCCTATTTTGGCCGCAACGCCTTTGCCGGCGCCATCAACGTCGTCACCAAGGAACCAGGCGATGAGCTTGGCGCGACGGTATCCGCACAGGGCGGCACGCGCCACAGCTATGACCTGCAGGGCGCCATCGATGGCCCGATCGTCAAGGATATATTGGGTTTCCGGGTCACCGGCCGGGTCTTTGCCGAAGAAGGTTCCTATCGGAACGGCGCAAACCCGAACCAGACATTGGGCGACCAGCGAACCGGCACGGCAACGGCACAATTGACGTTTACGCCGACCAGTTCGTTAAAGATCCGTGCATTCGGTTTATATTCCAAGGATGATGATGGCCCGTCCGCAGACGGCCAGGTTTCGGGCTATGAAATACGCGCCAATACCGATGGCACGGTCAATATTCCGCTCGCGGGCGGCAATGCCGCCAACGGCCGGGTGATCGTGCCGAGCCAGTCCAATTGCACCTTGAACGGCTTTACTTTCGGGCGCGATCCCACCGAAGCGCGGGTGCTGCGGCCGTTCATTTGCGGCAAAGTTCCGCAGCCTGCCTCCGGCCCATCGGCAAATACGATCGAGGATCCCTTGCTTGCGTCCATCCTCGCCAATCCGACCGGCCGGGTGCTGAAACCCGATCAGGGGGTCAAAGGCTATGGCCTGGTGCGCGATTATGTGCATCTCCATTTGAACCTGGACTATGAAATTGCCGATACCGGCCTGACGCTTTCGTCGCTGACAGGCTATAATAATGAAAAGCTAAGCACGCTCGACGATCTCGATAATTATGACGGTACCTTGCTGACCAGTTTTGCCGGGTCGGGCCGACCGGGTGCGCGGGCGTTCTGGAGCCTGCCATTCCTCGTGGAGCGCCGCATCAAGGATTTTTCGCAGGAAGGCCGCTTGACCTATGACAAGGGCGGCAGGCTGAAAGCCATGCTGGGGGTCAGTTATCTGAACTCCGAAATCAAAAGCGATCTGGTCAACGTCCAGTCGGAGGAGCAGAATCCGGCCTTTGTGCGCACAATCAGCACGCTGAATTCGCCCCAGCGGGCGGCCACCCGGAGCATATTCGGCAGCCTGTCCTATGATGTGACCGATGCCCTGACGATCAACCTTGAAGCACGCTATCAGGAAGATAAGATCTATGCCATTGCCGGTGGCCGTGGCCTGGTTGTATTGCCCGGGAATTCAGCCGGCTTGACGCCGGGAACATTCGTGTTCGGCGACACATTTTTCACCAAGACGTACAAGAATTTCCTGCCACGGGTGATCGTCAACTATGACGTATCGCCCGACGTCATCGTCTACGCATCCTATTCTGAAGGCGTGAATGCCAGCGTCGATGCGTTCAACACAAACTTCCTGAATGGCAGTTCGGTCGTGGTCGCCGAGGCAGCACGGCTTGGCCTGCAGGTCGTAACGAAACCCGAAACCTTGAAGAATTACGAGATCGGACTGAAGGGCGCCTTGCTCGATGGCCGCGTTCGCGTTTCGATCGCCGCTTTCCTCGCCGATTGGAAGGACCAGTATAATCGCCGGACTTCCGTCATCGTCGACACCGCGGCGACGGTACCTGCGCTTGTCCAGATCACGGGTGTCACCAATGCCGGAAACACACGGATCAAGGGTTTGGAAGCCGATATCTGGGCCAATCCGACCGACGGCGTCACCTTGACATTTGCCGGTGCCTTTATCGACACATCGATCAAGACCTTTACCGACCCGTCGATTTCGCAAGTGACCGGCGTTATCGGCGACGGTTTCAAGGGGAACAGCCTGCCGTTCACGTCCAGATTCTCGATGAATATCGGTGCCGAACTTGGCGGCGCTATTGCCGGGATCGACAAGGGGTTATTCATTCGCGGCGATCTTGGCTATAAATCCAGACAATATATCGATCCTTCGAACCTGACCTGGATTAGCGATCGGGCCGTCGTCAATCTGAGGGCAGGGCTGCGTCGCGACAATTTCTCGGTCGAGGTTTTTGCCAGCAATTTGTTCAACAACAGGACCCCTACCTCCGCTGGTCAAAATACTCTGTTGACCCCGGGCTTTGCGATTTCGGGGCGTGGCAATTCCTACATCAACACCGGGCTGCCGCCCTTGCGGATTGTCGGGATAAAGACCGCTTTCAACTTCTGACAAGTTCGGCCGGCGGGGCAAAAGCCAAAGGGCCGGTGCGAACAGCCGGGACGGTCGCCCTCGCCTGTGCCGCGCTGCCTTTGCAAAGACGCCGCGTGGACGGGCATTCGTCGATGGCCTGCCAACGTCTCGGGCCCGATCGAACCAACGGCCTATTACAGGAAAGGGCCTGACCATGGCCGACGCAGCAAAGCCGGATGGCAAACCTCGCAAAACCGCCGCCGGCGGCTTTATTGCGGCGGATTCCGACAATATTTCGATGTTTGCCGACCAGACGGTCGATAATCTGATGCATGTTGTCGTCGCCCTGGGGGCCGAGCTTTGGACGCTGCGACGCCGCACGATGATTTTGGAAAAAATCCTCGAAAAGGCTGGCGTGTCGAGCGCCGATGTCGAAAATTATGTGCCCAGCGATGCAGACAAGACGCTTTGGGAGGCCGAGCGCAATATCTTCATCAAACGGACGTTTTCGGGCCTCGAACGCCGCGGCGGCGCAAATGCAAGGCAATTGGACATGTCGCGTGATGAATAGCGGACGCTGAAGACTGGCGATGCGATAGCGTTGCGACCGAATGGAGACAGGCATGTCTGAAATCACGATAATCGGCGGCGGTATCGCCGGCCTGACCTGCGCGCTTGGCCTGCAGCAACAGGGCGTGCGGGTAAAGCTGTTTGAACAGGCGCCAAGGTTCGAGGAAGTCGGCGCTGGCCTGACGCTCAGCCAGCCGGCAAGTCGCGGCCTGTTTTCGCTCGGGCTGCGCGCTGCGATCGAGGCCATGGCCGACATCCCGGTCAGGGCCGATGTCGCCGATTATCTGACCGGGATGACGCTGCCCGCGCCGGACCGCGTCCAGGAATCGCGGGAAAAAGGCGATATTCCGTATTTCTATCAGATCCACCGGGCCGACATGCACAAGATCCTCGCCGATGCAGTGCTGGCCAATGATCCCGATGCCATCACATTGGGCACGCGCTTTGAAAAATTCGAACAGGATGCCGACGGCGTCACCGCCAGTTTCGAGGATGGCCGGCAAATACACAGCACAGTCCTGATCGGGGCCGACGGCATCAATTCACGGGTTCGTGACCTGTTGTTCGGTGCGCAGGCGCCGCGTTTTACCGGGCAGGTGGCCTATCGTTTTCTCGTCCCCTATGCCGATGTCGAGCCATTCATGCGCGCCGGCCCGTCGGTCAACAGCGTCGGCCCGGGCCGCCATCTGCTGCGCTATGTGCTGCGGCACGGCACGCTGGTCAACGGCGTCGCCTTTGTCAAAACCGATAGCTGGACCGGCGAAGGCTGGTCGACACCGGCCGACAATGCCGAAATGCTGGAAAAATTCAAGGATTGGAACGACGACGTAAAGGGCCTGTTGCGCAACGCACCACCCAGCGGCACCCGCAAATGGGCGCTGTTCGATCGCGACCCCCTGCCCCGCTGGACCATCGGCAGGGTGACGTTGATGGGCGATGGCGCGCATCCGATGCTGCCGTTTCTGGGGCTTGGGGCGGCCATGGGGATCGAGGATGCGGTGGTCTTTGCGCGGGCCTGGCGCGAAACGGCGGACAGGATCAAGGTGCTGGCGATATACGAGGCAACGCGCCGCGACCGCGCCAATGATGTGCTTCTGGCCTCCCGCCGCCAGGGTGAGATCAACCAGGCGCCCGACAGCGACAATGCCAAACGCTATGCCGCCACCAACCAGCATCTGTTCGACTATGATCCAACGACAACGCCGCTGGCCATGGTCTGATCCTGCCAGCCAAGGTTTCCGCGCGCCGCTGTTAGCGTGTATAATTTCGAGTGCCGAAAACTTCCCTATTTCAGGGGTAACATGTGTTTTTAATCAAAAGTTTAGTCAGAATTTCTGACGATTTTCAAGGCGCCGTTCCGACCATGGAATTCAACGCATGACCCTGGCGGCGATCGAAAACAGCGCAGGGTTTGCGCGCATAACGTGCGGGTGGAAAAAACCGGAATTGCCGATCGACTGGGTGCGGCGATATTGGCGCGACGTGCACAGCCCGGCGATCGCGAGGCGCGCTGGGCTTTATGACTATCGCCATTATCAATATGATCCTGTGGCACCAGGCTTGTTCGGCCCGCAACTGGATGGCGTTGAACTTGAATGTCCGCCGCTCGAACAATTGATGTGGACGTCGGACGTGCGCTATCGCAGCCCGGCCGATCTGGCCGTATTCGACCTGTCTCCACCGGCAGCGGCCAAGGCTGATTTGCTCGGCGATATCAATATCATCGTCGATAAGAGCACGACCTACACGATAATCGACGATGGCGGTTTCACCTACAAGGACGAAACCGGCATCGCGACGCCGCAAGGGCCGTGCCAATCCCCCACTTACGCCCTGTTCATTCGCCGCCGGTCCGCTGAGGCCGATTTCCGGCAAGCGCTTCGGCAGGCAGCACGGATATTGGCGGAAAAAACCGGGGTGCTGCGGATCCGGCTCAATCTGTTCGATGCGCCGGACATGGAAAAGGAACGCAAGGCCGGCTATCCCGTCAAAACCCATCCCGAAGCGCAGCAATATCAGGCCTGGATCGATATCACGCTCGATAGCAAGGCCCGGGCGCGCACGCTGTTTTCGGCGGGCGAAGGGCTCGATTATGCAGCGCATCTAAAGACTCTCCACGCCTATCCGGTGCGCGATATTTATACGAGTGTTTACAGGGGCAAGCCGACGCTGGTCGGCTTGCGCGGCTATCCCGCCTATGAGGCCATCACGGCGCTGGCGGCGCATAATCAACAACAGGCAACGCTGCTGGAATGGATGTACGGCCCCATCGCCGAAGGGGCGTGGATTGGGTCTGAAACATGACCAAGGCGACTGTCTCTGAAAAATTGGTGGCTTTTGCCCAGGCCTGGCAGGCGCGCGGGGTGCCGCAACAGGTTCACCATGAGGCAAAACGGCTGTTGCTCAACCAATTGAAGGCCTCGGTCGGCGCCGCGCAAACCGATACGGTGCGCATATTATCGGAAAATTGCGTGATCCCGGCGCCGGGCCAGCCGATGGCGCATATGTTATGGCTGGGAACCAGAACAACACCCGGCAACGCCGCGCTGGTCAACGGCGCCCTGTTCGAAGTGCTGGATTTTCACGACACCTATATTCCCTGCTACATGCACGCAACGTCCGCTGTGCTGCCCGCCGTGCTGGCGGCAGCCGAAGGCGGCGGACAAAGCGGCCGGCAGGTCATCGAAGCGCTGGCGCTCGGCATCGAGGTCGAACTCGCAGTCGCCACGATGCTGATTCCAACGGCCTATTTTCGCGGCTATGTGCCGGCGGGGCTGGCCGGCGGCGTTGGCGCTGCGGCCGCCTGTGCGCTGCTGCGCGGGCTGGATGCCGACCAGATGCGCAACGCCATCGGCATCGCGATGTGCAGCTGTTTTGGCAGCTATGTGTCGGTTGGCAGCATGACACTGGCCTATATTACCGGCCAGACCGCCCAGTCCGGGTTGCAGGCTGCCGAGCTTGCGGCGCGTGGTTTTGATGCCCCGGCAACGGCCTTTGAAGCCGAAAAAGGCATGTTCGTTACCCATAGCGACGAGGACCCGGCCAAGATCGAGGCAATCATGTCGACGCTTGGCGAAACCTGGCGGATCTGCGGCCAAAGCTATAAAACCATACCCACCGAAACGATCACCCATGGCCCTGTCGAACTGATGCTGACGCTTCGGGATCGCGCCAACGGCCGGACGGTCGACGCGATCGATTTTCGGGTGGCGCCGATCGTCACGTCGATCTGCGATGAACGCATGCAGCGCTTTGGTGACCCGTCGAGCGAGCTGACGGCGCGGTTCGATACATGTTTTTGCGCCGCCGCCGCCTGGCAGCGCGGCAAGTTCACGCTCGCTGAAATGCAGGCGGGGGCGTTTAGCGACCCCGACATTCTCGCTCTGCGCTCGCGGATCAGGCTGTTACCCGATGAAAACCGCCAGACGTTCGAGGGCTGTTCGGTCAGCGTGCGATTCAGCGACGGCGCCGTCGAAACCGCCAATGTCGATGCCTTTCTGGGCAGCCCGAACAATCCGATGTCGGACCACCAGCTATCGGCGTTGTTTCGAAGCGCCGCCGCTGGCTTTTTAGCCGACCAACAGGCTGACGCCATCCTCGATGCTGTCTGGTCGCTGGATCAGGCGCCCGATATTTCGGCGCTTGTCGCGCTGCTCAGGCTGAACCGAGCCACAGGGGAAACCGATGCAACGCGTTAAACTGCCCGGCGGCGAAACCATCTGCTACAAAACCCAAGGGAATGGCCCCGCCATTCTGCAAATCCATGGCTCGGCCTTTGGTCATCGCAATTTTGAAAAATTGACGCCGCCGATGCTGGAATTTTGTACCGTGATCGATTTTGATCTGCCGGGCTATGGCGAAAGCTCGGGCGCATCACGGCCCGACGGCATGAACGGTCTCGCCGACCTGGTCGCCGAATTCATCATCGCCATCGGCCAGACGCGACTCCATATCCACGGCACGTCGTTTGGCGCCATGATCGGGCTGACCCTGGCCGCGCGACACCCCGAGCTTGTCGACCGGTTGGTGCTCAGCTGCTTTCTGGCGCGCTATGACAATGCCGCCCGCATGATGCGCGGCACCTGGAAACGCGCCGCCCGCGACAGCGGAATGGCGGCAGTGGCCGATCTTACCTCCGTTGCCGGTTTTGCCCGTGGCTTTTACGATTGTGATGGCGCGCAGGACCAGCTTCAGTCGATGCGCGATGCCTTTGCCAAAACGCTGCCCGAAGCCTTTATCGCCGGGACCGAAATAATCGAAAAAACCGATCTAAGCCCGCTCGTCGCACAGCTGAAATCACCGACGCTGCTGCTCGCTGGCAAGGAAGATAATATGACACCGTTTCGACCCGGCGTCAGCGGCGTCGGCATGGCGCAGATCGCGGCGCAATTGCCTGGCGCCAGAACGATCCAGCTGGACGATTGCGGCCATTATCTTGTTATCGAGCAGCCGCAGCAGGCGGCGCGCCTTATCCAGGATTTTCTCAATGCTCAGGGCTGATGCAACGCTGGTCGGCGCGCTGGACAATGCAGCGCCGTTCAAGGTGTCGAACGGCTATCGCAACTATGTGCTGGGCCTGTTGCTGCTGATCGCTGGCTGCAATTATGCGGATCGCTACATGCTCGGCGTTTTGTTTCCGCTGATAAAGGCTGATCTTGGCCTGTCCGATACGCAGATGGGCTTTATTTCCGGCGCGGCCTTCACGCTGATGTACGCCATGCTCGCGGTGCCGATCGCCAGCCTGTCGGATCGTTATTCGCGAAAAAACATCATAACGCTGGCAATCGTGGTTTGGAGCCTGGTGACGAGCCTGACCAGCTTTGTGCAGAATTTTTATCAACTCGCGATCATGCGGGTGCTCGTCGGCATCGGCGAGGCTGGCAGCGGGCCACCGTCCAATTCGCTGGTCAGCGACTATTTTGCGCGCGCCGAACGCACCGTGCCGATCGGCATTTTGGGGACGGGCGCCTCGGTCGGGGTTTTCCTTGGCTATCTGGTCGGGGGCTGGCTTTCCGTCACCATTGGCTGGCGCATGGCCCTGATCGCCTTTGGCATACCGGGGCTGGTGATCGCTGCGGTTTTTTACTTGACGGTGCAGGAACCGCCGCGCGGCCATGCCGATGGGCTTGTCGTGCCGGCGGAAACGCCGAGCATGTGGGTCGCGGCGCGCGATGTCTGGCGGATAAAGACGTTTCGCTACATGACGCTCAGCGGCACCATGTTCGGCATTTCGGGCGTCGCGCTGATAATCTGGCTGCCGTCGTTCTTCGTGCGCAGCCATGGCCTTGAAATGGCCACGGTCGGGTCGTGGCTGGCGTTTACCAGCGGCATCCCCTCGCTGCTCGGCATGGTTACAGGCGCCTTTATCGCGCAGCATCTGGGCAAGACAAATTTGCGTGCGCCGATACTGCTGGGCGTTTTGACGCTGATCCTGTCGGTGCCGCTATTTGCGATGGTATTGCTCTGGCCATCGGCAAAGATGGCATTGCTGCTTTATGCCATCCCGGCATTTGTCAGCGTGCTGCAGGGCGCAACGCTGTTTGCAACGATCCTTGCTGTTGCCAGTGTTCGCACCCGCGCCGTCGCCATGGCCTTTTCATTCCTGATCATCAACCTGGCCGCCGGCATTGTCGGGCCGCAATTGGTCGGCACCAGCAGCGATCTGATGGCGGAATGGCTGGGCAAGGAATCGCTGCGCTATTCCCTCCTGATCGTCACGACATTCTCCCCGCTTGGTGCGGCATTCTTTTTCTACCTTTCATCGAAGCATGTCGAAAAAGATATTGCCTGTGCGATGCAAGAAAAGAACAACGCGAACTGAAACTACGGTATTTTTATAAATTGTAAGCGAAGGAAACTTGCTGTGGGCCCGGACAAAATAATCAACCGCTTTTCAATTTTGATGCTGATGTCTCTTTTGGCTTCATGTGCATCGCTGCAGCAATCCGGCACTTCGGTTAAAACATCAAACCGCAATGACGCGCGAAAGGCGGGCGAAATATTTGCCGACTGCCGTGGCTGTCCAAAAATGGTTGTCGTGCCGGCGGGAAAGTTCCTGATGGGCTCCGCCGCGACGGAACCCGGCCGCTACAGGATCGAAGGGCCAGCGCATGACGTGACCATTGCGCACCGGTTTGCCGTCGGCATTCAGGAAGTGACCTGGGCGCAATGGGAATTGTGCGTGGCGGAAAAAGCCTGCAGCACGGCCGCACAGGTCGCCGCGGGTGACGACAAGGGCTGGGGCAAGGGCGATCTCCCCGTCATCAACGTCAGCTTTGCCGATGCGGAGGCATTTGCCGCCTGGCTTTCGAAAAAAACCGGCAAGAACTATCGTCTGCTGTCAGAGGCGGAATGGGAATATGTGGCCCGCGCCGGCACGGTCACGGCCTTTAATACCGGGCCGCAGATCACGACATCGCAAGCAAGTTTTGACGGCAAGGAAGCCTATGACGGCGGCGCGATCGGCGAAAGCCGGCAAAAAACCACGGCCGCCGGTGCTTTTCGGCCCAATGCTTTTGGCGTTTACGATGTGCACGGCAATTTGTGGGAATGGGTCCAGGATTGTTTCAGCGTCACCTATGATGGTGCGCCGACGGACGGTTCGGCCTGGAAAGGCGGGGATTGCACCTATCGGGTGACGCGCGGTGGTTCCTGGGCGAATACCGCGAGAAAGGTCAGGTCGGCGATGCGAGACCGCGACAAACCGGCCGTGCGCAACCAATATTATGGCATTCGGGTCGCACGGGACCTTGCCTGACATGGCCGCCATATGCCGCAATCGTGCCGTCGGAAGGGGTTGGCCATGACGATAGTGCGCCTCCAGAACATTCACTTTGCAGCGCGCGACGTCGAGCGGATCGCCGATTTCTGGCAACAGGCACTGGGGATGTCGCTGCGTTTCCGCGACGCGGATCGCTGGGTTCAGCTAAAAGCCGGCAATGATCCGTTGGCCATTGCGTCGCCGGGTGAAGCTATTGCCGATCAGGTCGGCGCGGTGCCGGTATTCGAGGTGGACGATCTCGACGCGCACATCGCTGCAATCACTGCGCACGGTGGAAGCATTTTGACAGATCGCGACATGGGCAGCCATGGCCGGGTGCTGACCTTTCGCGATCCCGAAGGCAATGCGGCACAGCTGCTGAAGCGCGCGGCGGGCCCGGCGTGAGGCGGTGCCGTCCGGCGTCGGCGCTCGGGCCCTGTCGTCAGAACATCGATTTCAACGGGAGGCTTTCATGGGCGTTACACTATTTGGCAGCATAGGATCGCGCGCTTCACGCTGTCTGTGGACCGCCGAGGAAACCGGCATAGCCTTTGACTGGCTGCCGATCAGCACCCTCGATGGCAGCAACAAAACGCCCGAATATCTGGCGATCAACCCGTCGGGCAAGATTCCTGCCATGCAGGATGGTGATATCGTGCTGACGGAATCCTTTGCGATCAACCAATATCTTGCCGAACGCTATGGCGCCGGCACGATCTGGCCTGCCGACCATGGCGCGCGCGGCCTGGCACACCAATGGACATTCTGGTCGGCAACCGAGATCGAGCGCTATGTGACCGAGCTGTTTCCGCATTTTGTGTCCTTGCCGCCGGCAGAGCGGGACACCGCCAAGATCGAGCGGATGATCCCGCAGATGCTGGCGACGCTGGAAACGCTTGAAGCCGCGCTGGACGGCCGCGACTATGTGCTCGGGGCGTTTTCGCTCGCCGATATCAACCTTGCCGTGCAAACCTTCACCTTTGTCGACCGGTTCAAGCTGGCGATGGACACGCTGCCCAATATCGAGCGCTGGACCTTGCGTTGCCGCAATCGACCCGCACGCCAGAGGGTCGAGGCGCGCCTGCCAAAGCCGGCCTGAGCCGCATGATGGCCATTCACGATCAGGATATGGGGGTTAAGGGCATGATTACCGTGGAAAATACAGCGACATGCGCAACGCCGGGGCGCGGCCGGTGATCCTTTATCACTTCCCCGGCTGTCCCTATTCGGAGCGTGTGGAGATATTGCTCCATCTGAAGGGCCTTGCCGGCACAATCGAGTCCATCGAGCTCGATATTTCAAAACCCCGGCCTGACTGGCTGCTCGAAAAAACCGGCGGCTCCAGCGCGCTGCCGGTGCTCGACTGTGGCACCTGGACGCTGCGCGAAAGCGCCGTGATCCTGCGCTATCTGGATGCGCAATTTGCGCCGCGGCCGGTTCGTCATCCCGACCCGCAGCACCATGCCATCGAAAGCCTGTTCGGGCTGATGGACACAGACTATGCCAAGGCCGGCTATGCGCTGCTGCGCAACCGCGATCGCACAAAAAACGCCGAACTTCGTTTGGCCTTTGACGAACGCTATCGGCTGCTCGATGTGTTTCTGCGCCGCCATGGCGGCGCCGGGCCATTTCTGTTCGATAGCTTCGGCTGGGCGGAGGTGATGCTGACGCCGCTGTTGAAACGGCTGGAATGTCTTCGATACTATGATGATTATCGCATCCCCGAGGCGCTCGATCGGGTCGGGGAATGGCACGCCGCCTGTCTGGCGCACCCGGCGGCAGAGGCACGGACGATCGATGAAATCGTCAAACTTTACTATGATTACACGCGGGACGCCGGCGGCGGCACGCTGGTAGCGGGCCGCAGCAAGTCGAGTTTCACGATGGAGCCATCGTGGCGGGAACGGCCGATGCCGCCACGCGACAAATGGGGCGATGCTGCCACCGATCAGGCCCTGGGGCTGGTCTGAACCAGCGCCCCGATACGGTCGGCAAGCGCGATGACACGCCGATCATCGTGGCGCGGCCCGGTCAGCGTCAGGCCAACCGGCAGGCCATTGGCCGCCCGCCACAGGGGCATGTTGACACATGGCACATGCAGCAAGGTCAGCAGGCCATTGAACAGCAGGTCGCCCGTGGATGCCAGCCCCGCAGGAGCTTCCGCAATCGTGCTGGGCATTAATATGGCATCGAATTGACCTGCAATCGCATCGAATTCGGTCCGCGCCCAGCCGGCAAGGGCTTGGGCCGACCTTAAATCGGCAGCCGTAAAGCCGCCCGCCGTCCGCACCATTTCGGCAATGCGCGGGTGCAGCCTGTCCGCCCCGGCCCGATAATCGGCGAGGAACGAGCGCGCGCCTTCCGCCCGCATGACGGTCTGATGGGCCGCCGCCAACCCCGCAAAGCGCGCCGGCGGATCGAGTTCGGTGACGCGCGCGCCAGCCTGTTGCAGCATCGCAATCGCTGCCGCCATCGCATCCCTTGTCGCTGCTTCGGCGCGCGGCCAGCCGGCGGTGCGCCAGACCGCGATCCGAGTATCGGCGATGTCCGGCACGACCACAGCGGGGGCTGTGTCGAAGCAATCGAGTATCAACGCCAGATCGCCGGCGCTGCGGGTGAACCAACCGATTGTATCAAGGCTGGGGGCAAAGGCCTTGGCGCCTTCGGTGCTGATCATCCCCCATGTCGGCTTCAATGCCCAGGTCCCGCAAAAACTCGCCGGGCGGATGATCGAGCCGCCGGTCTGGGTGCCTATTGCCACCGGCACATGCCCGTCCGCGACGGCCGCCGCCGAGCCGCTCGACGAGCCGCCCGGCGTATGACCGAGCGCATGGGGGTTGCGGGTGCGTGCCGGCCTGCCGATCGAGGCGAGTTCGACGGTTTCGGTTTTCCCGACGATGACCGCACCAGCCAGGCGCAATATCGCCACCGCCGCTGCATCGAACTGCGGCGCAAAATCTGCGTAAAGATCGCAATTATAGCGGGTCGGCATGGCGCTGGTCAGGATCACATCCTTGATGCCGATCGGCAGGCCATGCAGCGGCCCGCGCAGGGTCGTTGCGTCAAGCGCCTGCGCCTGCCGCCCGACCAGCGGCGGATCGATATGCACCCATGCCCCGACGTCATCATCCCTCGCCGTAATCCGGGCGAGGCAATCCGTTGCCGTCGACAGTACGCTGGCATGGCCGTTGGCGATGGCTTCAATCGTCGCGCGCGCATCACCAAAATTGCGCAGCTGCGGCGGATATCGATCGATGAGGGCATTGCTGTCCATCATATAGTTCCTATACCGCCGGTTTCGTCTGGCAATGGCACGCAATACGGGCGCCCCGATGAAGCATGATTGCCGACGTTACGAATATCCTCTTAATTCTGATGGCAATATGGCCGGTGGTCGGCGCCGGCGCGTGAATGACAGACGGGAAAAGGCACTGACATGACCGGCGGCTCCATCGATATCGTCTGCAACATTTTCACCCCGGAAGCGGTGCAGAACGGCTGGACCGGGCTCGACGATAATTTCAAGGAACAGGTGCGCATGGACCCGGCGCTGCGCCCCGGCATCGCGATCGAAGATTATCTGCGCAAGATGGATGCGGCCGGCATCGAACGTTCGTTGCTGATCGCCATCCGCTGCGGCGATCTGCGCGTCAGGGGCAGTTTTGAAGTCCCTTACGAGGCCATCGCCAGCATCTGCGCGCGCTATCCCGACCGATTTTCGGGCCTCGCCGGGGTCGATACGACGCGCGGCATGCAGGGCCTGCGCGATCTGGAACAGGGCATCAAGGATTATGGCTTTGTTGGCGCGCACTGGTATCCGCACTGGTTCGATATCGCGCCCGATGCGCCGCAAATCTATCCCTATTATGCCAAATGCTGCGAGCTCGATGTGCCGATCATGCTGCAGGTCGGTCATAATCTGGTCTATTCAAAGGATCGCCGGCTGCCGTCGGTGGCACGGCCGATCCTGCTCGATCGGGTGGCGATCGATTTTCCCGAACTGATCCTGATCGGTATCCATATCGGGATTCCCTGGACCGACGAGATGATCTCGATGTGCTGGAAACATGATAATATCCATGCCGCCGGCGATGCCTATGCCCCCAAGCACTGGCCGGCGGCCTTTGTGAAATACGCCGACAGCTATGGCAGCCACAAAATCCTGTTCGGCACCGATTTTCCAGTCATCGACCCGGAGCGCGCGGTGCGCGAAATTGCCGATCTGGGCTTTCGACCCGCGTCGCAGGCCAATCTGATGCGCGCGAATGCCTTGCGGATTTTCAAGAAAATTCCGCGATGACAACAGGCGTTCGCGCCTATCCCGGCAATCCGGCGCTGTTGCCGCCGGGCTGGCAACCGATGACGTTCGGCAACGCCATTCGCGCCGCCAGCGCCCGCGATCCGGCCAAGATCGCGATCATCCATGGCGAGCGCACGCGCAGCTATGGTGATCTGGTCCGGCGAATCGATGCGCTGCGCGACGCCGCCATTGCCGATCTGGGGCTGGTGAAGGGGGAAGTCGTCGCGCTGGTGGCTCGAAATTGTAGCGAATATCTGGAAATCGTCGCTGGCATGCCAGATGCCGGCGTCGCCGTTGCAACGATCAACCCGCGGCTGACGCCCGTTGAACTAAAGGTCGCCATCGATGACACCCGCGCGCGCGTTGTCATCGCCGATGGCCCTGGCGTATCGCTCATCACCGCGGCGGGCATCGATCCGGCCATCCGCATAATCGGCATCGACGCTGATTATGAGGCGCTGCTGGCGGGGGCAGGCACACCCCAATCCCTGCCGCGCATCGAGGAATGGGATTGCTGGACGATCCCCTACACGTCGGGCACCACCGGCCAGCCCAAGGGCGTGATGCTGTCACACCGGTCCCGCATGCTGGTCGGGCTGGTTTCGGGCGTCGAATTTGGCTGTTTTGGCTATGACGACAAGTTCCTTGCGATGACGCCGATGAACCATGGCGGTGGCCTCGGGTTTCCCGCGGCATCGCTGGCCGGCGGCGGCACGGTCGAAATTCTTGATAAATTCGATCCGCTCGAAACGCTCGATCGGCTGAAAAATGGCGGCATCACCGGTGTTTTCATGGTGCCGACACATTTTCAGATGATCTTTGAATTGCCGCATGAAGTGATCGAGCCTTATCGCCGGCCGCCGATCCGATCGATCATCGCCAATGCCGCGCCCTTGTCGCAGGCGATGAAGGAAATCATCATTCCCTGGTTCGGCGACACTGTTCTCAACGAAATCTATGGCGCCACCGAATCGGGGCTTGTCTGCAACATGCGCCCGGCCTGGCAGCTGCAAAAGCCACGCTGCGTCGGCACACCAATGCCGCATGTGCATGTCGAAATCCGCCGCAGCGATGGATCTGTCTGTGACGTCGATGAAATCGGCGAATTGTTCAGCCGGTCCCCGATGCATTTCAACGGCTATTGGCACCGCGACGCTGAAACCGCAGCGACACTGCAGGGCGACTGGCTGAGCGTCGGCGACCTTGCGAGGCGCGACAGCGACGGTTTTTTGTTCATTGTCGATCGCAAGAAGGACATGGTGATTTCGGGCGGCGTCAATATCTATCCGCGCGAGATAGAGGAAGTGCTGATCCGCCATCCAGCCATATTGGAAGTTGCGGTGGTGGGCATCCCCGACGAACGCTGGGGCGAAACCCTGAAAACCTATGCAGCGCTGCGCGACGGCGCCCGCCTCGATGCGGCCGAACTCGCGGCATTTTGCGCGGGCAAGCTGACGCCCTATAAAATTCCGCGTCTGCTGGCGCTGGTCGACGCCCTGCCGCGCAACGCCAATGGCAAGGTGTTGAAGCGCGAATTGCGCGACCGGGGCTGATTTTCAGCCGCCGGTTTTCCAGCTCGGTTGGCGCTTTTCACGAAAGGCGCGATAGCCTTCCCGGCCATAGGATTGATGGCGCATATAATCGACAAAGCGGCTGAGTTCCTTTGCCGTCCCTTCGGCGACGCTCAGTTGCGCGCCATCGATCAGGACGGTTTTGAGCATCGCAAGCGCCGCACGCGGTTTGTCGGTCATCGTCGCGGCAAAGGCCCGTGCCGCATCCATAAGGCCGGCGAGCGGCACGGATTTCAGCGCCAGGCCGATCTCGACCGCTTCCGGACCCCGAAACCAGCGCGCTGTCCAAAGGATTTCCTTGGCGCGCTGATCGCCGACCCGGCGTTTCAGGCGCAAAGACACACAGGCCGGCACCACGCCTGAATCGGTATGGGCATCGCCGATCCGGGCCTCGTCGGCGATGATCAGAAAATCGCAGCCCAGCACCATTTCAAAGCCGCCGGCACGCGCATAGCCATTGACCGCGGCGATGGTCGGGATCGGCAGCGCTTCGATCCGCGCGATGATCGCCGCGAGCCGCCGCACGACTTTCTCGAAATAAACCATATCGTCAAAGGCGCGATCGAGAAGATCAAGATCGAGCCCGACGCAAAATGCTTTGCCGATACCAGTGACGATCAAGGCGCCAAGGTCGAGATCGGCTTCCACCTTGTCAAGCACCGCCTCGATGTCTGCGAACCGGGCTTCGGTCAGCGAATTGAGCAGGTCGGGGGTGGCAAAGGTCATGATGCCGATCCGGTCGGCAACGGCATAGGTCAGGGTCGAAAATTCCATGGCATGCTCCACCCCGGGAACCCGGTGATGCACCGTCGCCCCGATATCTGTCCAGCCTGTCGGCGCTCGCCTTGCGTGCACTACGCATATCGGCGGTATCGGGACATTGACGATATGGTTGCTGCGATGTCTCCTGCTGCCCTTGCTGCAGGTGATGCCGATCAATGTGCGAAAACCCCGTGACAGCGACGATTTCGGCAAATGGCACACTGTTCCCGGTGCTGCGCGATATCGTCGGCGCCGGCCATGCGACCGACGACGCCGGCGAATGCGCGGTCTTTAGCCAGGATATTTTTTCAAGGGCGCCATTTGTGGCGCAGGCCATTGTCGCGCCGGCAAACATCGATGAACTGTCGCGGGTCGTGGCCGCCGCAACCACGCGCGGGCACGCCGTTTTTCCGCGCGGCGCCGGCGCATCCTATACGGGCGGCTATCTGCCCTCCGTTGCGAACGCCGTGATCGTCGATTTGCGG
>JBBRIC010000026.1:0-28764 GCA_038221665.1 Sphingomonadales bacterium
GGATAGCTGCCGATCTGCACGCCGGGATGGGCCTTTTCCACCGCCGCCAGCGTCGCTGCGGCGGCACTTTCCTGCGTCCAGGCCGCAACCGTGCGCGACAGCACGGGTGCGCCGCCGGGCAATGTGCCATCCAGCGCCGCCAGCATGCCCTGGGTGATCATCGGCACGCCTGCCATGATGAAGATATTGTCTATGCGGATGCCCGGCGCCTTGGTGCGCGGATTTTCGATAAGGCTGGCACCGGCCGGCGTTCGCGCCATGCGCAACCGCGCATCGGTCAGCTTGTCGCCATAAAAGCCGGCCAGAATTGCCCGCGCATCGGGGTGGATGATCACCGGTATTTCTAATGCCGCCGCAATCGCATCGACGGTGATATCGTCATGCGTCGGGCCGATGCCGCCAGTGGTGAACAAATAATCATGGGCACTACGGAGCGCATTCACCGCTGCCCCGATCGCCGCCATGTCATCGGCAACAACCCGCACTTCCTTTAGCCTGATGCCCTGCACCCCCAGCCATTTTGCCAGATAAGCGATATTGGCATCCTGCGTGCGCCCCGACAGGATTTCATCGCCGATGACAACAAGTGCGGCCGTCCAGATGCGATCAGGGTTCGTCATGGCTGGGCGTTAGCCCAGTCAGGGCCCGGCGGAAAGGGGCAACGCCGTCGCTGCGCGCCGTCACCCCTTTCGATGATCGTATAACCAGCCGGCAGAGCCTGGTGGATCAGACTGACGGGCGGTCTTTGGCTTTCCAGGCGGCGATTTCGGCAGGTGTCGCCTCGCGGCCGCCGTTCCACCATTTGCCACCGCGTTGGACAAGCGTGCCTGCCATCGCCGGCGCGGCCGATTCCGGCGGCTTTGGATCGGCCTGAGCGGGGGCCGGATCGCCAGATGGCATTGCACCGGGATTGACCGGGGTGATATTCGGCTCAGGCACGGTCTGGCCGATCGCTGCGGATGCGATGCCCAGCAGAATGACGCCAGCGACGCCGATGGAGATGGTTTTCATGACAGGCTACTCCTAAACAACAGATTACCAACGTTACAGAGCCGGCACTGTCATGCCGACGCGTCGCATACTGGCATCGCGATGGTTAACGCTGTCTCACCCTCGCCATCGTCATGCGATGGTGGGGGTATCGGCCGCGACAGGCCGAGCGATGGACAGGCCTGCGTCAAAGGATTATCGCTGGCAGACGATGAATATATCAACCGCGCTCGACTATGAACTTGTCCCGGATGCGTCCGAAGGGCCGATCCGCCTGCACACGGCCGCCGGCTTTGCCGGCATGCGCGCTGCCGGTGCCCTGGCGGCGCGGGTGCTCGACATGCTGACGCCGCATGTCGTTCCCGATGCGGTGACGCTCGATCTCGATACGCTGACCTATGATTTCGTGCGCGCCGCCGGGGCCGATTCCGCAACGGTATTTTATCGCGGCTACAGCCATTCGCTTTGCATCAGCGTCAACCATGTCGTCTGCCACGGCATCCCATCGGCCAAAAGGCTGAAGGATGGCGATATCGTCAACATCGATGTCACCGTCGTTGTCGATGGCTGGCATGGCGATACCAGCCGCATGTACCTTGTCGGCGATGTGGCGCTAAAGGCCCGGCGGCTGGTCGATGTCACCCACGAATGCCTGATGCTGGGGATCGCTGCGGCGCGGCCCGGCAATACGCTCGGCGATGTCGGCCATGCCATCCAGAGCCACGCCGAAAAACATCGCATGTCGGTGGTCAGGGATTTTTGCGGCCATGGCGTTGGCCGGGTTTTCCACGATGCCCCCAATGTCGTGCATCTCGGCAAGCCGGGCAAAGGCGTGCTGCTGCGCCCCGGCATGTTCTTCACCATCGAACCGATGATCAATCTGGGCAGCGCCGCAGTCAAATTACTGGATGATGGCTGGACAGCGGTAACGCGTGACCGGTCCCTGTCGGCGCAGTTTGAACATAGTATCGGCATTACGGATGATGGCGCCGAAATCTTCACGGCATCGCCGCTTGGCCATACCGCGCCGCCCTATGCGGCGGACCCGGCTGGCTGAAACTTGCGGACAGCCGGGCAGCAAGCCACGGCGCGCAATTTCTGTTTTCGCTTGCGGCAATTGCATCACCGGCATTCGCGCCCCAAGGTCGCGACCAACCGCTGCGTGCAAAGGGCATGTGGCTGGTGCAACAAGGGGGGACGTGCGCGATGTGGCCGCTGATTGGCATCGTCATCATCATCAGCGGTTTTCTGTTGCGCTGGAACCCGTTGCTGGTGGTGGTCGTTGCGGCGGTGGCCAGCGGTATCGCGGCCGGCCTGTCGCCCATCGCTGTCATTGCGGCACTGGGCAAGGCGTTCAACGCCAATCGCTATGTGAGTGCACCCTGGATCATCCTGCCGGTGATCGGCCTGTTGGAACGCGCGGGGCTGAAACAGCGCGCCGCGACGGTGATTGCGGGTGTTGCGGCAGCGACAACTGGGCGGCTGTTGCTGGCCTATCTCATGCTCCGGCAACTGACCGCTGCGATCGGGCTGGTCGCCATCGGCGGCCAGGCCCAGACGGTGCGGCCGTTGCTGGCGCCGATGGCCGAAGCAGCGGCAGTGCGGGCCGATCCGGAAATAACCGCCGATCGCCGTCAGAAAATACGCGCCATGGCGGCCGCCACCGACAATATCGGGCTGTTTTTTGGTGAGGATATCTTTCTGGCCGTCGCTTCGATCCTCCTCATCAAGGGTTTTCTGGAGGCCAATAACATCAGCGTCCAGCCTTTTGAGCTTTCGATCTGGGCCATTCCGACGGCCGTTGCGGCGCTGCTGATCCATGGCGCGAGGCTGTTGCGGCTGGATGCCCGGCCCCCGCCAAAATGATCGGGCTGGGCTTTCTCTACAGTCTCGCCGGCCTGATTTTCCTTGGCTGGTGCCTTTTGACGCTCGGCGATCGCACGCATCCCAAACGCTGGGGCAATGCCGGTTTTTGGGGCCTGATCGCGCTCAGCTTTCTTGCTGGCGACCGGCTTGGCGATCTCGGCAATGGCCTCCTCGTGCTGGCGTTGGCGGGCATCGCCGGGGCGGGCTTGATCGGGCCGGGCAACAGGGTCGCCCATGATGACGCACGCGTCGCCGCCAGTGCCGCCCGTCATGGCAATCGGCTGTTCCTGCCGGCGCTGATCGTGCCGGCGCTGGCGCTGGCCGGGACGTTCGGCTTTCGCAGGCTCGAATTTGGCGGCGTGCCGCTCGTCGACCCGCGCCAGGCAACGCTAGTCGGGCTGGCGCTTGGGGTGATCGTCGCGCTGACAGTCCTGATGATCTGGCTGCGGCCACCAGCAGCGGCGGCGATCACCAGCAGCCGGCCGCTTGCCGAAGCGATCGGCTGGGCGATCATGCTGCCGCAGTTGCTCGCCAGCCTCGGGGCGGTGTTTGCACTGGCGGGCGTTGGCGATATCGTCGGCGGGCTGGCCGGCGCGGTGATCCCGGCCGGATCGCGGCTGGCGGCGGTGCTGGCCTTCACGCTTGGCATGGCAGGGCTGACGATGCTGCTCGGCAATGCCTTTGCTGCCTTCCCGATCCTGATGGCGGCCATCGGCCTGCCGATGCTTGTCTACCGGCTGGGCGGCGACCCGGTGGTGGTGGCGGCCCTGGGCATGCTGTCGGGGTTTTGCGGCACCTTGCTGACGCCGATGGCGGCGAATTACAATATCGTGCCGGTCGCCTTGCTGGCGCTCGATGATCGCCGTGCCGTCATCAAGGCGCAGGTGGCGACGGCGCTGCCCTTGCTGGCGTTCAATACGCTGATGATCTGGGCCTTTGCCTTTCGTTGATTTAGGGTAAAGTCATGCCCTGACGGAGACGCATGATGCGCTTGGCCCTTGTCCTTTCTATCGGTCTGGCACCGGCGCTTGCCGCTGCTGCCCCCATCCCGGCCAGCGATCTGCTGATCCGCCGATCATCCCCGCAGCTGGGCTGGCGCTGGCGGGCGGCACCCGAGGCTGCGACCCAGCCGGCGCTGCTGAAGGCCCTGCGCACCGAGGCACAACAAGACGCCGCGAAAGCCAGCCGCGGTGCTGCACGCGACGCTGCCAGCGCTGCAAAGGCCGGTTTTCCGTTCCGGCCACATGCCTATATGACCGATTGGTCGCTTGCCGCCTATACGCCGCATTTGCTGGTGCTGGTCAGCGAAGCCACGGCCTACACGGGCGGTGCCCATGGCAATACCGGCTATGCCGCGCGGCTTTGGGACAAACAGGCGCGCCGCGCGATCAAGATCGACGCCTTGTTCAGCGATTGGCCGCGCGCCCGCAAGCTGCTGGAGCCGGATTTCTGCAAGGCGCTGGCCGCCGAACAGGCACGGCGACTGGCCGGCAATCCACCCGGCGAGCTGAATGCCTGCCCGAAATTGTCGGAACAGCCGATCGTGCCCTTTGCCGGGCTTTCATCAACGGCTTGGCAATATCGCGTGCTGCTCGCCCCCTATGTCGCGGGGACCTATGCCGAAGGCAGCTACAAGATCGACATGTCCTGGCCCGACGGGATCAAGGCGCTGGTAAAGCCCCAGTATCGATCCGATCTGTTTGGCGATGCGCGCTGACGTGACCCTCGCCAGCGCGGCCATCATCGCCTATATCGAGATCGATGGCCGAAAACCTTTATAACACCCGCATCCTGCGTCTGGCGGCATCAAGCGCCAGCGCCGCGCGGCTGGACAGCCCCCAGGGCAGCGCCACCCGCGTTTCGCCGGTCTGCGGCAGCAAGGTAACCGCCGATATCGATCTCGACAGCGCCGGGCGCGTCGCGGGTTTCGGCCAGGACATTCGCGCCTGCGCGCTTGGCCAGGCCGCAGCGGCATTGGTCGCAGCCGAGATCATCGGCCGGCCAGCGGCTGAACTTGGCGTCGCCCGCGACCAGCTTGCCACCTGGCTCGCCGGGGATAGTGCGATAGCGCCGGATTGGCCGGGCATGGACGTGTTTTTGCCGGCGCGCCCGCACCGCGCCCGCCACGCCTCGATCCTGCTAAGCCTTGATGCAGCGATTGCAGCCGCAGCGGAGGCTGCCATAAATAACGCAGCGGAAGCTGCCACTGCGCTCACGCCCGCCCGCGCGGTGCCGCAGCCGGCGGCCTGACGCTTGGCGGCCGATATTCCCGCCTTTCTGCCCGAGGCGGTCGTCTATCTTGGCGCCAGCGTCGTGCTGGTGCCGCTGTTCATCCGCTTCCGGCTCGGCGCTGTGCTCGGTTATCTGGCGGCGGGTATCATCATCGGGCCATCGCTACTGGGGTTGGTCAGCGAACCCGAACAGGTTTTCAAATTCGCCGAATTCGGCATCGTGCTGCTGTTGTTCGTCATCGGGCTGGAGCTGCAACCATCGCGGTTATGGGCGCTGCGCCGCGACATTTTCGGGCTTGGCGCGGCGCAAGTGGCGCTGTGCGGCCTCGCCCTGACAGGCATCATCCTTGCCATGACGAAATTGAGCTGGTCGGCGGCGCTGGTCGTTGGCTTGCCGCTCGGCCTGTCGTCGACGGCGCTGGTCATGCAATTGCTGAATGAACGCAATATCGCCGGCACCGCTTTTGGTGAGCGTAGTTTTTCGATGCTGTTGTTCCAGGATCTGGCGATTGTGCCGCTGCTGACCATTGTCGCGGCGCTGTCGCGGGTGCCCGATCCCGATGCCCTGCCCGGCTGGCAGATGGCGCTGATGACGGTCGGCGCGCTGGGCTTTCTGGTCGCGGTCGGTCGCTTTGGCCTGCCGCCGCTGTTCCGGATCATCGGCACTTTGGGGGCGCGAGAAGCTTTTGTTGCGGCGGCTTTGCTGTCGGTGCTGGGCAGTGCGCTGTTGATGGCGTCGCTGGGGCTTTCGATGGCGCTGGGCGCCTTTGTTGCTGGCGTCATGCTGGCCGAATCGCCCTATCGCCATGCGCTGGAGGCCGATATCGAGCCGTTTCGGGGGCTGTTGCTCGGGCTGTTCTTTGTCGCCATCGGCATGACACTCGATCTGAATGTACTGCGTGACCAATGGTTGATCGTCGTCCTGATGGTCATCGCCGTGATGGCTACCAAAACGGCGGTGATTTATGCTCTGGCGCGCAGCTTTGGCACCGGCAGTACCCGCGCCTTTCAGATGGGGTTGCTATTGTCGCAAGGCGGCGAATTCGGCTTCGTGTTGTTCGCCAGCGCCGAAAAGGGCCTGTTGATCAGCCATCAGGCAGCGCAATTGTTCGGCGCGGTCGTCACCCTGTCGATGGCGCTGACGCCGCTGATTTTTCTCGCCGCCTCGCGGCTGAAGGTTGGCGGCGGCAGCACGGTCGATCCCGATGGTCCCGAAACCGCCACCCATGCCGGCGGCAGCGATGGCCGGGTCATAATCGTCGGCTCCGGTCGTTTTGGCCAGGTCGTGTCGCAGATGCTGCGCGCCCGGGGTGTTGACGTAACCGCAATCGACCTTGACGCCGAATTGATCGAAATCACGCAACGCTTTGGCAATACAGTTTATTTTGGTGATGGCCGGCGCATCGACATTTTGCGCGCTGCCGGGATCGAACAGGCCGGCTTGCTGGTCTTTGCCATCGATGGCGCCTGGGATCCCGAAGCCACACTGGCCCCCATTCGCGGCCAATGGCCCGATCTGAAGATCATCGCGCGCGCCTATGATCGCACCCATTGGCTGAAACTGCGGCATGCAGGGGTGGAGGCGGTGATCCGCGAAACCTTTGATGGCGCCGTGCATATGGGGCGCGACGCGCTGCTGGCGCTGGGCACGCCGGCGCCGATCATCGATGCCATCGACGCCGAATTCCGACGCCGCGACAATGAACGCCTCGATCTGCAATTGTGCAGCGACGATATCCTTGCCGGCGCCGATCGCCTGATCCGCGGCAAGCTGGATTTCGACCCGGCGGCGCTGGGCGAAATCCCCATGGAAGATGTCGAATAGGATTGTGCTTTACGCGGGCGCAAGCAAGGTTTACGATTTTTATATTAATGGGAGGCAATCCGATGAAGCTGTTGTTGGCGCTTGTAGTTGTCGCGGGGCTCGCTTCGCCGTCTCTGGCCAGTGGTTGGGATGGCACCTGGCGCGGTGATATTGCCTCGTACAAACCCCCGTCAAAGCTGGTGACGCGCCTGTTGCAGAACGGCCATTATAGCTCCGACGCCAGCGTGCCGCCGCGCGACCTTGCCGCCGACGGTAAGTTCCACGCCGTCAAGGGTGATCCCTATGCCGATGAAATGATGGTGCAAGCGACCGACAAGAACACTGTCAAGCAGGCTATGCGCAAGGCTGGCAAGGATAGCAGCCAATCGGTCATTACCGTCGATGCGTCGGGCCAATCGATGACGATCGCCTATACCGACATGAGCGCGCCGGGTGGCATCGTCACCGGCGTCAACAAGGCGACGCGCGTTGCCCCGGGGCCAGCGGGAGCGCATGCAATTTCAGGCCAATGGCGGAACGCCGGCATCGCCAAGGTTTCCGAAAATGGCCTAGATCTGACGCTGAAGGATAGCGGCAAGGCGTTGACACTGTCGTCGCCGACCGGGGTTGGCTATAGCGCGAATTACGGTGGCCCCGCCGTGGCCCTGCAGGGCGATCCCGGCAAGATCATGGTCGCTGTCGTGCGCAAAGGCCCCAACACGATCGTTGAAACCGACAGCCGCGGCGGCAAAGTCATCAATATCCAGACCATGATGCTGTCGGCCGATGGCAAGACGCTGCGCATCGCCATCGATGACAAGCAATATGGCACGACGTCGGAATGGACGGCGCACAAGAAATAATCAGCGTCGGGGCCTGATGGAATAGCAGGCACCCCGGCAGATTCGTTTCGACAGGCGGTGCCGACCTGTCTAAGCATGTCCTTCTTGAATTCGGGAGGACAAACATGACACAATCGCGCGAAATCCGGCTGAAAAGCCGCCCGGTCGGTATGCCCGCCGCCGACAATTTCGAAGTCGCCAGCGTCGACGTCGCGGCGCCCGGCGCCGGCGAAGTGCTGGTCCGCAACAGTTTCATGTCGGTCGATCCCTATATGCGTGGCCGCATGTATGATCGTGCGAGCTATGTGCCGCCGTTTCAGATCGGCGAAGTACTGCAGGGCGGCGCCATCGGCGAAGTCGTTGAATCCAATGCCGAAGGTTTTGCCAAGGGCGATCTGGTTTCGTCCTTCTTTGGCTGGCGTGAAGCCTTTGTGGTGCCCGGCCCCGCGCTCGAAAAATTGCCGCGCGCTGCCAATGTGCCTGATCAGGCGTTTCTGGGCGTGCTCGGCATGCCGGGCCTGACAGGCTATGCCGGATTGCTCGAAATTGGCCAGCCAAAGGCCGGGGACACGGTTTTCGTCTCGGGCGGGGCCGGCGCGGTCGGCTCGGTCGTTGCGCAAATCGCGAGGATCAAGGGCTGCACGGTTGTCGCAACGGCGGGGAGCGACGCCAAATGCGATTGGCTGCGGGCCCGCGGCGTCGATCACGCCATCAATTACAAAAGTTGCGGCAATCTGCTGAACGCCGTCCGCGCCGCCGCGCCAAACGGCATCGATGTCTATTTCGACAATGTCGGCGGCGAACATCTGGAAGTCGCCATCGAAATGGCGCGGCCTTTCGCACGGTTGATCGAATGCGGCATGATATCCGAATATAATGCTGCCGAACCCTCACCCGGCCCGCGCAACATGATCCAGATCGTTGGTAAATCGCTGCGCATCCGGGGCTTTATCGTCAGCGAGTTTGCAGCGCTGCGCCCGCAGTTCTTGACCGACATGATGGGCTGGATCGCCGAAGGCAAACTGGCCTGGGAAGAAACCGTGCTGGATGGTGTCGACAAGGCCCCGGATGCCTTTATCGGGCTGTTTTCAGGCGGCAACACCGGGAAAATGCTGGTCCGGCTATAGGGGTATCAAAGCGGCTTGGCACCAGGCGGTGCCAAGCTTGCAGACCTTAAATCGAAAAGCTCGATCCGCAGCCGCAGCCCGATGCGGCGTTGGGATTGCGCACTTCAAAGGCGGCAGCACCGATTTTTTCGACATAATCGACTTCGGCACCGGCGACAAAGGCCAGGCTGTCGGGGTCTATCAACATGGTGACGCCATCGGTGGCAACGGCAAGGTCATCGGCCGCCGCTTCGGATTCGAGCCCGAAACGATATTGAAAACCCGAACAACCGCCGCCATCGACCGCCAGCCGCAATTTCAGCCCGGGTTTGCCCTGCCGCGCGGCAATCTGGGCAACGCGCGCGGCAGCGGCCGGCATCAGGCGGGGTGCGATATCCATGGCGTCAACATAAGCCTGAACCCGGGCCGTCGCAAGGGAAGGCGCAACGCTTGGCACGGGCCGGCTGGCGGGCCAATGCTGGCCCGTCAAAGGCGGCATCAGCCGAGGCTGACGCCGCCTCCGCCTCCCCGCCTGGTCTTCAGCGGAATCGTTGAATAGGGGTCATGCGCGCCGCAGCGGATGCGGTGACATTATTATTAACCAATTCGGGGCCGAATTCAACCGGCGTCACAGCCCCGATTGCCGAACCGGATTCACCCTGTGCCGCGAGCACATAGGCCGAGGCATCGAGGAACGGCTTGGCATCGACGGCACGGCCATCGATGCGGATTTCGTAATGAAGATGGGTGCCCGTCGAACGCCCGGTCGAGCCCATCCGGCCGATCATCTGGCCCTGGCGGATGGAATCGCCCGGCCGCACCAGGATCTGCGACAAATGCCCATAGCGCGTGTCGATACCATGGCCGTGCGAAAGTTCGACAAGATTGCCATAGCCGCCGCTGCGGCCGGCCTGGAGTACGGTGCCATTGGCCGAGGCATAGATCGGTTCCCCCTGGCTGCCGGCCATGTCGACGCCGGCGTGCATTGCCGTGCCGCCATTGAACGGATCGTAACGATAGCCGAACCCTGAGGTATACCGGAAATCCTTGACCGGCATGAAAGCCGGAATGGCAGAAACGCCGGCCTGCAAAGTCGCAAGTTTTTTCCAGCTGATGAACAGATCCTTGAAACGCGGCTCGGCATCGACGCTGACCGGAATATAAGGCCCACCAACCCCGGTCTGGGCTCCAGTCTGGATATTGCCGTTCCAGTTGGACGATTGCACAAAGCGCGCGGGATCAAGCCCGAGCCGGCGAATCAGCGCCTGGGTATCGCGCAATTTGGCTTCGGCAGCGCCGGTAGCCTTGTCGACAAAGGCCAGTTGCTGGTTTTCCAATGCCTTGAACGGTTCGATCAATGCCGCTGTGTTGATCTGCGGCGCGGTCAACCGGGATTTGCCATGCTTGCCAGGTTTGGGGCCAACCAGATCCGCGATCGTTGCCATGGCGTCGCCATTGCCCTGGCGGGGCAGCATGCGGGCAAGGCTGGCCAGATCGCGCTTTTCGGTCAGCAGGGCGGCCAGAAACGCCTGGCGCGATTCAAGCGCCGCAGCCCGTGCCACCACATCACCCTTCAGGGCGGCGGTTTCGGATTTCATCGCGGTCAGCTGCGTCTGCATATGCGACAGCTCGATCTGTTTTGCCGCCAGCACGGCGTCGGTCTGGTTCGCGCCTGACAACATCGATGAGGTGGCCACCCCCAGCCAGCCTGCAATCATCACTGCCGATCCAATGGCCATAAGCTGTGTACCCGTCCCCATCTTGATGGTCAGATCATGACCAGTGGCGCGATGCCAGGTGAACTCATGCCCGGGGACGACGCGCGCCATGCCTTGCGTCAGCCTGTCAAAGGCCAGGCTCAGTTGGTGCACAGCGCGAAAACCCCCGGTCGATGACAAAATCAGCATAGCTTGAACCCGCCATTACCGAGGCGGCCAGAAAATTTAAGCAAATCGAAACAGCAGCCGTTGCGCGCGGGAACTTTTTTTCGTTGCCGCGCATTTCAATCAATCAGGCCGCGATTTTGCGTGCAACCCCGACGGCCGCCTTGCTGGCCCAGTCGTTGTCATTGCGCGATGAACGGAGAAATGATCGGTCAAGCCGAAAGGACTTTCTGTCATTTTCGTTCATCAACCGCTCTCACGCCGCGCGAATCGGCAGTGCATCTGCCGCATTCAACATGCAAAGCCGGGTTGTCTGTCCGCCGTCGAACCGTGTTCAGGCCAGTTGCTGCGCCGCGGCCAGCACTTCGGCGGCATGGCCAGCTATCTTTACCTTGTGCCAGACGCGGGCGATCATGCCTTGGCGGTCGATCAGGAACGTCGCGCGTTCAATCCCCATATAGCGTTTGCCATACATGCTTTTTTCAACCCAGACGCCATAGGCTTCGGTGACGCTGCCATCGCTGTCGCCGCCAAGGCCGACTGCCAGATCATGTTTCAGGCGAAATTTGCCTAAAGCCGCGACACTGTCACGCGATACGCCGATGATGGCCGTGCCGGCGGCGGAGAATTCGTCGCGCAACGCTGAAAAATCCTTGCTTTCAACGGTGCAGCCCGGCGTATCGGCCTTGGGATAAAAATACAGCACCAGCTTTTTGCCCTGATGATCGCCAAGACCCAATGGCCCCGTTTCACCGGCAAGCTGAAAATCGGGGGCGCGGTCACCGGCGGCGATCATCGTCATCTGTCAGGCCTTTCCTAATCGGTCATTATATGCCTGTTTCACCCGGGCGCGGGCCAAGGTCAATGTATCGACCAGTGCCGGAAAAGCCGACGCCCCCATGCCGCGCGCCAGCATCGCCTGCTGGACGGGGGAAAAACTCGGCGGCACCTGCTTGCCGGGTGCAACCAGCCGCAACAGCGTCAAAAACCGTGTCAACTGGTCATGGCATTCAGCGAGGCCTGCCGGCAGCAATCCGGCAGCGCTGAGCATCGCAATCGCCGCGGCAACATCGGCGCCGATGGCGCGACGATCGCGCAACTGGATAAAATGCACCAGAAATTCAAGATCGATCAGGCCGCCGCTGGCGAGTTTTACATCGAACGCGCCACTCGCCGGCTTGGCGGCGGCAATATCGGCGCGCATGTCGACGACGGCGCGGCGCAACAGGGAGGGATCGCGGGGCCGGTCCAGCGCTGCCACGATCGCAGCTTGCGCAGCGGCGCGTGCGGCGATGCCGCCCCCGATCAGGCGGCTGCGCGTCAACGCCATATGTTCCCAGCTTTCGGCGTCATCGAGCTGGTACCGGGCAAAGCTGGCGATGGATACCGCGAGCAGGCCCTTGCTGCCCCAGGGCCGCAGCCGCGTGTCGACATCATATAATGATCCGGCCGCCGTTGGCACCGACAGGGCCGTGGTGATGCGGGCCGCCAGCCGGTTGAAATAAAGGCTGGCCGCCAATGGCTTGGCCCCATCCGACAGGGTTTCGTGATCGCCGCTGAACAGATAGACGATATCAAGGTCCGACGCATGGGTCAGCAGCCGCCCGCCATAGCGCCCGAGCGCCAGCACCAAAGGTTCACCCCCCGGCACTTCGCCATGCGCCCGCGCAAAATCGGCCGCGACAGCAGGCACGATCACTGCCAGCGCCGCATCGGCAAGATCGGACAGCGAGCGCGCGACATCCAGAGGATCGCCGACTCCTTCGACAAGTTGCGCGCCCAATTGAAAGCGCAATTCCCCTGTCCAGCGCCGGACGCGATCGAGCAGATCCTCCAGCAGTGGCGCCCGCCCGACAAAATTGCGCAGGCTGGCGGTCAGCGTCTCGACATCGCCCAGCGGCTGGAAGGCATCGGCGGTCAGCATGATATCGAACAGCGCCGGATCACGCGCCAGCGCATCGGCAAGCAACGGCGACACCCCGAGCAACCGGCTCAACAGGCCGACAAGGCGCGGATTGGCGGCGAGCAAGGTCAAAAACTGCACACCCTGTGGCAGGGCCGTCAAAAAACCATCCAGCCGGGCCGCCGCCACCGCCGGATCGGCCGCGGTGGCGATCCCGTCGATCAACACCGGCAGCACGGTTTCAAAGGCCGCCCGGGCCGCGTCGCTGCGCAGCGCCCGCAGCGTGCCGCCCCGCCAGCGCAGCAGCAGCGGCGCCAGCAGCCTCGCCTGACGCGGATGATGCGCCTTTAGCCAGGCGCTGCCATCGCCGGCGACTTCATGGTCGGGGCGGGACGCCGCCGTCAGCAACCGGTCATAGGCCGCTGCAACCGGCGCTGTCGCTGCGATCAGCCGGCGTTCCAGCGCCGGGGCATCGCGCCAGCCGGCCAGCTGCGCGACAGCGATGCGATCCGCCAGCAGCCGCGGGATGCTGTGCGTCTGTTCATCGCCGCGCATCTGGAGGCGATGTTCCAGCGTGCGCAACACCCGATAACTGTCGGACAGCGCCAGCATTTCGGCAGGATCGATACGCCCGGCATCGGCCAGCGCAGCCAGGCCGTCCAGCGTTGCCGGGGCGCGCAGGGCCAGCGCCCGGCCGCCCCAGATAAGCTGGTGAATCTGGGTGAAGAACTCGATCTCGCGGATGCCGCCACGGCCGCGTTTCAGATCATAGCCAGGCCCGATTTTCTGGCCCGCTTCGAAATGATCGCGAATCCTGAGGCTGACCGACCGGATGTCATTGACCGCAGTCCAATCAAGGCTGCGGCGCCAGACAAAGGCTTCGATCCGCGCCAGAAATCCCTTGCCCAGCGCGATATCGCCCGCGGCGGCGCGAGCCCGGATAAAGGCGACGCGTTCCCAGGTCTGTGCCTCTGATTGATAATATTGTTCCGCAGCGACGACCGACATGCTGATCGGGGTGATCTCGCTGGCCGGGCGCAGCCGCAAATCAACACGCTGCACATAGCCTTCGGCCGTTGCATCAGCGAGCAGCGCCACCGCCCGCCGCGCGATGCGCACTGCCGCCTCGGCGGGTTCCTCGTTGCGGCGGCAGGGAATGACATCGGGATCATGAAGGAAAATCAGATCGACGTCGGATGAATAATTCAGCTCGTGACTGCCCAATTTGCCCAGCGCCAGGGCAACCAGCCCCTGATTTTCTACCCCGCGTTCGGCCAGCGCCGTTGCGATAGCCGTATCGATGCTGGCATCGGCAAAATCCGACAAGGCGCGCGTCACGGTTTCAAGCGGCCAAAGCCCCGCCAGATCGGCAAGCGCGGTGATCAGCGCGACATCGCGCCGGGCGCGCCGCAGCGTCACATCAACGGGCGTTGCCGACGTTGGGGCGGCAATCGTCATGGCCAGCGCCGCCGCCAGCGCCACCTCGGGGCCAGCGCCGGCAATAGCGTTGAGCGTATCGGGGCGGCTGCGGATCAGGCCCTTCAGAAACGGCGCCTGCTGCCAGGCGGTGGCTGTTGCGGTGACCAGCGCCGACGCCATTTCGGCCGGCAGCAACCGCGCGAGGTCTGCGGGCGGATCGGTGGCTGGCAGGCGAAAGCTCAAGGCTGTGGATCCCGACATGGCGACGCGGGGCATGCCCACAAGGTCCGAAACAGTCTGGCCTTTGCAACACGCAGAGTCACGCGTGCAGCATCGCCAAAGGCCGGTCCGACGCTCTATTCGGTGCCGCGCGGCGGCCGATGCGCCAGCCCGACTGCGGCGTCGTCGCCAATAAAGGCCGCCCAGACCCCGCCGGGTTGCCAGACCGTTTCCATGGCGGCGCGGGCAACGGCTTCGTCCATGCCGAGCACATCGCGGCGATAACGGTAAAGAAACGCCGACACACGGGCGTTGATGATGCAATGGACGTGCAATTTTGCTTCACCGGCTGCCGCCATTGCGGCACAGAATTGCGCAAAATCCGCTTCCGTCGGGGCATCGAAAGCCACCGGAATATGGGTATAGACCATGCCCAGACCGGCAACCGTTGCAGCTTCATCCGGCAGCGCCTTTTCATGGCTGTGCAACGCCAGATTGATGACATGGACGACGCCAAGATCGCGGAGTTTCTGTAATTGCGCCTCGCTCGGCTGGCCCGAACTGGTCAGCCGATCGTCGAGCCGGCGCCAGGCGAAAATTTCGGTTGGATCTGAATCGGACATGGCCAGCCTTTCATCGATGGTAACTTTGAACCTGTCATCCCGAGCTTGACCCGGGATGACGCTATGACCTGTGTATCCTGCCTAGAACCCGAGTGCCGCCAGCAACGCCTGCCGCGCAGCCCAGGCCTGTTCCCATAATGCCGGATTACCAAGGTCATCAGGGCCGATGCTTTCCGGCCACTGCGCCGCAATCAGCGCTTCCAGCCTGTCGGCCCCGGTTTCTGTCAGCATGAAACGCTGGTCGATGCTGGCCGGGTCGGCAACGAGGCGCAGCCGCAGACAGGCGGGGCCACCACCATTGCGCATCGATTCGCGCACTTCGACATAATGGACACTGCGAACGGGCGTGTTGCCGGCGACAAGATTGTCGAGATAGGCCTTCACATTGGGCATGGCCTCGGCCTCACGCGGCAGGATCAGCGCCATGTCGCCATCGGGCAGCGTCACCAATTGCGAATTGAACAGATAGGATTTGATGGCATCCTCAAGGCTGACGGCGCTGGCCGGCACCGTGATGATCAGCGCGTCGGGCAAGGCCTGCGCGATAGCGGCGGCGAGGCCTTCGGGGTTTGCAAATGCCTGTTCATGGGCAAACAGCACATGTTCATTGGCCACCGACACCACATCATTGTGAAAGGCGCCGGCATCGATGGCGGCGGTATTTTGCGCGACGAACAGTGTTTTTGCCGGATCGAGACCATGGCGGCGCGCGACGGCCGCCGATGCCTGCCGGTGCTGGCGCGCCGGAAATTTGCCACCTTCCTCGCCATAGACGAAAATCTCGATACCGGCCTCACCATGGCGGCGCGTCAGGCGCATGTGATTGGCGGCGCCTTCATCCCCGAACGTTGCAGGGATGGCGGCGTGCACCACAAAATCCGGATGTGCCAGCGCCAGGCGTATCTGGGCTTCGGTTTCCGGATGTTCGATGCTGCGATGCGTCATCCGCGCCAGATTGGCGATGCTGACATGGCTGCGGCCATCGCTGCAATCGGCGGCGGGCGAGACGGTGCCGGCATTGGCGGTCCACATCGCTGACGCCGAACAGGCCTGTGCAAACAAGCGCGGCTCGGCGGCATGGGCAGCGGCACAGACCTGGGCAGCGCTGCCGCCGAAGCCGAGCCTGCGCAACCAGGCCGTATCGGGGCGTTCCAGCGGTAGCAAAAACCCCTGCGGCAGCCCCAGCGCCTGCATCATCCGCATCTTTGCCAGCCCCTGCAGCGCCGCGGCGCGCGGCCGCGAGACGGCGCCGGCGTTCGACGCGCTGGCCAGATTGCCAAGGCTGAGCGCTGCATAATTATGCGTCGGGCCAATGAGGCCATCGAGATTGATCTCGCGGATCACGGTCTCAGGCCCGTTGTTATGCTGCCGTCGGGCTGGTCCGCCTCAAGGCTCGCCACCGGCCAGGCGACGTAATCGGCGGCATAATAGGCGCTGGGGCGGTGGTTGCCCGACAGGCCGATCCCGCCAAAGGGCGCGTTCGATGCAGCGCCATTGGTCGGCCGGTTCCAGTTGACAACGCCGGCCCGGCTGGCCGCCCAGAACCGGTCATACAGCGCCGCATCGCCGCCGATCAGCCCCGCCGACAGGCCAAAATCCGTCGCATTGGCGGCAGCGACCGCGGCGTCCCAATCGGCAACGCGCACCAGTTGCAGGACCGGCCCGAACAATTCCGCATCGGGGATGCCGGCTATATCGGTCACATCGTACAGCGCCGGGCCAAGGAATGGCCGGTCGGGTTGGCGGCGGCTGAGCGGGCGGATGGCAGTGGCGCCCTTGGCGACCAGCGCCGCTGCAGCCGCGACCAGCGCATCGGCGGCATGATTGGCAATCACCGGCCCCATGAACGGCTGTGGGTCATCAAAGGCCGCCCCGACGATCAGGCGATCCATGAGCGCCGTCACGCGTTCGATCAGCGCCGCTTCCGCACCGGCGCGGACGATCAAACGCCGTGCACAGGTACAGCGCTGCCCCGCCGACAAAAACGCCGACTGGACGATCAACGCCGCCGCCGCATCCAGCCGGTCCGCATCCAAATCCCAGGCAATCAACGGGTTATTGCCGCCCATCTCGAGCGCCAGCATTTTCCCGGGCATTTCTGCAAACTGTCGTGCCAGCGCCCCGCCAACGCTTGCTGAGCCTGTAAACAACAGCCCGTCGATCGCCGCTGCCGCCAATGCCCGCCCGGTATCGCCGCCGCCATGGACGATGTTCAAGACGCCGGGCGGCAGGCCCGCCGCGGCCCAGCAATCGGCCATGAAATCCGCCACCGCGGGCGTCAATTCCGACGGTTTGAAAACGATCGTGTTACCAGCCAGCAGGGCCGGCACGATATGGCCATTGGGGAGATGCGCCGGAAAATTATACGGCCCCAGCACCGCCAGCACGCCATGCGGCTTGTGGCGAAGGGCCTGACGCAATTGCGGCTGGGGGTGGCTCAGGCGATTGCCGGCACGTTCGGCCTGCGCCGCGATCGAAATATCCACCTTGCCGGCAACGCTGGCGACTTCGGTGCGGGTTTCCCACAAAGGCTTGCCGGTTTCCCGTGCGATCAGGGTCGCAAATGCCTCGGCCCGTTCGCTGACAATGGTCTTGAAAGCCCGCGCGACAGCGATCCGGGCCTCGACATCGGCGAGCGACCAATCGGGCAGCGCGGCCCGGGCCCGTGCCACGGCGCCGGCCACATCGCCGGCGACGCCCTGCCAGAGGATGTCACCCGTCGCCGGATCGGTCGATTCAAAACCCGACATGGCGTACGTTATCTCCCTCAACGATGCCCATCAGCATCGCCTCCCCCGCAGGCAGCGCGCAGGCGATGCCATCGGGTTCGGCGTCGAGATGGCCGATCCAGGCCCGAAAATCCTGCAACCGGCCATGCGCCAGCAACGACCGGGCAAAGCCTTCGCCGCCGGCGCACAACCGCGAAACGGTTGCGGCGCGTGAGTCCCTGACAGTACGCAACTGGTCGGTCCGCGCCGTCACGGTCGGGCCACCATCGAAAATATCGACATAGTCATCATATTGAAAACCTTCGCTTTCCAGCATGGCGAGCGCTGCTGCACCCTTGCCGTGCGGTTGCCCGATGACGGCCTGGGCTTCGGCCGGCAGCAAGGCGGTATAGATCGGCTGCTTGGGCATCAGATCGGCGATGAACTGGCTGCCATGGATGGCATTGAAGCTATCGGCCTCGGGAAAGGTCATGCCAAAGAATTTGCGACCCAGCGCATCCCAGAACGGCGAATTGCCGGCGTCATCGAGCACGCCGCGCAGTTCCGCCAGCATCTTTTTACCAAAGCGCGCCCGGTGCTGGGCAATGAACAAATAGCGGGAACGCGCCAGCAATCGCCCCAGCCCGCCAGTGCGCAATTCCGGGTGCAGAAACAGCCCGCCGACTTCGCTGGCGCCGTCATGATCGGTAACCAGGCTGAGGAAAGGCATGGTGAACGTCCGGCCCAATTCGCGCGAGGTCTGGCCGAGCGTACCCAATTTATAACTGTAAAACGGCCATTTCGCGCCAATCCGGCTAAAGATCATGGCACAGCCGCCGACGCGGCCGGTCGATGGCTGTTCAAGGATGAGGATGTAAAGCTCATCATCGGGCGCTTCCTCGCGCCGCGCATAGCTGCGATCCGACCAGGCCAGCCGATAGGCCAGCGAGGCTCGGTCGGCGGGCAAATTGGTAAAGCCACCCCCCGTCAGGCCGGCCAGACCGAGCAGGGCATCAAGATCGCCGCTGCGCGCGGCGCGGACATGCCAACTCATATTGGCCAGCTCATATTGGCCAGCTCATCGCTGCCAGCCCTGTTGGGCGATCCGGCACAGCAGCAGGGCCGACAGGCGGGCGCGCTCGACGAGCGAATCGACGCAGAGGAATTCATCCGCCGAATGGATTGCACCGCCGCGCGGTCCAAGCGTATCGACCACCGCCAGCCCGGTCGCGGCAAGATTATTGCCATCGCAGACCCCGCCGGTGTCACGCCAACTGATCGGCAGGCCGATTGCCGCGCCGCAATCGCGCACCAGATCGAACAGACGCTGTTGATTGGCGTCCATGGGCTTTGGCGGCCGGGCAAAACCGCCATGGACATGGATTTCGACCCCATGCGCCGCAGCGACCGCTGCGACCAGGGCCTTGATCGCGGTGGCCGCACGCGCTTGCGCTGTGGCATCGCCCGGTCGCATGTTCCAGCGCAGTACCGCCTTGTCGGGGACGATATTATTGGGGCCACCGCCATCGATGCGGGCCGGATTGACGCTCAGATCGTCGGCGCTCAGCGCCTTTAGCTGCAGCGCCAGATCGGCGGCGGCAAGGATGGCGTTGCGGCCCTTTTCGGGTTCACGGCCGGCATGGGCGGCAAGGCCGGTGACAATGGCCGAAAAATTCCCGGAACCCTTGCGCGCGCCGGCCAGTGTGCCATCGGGCAAGGCCGGTTCATAGGTCAGCCCCAGATGACAGCGCCGCGCCGCTTCGATCAACAGCGGCGTCGATCCGGGGGACGAAACCTCCTCATCGCTGTTGAGGATGATTTCCCAGCCCAGCCTGGCCGCAAAGGGCGATTGTTCGAACGCCATCAGCGCCGCCAGCATCACCGCAATGCCGCCCTTCATATCGGCAGCGCCGGGGGCGTTCAGCCTATCATGGTCGATCCAGCGCGCCTGTTGAAACGGATGATCGGCAGCGAATACCGTATCCATATGCCCGGTCAGCAGCACACGCACCGGCGCGTCGGGGCGTTTGACGATGTGGAGGTTCTGGCCATGCGGCATCGCCACCGTGGCGCCGTTTGCATCGATGGCCGTGACGGGCGCCGCATCGACCAATTTCGCGTCACCCCCCAGCGGCGCAAAGGCGCTGACAAGCGCGTCGGCCATCACCGCCAGCCCGGCCAGATTGCGGCTGCCGCTGTTGATCGCCGACCAATGGCTGACCTGCGCCAGCATGGCGTCGCGGCTGCCGACGAGGCTATCCAGCACGGCCATCTCGGCGGGGCCAGGCGCCGCTGCAGTCGCAAGGGGAAAAACTGCGTTCATACCTGTCGCCTTAAGCCATCACCGGCAATGGCACCACCCCGATATGTCGCTTTTGATAACAGACAAGAAAAAATGTGATCGATCGAACGGTCGTCACCCCGACCGGCAATGTGCATGAATCCTTGACCGCGCGCAAAACTTGCTTCCCTATATGGCGCATAGCTTCGAAATGGGTTTGACAAGGTGCCAAGGCGCCTTGGCGGCCCATCCGGCGCACGGTCAGGCAAGGGGTTTTTCGTTGGCAAACTGGCGTATCAAGTCGCTCGATTCCATTCTGGCGACGGCGGAAAAAAAATCGCTCACCCGGTCGCTCGGGGCCTTTCAGCTGACCATGCTCGGCATTGGCGGCATCATCGGCACCGGCATCTTCGTGCTGACGGCCGAAGCGGCGCAAATGGCGGGGCCGGGCATGCTGGTCAGTTTTGTGCTGGCGGCGCTGGTCTGCGGCCTTGCTGCGCTTTGTTATGCCGAACTCGCGGCGATGGTCCCGGTATCGGGATCGGCCTATACCTATAGCTATGCGACCTTTGGTGAAATCCTCGCCTGGGTGGTCGGTTGGGCCCTGGTGCTTGAATATGCGGTGGCGGCCAGTGCGGTTGCCGTCGGCTGGTCGGGCTATATCGTTGGCGTCCTTCAAAATTTGCTTGGCATCACCCTGCCCGAGGCGCTGGTCAATGGCCCCTATGCCGGCGGGTTGATCAATCTGCCGGCGGTGTTGATCGCCGGCGCTGTGACCTGGTTGCTGGTCATCGGCACCAAGGAAAGCGCCACCGTCAATGCCGTGCTGGTCGTCGTCAAGGTCGCGGCGCTGACCCTGTTTGTCGTGCTCGCCGTGCCCGCCGTCAAATCGACCAATTTCACCCCTTTCCTGCCGCTTGGCACCGGCGGCGCGATCAGCGCGGCCTCGATCATATTCTTTGCTTTCGTCGGCTTTGACGCCGTTTCGACCGCAGCCGAGGAAACCAAAAATCCGCAGCGTAATATCCCCATCGGGCTGGTCGGCAGCCTCGCCATCTGCACGATATTCTATATGTTGGTCGGCACCGGCGTCATCGGCAGCTTTGGCGCCCAGCCGGTGTTTGGCCCCGGCGGCGAAGCACTGATGCCCGGGTCACCCGAACTCGCGGCGCAGTGCAAGACGTTGGCGGCAGCAACCTTGCCGGTCGTCTGTTCGAATGAGGCGCTGGCGCATGTGCTGCGGGTCATCGGCTATCCAGGGGTTGGCAATCTGCTCGGCCTGGCAGCGGGTTTTGCCCTGCCCTCCGTTGTGCTGATGATGATGTATGCTCAGACCCGCATCTTTTTCGTGATGTCGCGCGACGGACTGTTGCCGACTGCCCTGTCGAAGGTGCATCCCAAATATAAAACGCCGCATGTCGTCACGATAATGACCGGCGTTGGCGTTGCGGTTGCGGCGGCGTTTTTCCCGGTCGGCCAGCTGGCCAGCGTCTCGAACGGCGGCACGCTGTGCGCGTTTTTCTTTGTCAGCCTCGCCATCATGGCGCTGCGCCGGTCGAACCCCGATCGCAAGCGCGCCTTCAGAACGCCCGCGGTCTGGATCGTCGCACCGGCGGCCGCCGCCGGCTGCCTGTTGTTGTTCGGATTTCTGTCCTGGGTGGCGCAGGCGGTGTTCTTTGGCTGGGCGGCGATCGGGTTGGTATTCTACTTCCTTTATGGTCGCACGCGATCGAATGTCGCGCGGGGGATCGATGAAGTGAATGAACTCAGCCCCGATATACCGCCACAGGGCGTGGCGCCACTGCCCGGCATTCCGACACCCGGCGGTAAACAGGCCTGATCGGGGGGGTATTGTGCCGAAAGTCGGTACCGGCCCGATACGCTAAACGGCGCCTGAATTCGGCGGGATCCGGGCCTTTGGAAAGCCTGCCCAAGCGGCGTCATAGTCGGGTTGGGCCAACGCCATGGCAGCGTTGTTGACGCGATAGGGCCAGCAGCTTTCGATCATGAAGGCCATGGTGTTTTCGATTTTTCGGGGCGCCAGCACCATGTCGCTGGCGGCCCGCCAGCTTGGCGCATCGGGGCCATGGCCGCTCATCATATTGTGCAGCGACAGGCCGCCCGGCGCAAAGCCACCCGCCTTGGCATCATAGGCGCCGGTGATCAGCCCCATGGCTTCGGACATCAGGTTCCGGTGAAACCAGGGCGGCCGGAATGTATCCTCGGCAACCATCCAGCGCGGCGGGAAGATGACGAAATCGGCATTGGCGCGGCCCGGCGTCTCGCTGGGGCTGGTCAATACCGTGAAGATCGATGGATCGGGGTGGTCAAAACTGATGCTGCCAAGCGTGTTGAAGCGCCGCAGGTCATATTTGCACGGCACCAGATTGCCGTGCCAGGCAACGACATCGAAGGGCGAATGGTCGATGGTAGTTATCCACAGCTTGCCCCCAAATTTCTGCACAAGCTCGAACGGTTCATCACGGTCTTCAAACCACGCGACCGGCGTTTCGAAATCGCGGGGGTTGGCAAGGCCATTGCTGCCGATGGGGCCAAGATCGGGCAGCCGAAACGGGCTGCCGTGATTTTCGCAGATATAGCCGCGCGCCGTCGCATCGCCGAGCGCCACATGATAACGCAGCCCACGCGGAATCAAGGCGATTTCCAGCGGCGCGAGATCGATGACGCCCATTTCCGTGGTGATGCGCAGCCGGCCTTGTTCGGGAATGATCAGCATTTCACCATCGGCGCTGAATAACGCCTGATTTCCCATGCTCTGGTTACAGGCATAGCGCGACAGGCTGACGCCGGTGAGTCCCTGCGGATCACCGTTCCACAGCACTGCCTGCACCGAATCATAAAAGGTCAGCGGCGCTGCGGGCAGCGCCAGCGGGTCCCAACGCAGGCGGTTGGGATTGGCCGGAAGGCTTTGGTTACCGGCAGGATCGAGCGCCAGCCGAAACGGCGCATGGCTGGCCGTCGGGCGCAGCCGATAAAGCCATGACCGGCGGTTTTCAGCCCGCGCCATGGTAAAGGCGCTCCCCGAAAGCTGTTCGGCGTAAAGCCCGAACGCCGGCCGCTGCGGGCTGTTGCGGCCGATCGGCAGCGCGCCCGCAATGGCCTCACTGGCGAAATGATTGCCAAAACCCGTCAACATGGCGGCGCCTTTCGTTTTTCCCGCGCGGCAAACGCCGCCATCAGCCGGGAATGACCCCGCGCCGGACCTGATCAAGCTCCAGACTTTCGAACAGGGCCTTGAAATTACCCTCCCCAAAACCGTCGTTGCCCTTGCGCTGGATGATTTCGAAAAAGATCGGCCCGACCATGTTTTCGGTGAAAATCTGGAGGAGGATGCCGCCGCCGGTTTCGGGCGCGCCATCGATGAGGATGCGGCGCTTGCGCATTTCGGCAACATCATGGCCATGGCCGGGCAGGCGCGTGTCGATCAGATCGAAATAGGTCTCGATCGTGTCCTGAAACTTGATGCCGCGGGCCCGCAGCCGATCGACGGTTGCAAAAATATCATCGGTCGCCAGCGCGATATGCTGGATGCCTTCGCCCTTGTAGGCGCGCAGGAATTCCTCGATCTGGCTGTGTTCGTCCTGGCTTTCGTTGAGCGGAATCCGAATCTTGTCATCGGGCGCCGTCATCGCCTTTGAAAACAGCCCCGTCGATTGGCCCTCGATATCGAAATAGCGGATTTCGCGGAAATTGAAGATGCGTTCGTAAAAATCCGCCCAATGCGCCATGCGGCCGCGATTGACGTTGTGGGTCAGATGATCGAGCGTGTGGAGGCCAACGCTGTTGTCATCGGGCGATGCGCCCGGCACCGGCCGGAAATCGACATCATAGATTTCATGTTCGCCGGCCTTGTCGACGAGATAGAGGTTCGATCCGCCAATGCCTTGGATAGCGGGGATGTTCAATTCCATCGGGCCGACCGGGCCAATGACAGGCGTGGCGCCGCGCCGCACAGCCTCGGCAAAGGCAGCGCTGGCATCATCGACTCGAAAGGCCATGGCGTTGGCGGACGGCCCGTGCTGGTTGCGAAATTCAGCGACCTGGCCAGCCGTATCCATGTTGAGCAGGAAATTAATGCCACCCTGCGCATAGCGGCGGACGTTTTTCGACCGGTGGGTCGCCACATGGGTAAAGCCCATGGCGATGAACAGCCCGGCCAGCGCGTCTGGATCGGGCCCTGTAAATTCGACAAATTCAAAGCCATCAAGGCCAAGATCATTAGGCTTTGCCGCTGTCATGCCATCGCTCCATTCACTGCCTTTGGCCCGATGCCGCGCCGGCACTGCGGCGTCATGGTCATACCAGCCCCAGGGCGATTGTCAGCCGGCAATCGATGATGCGCCCCGCAGCCCGCTGTTCGACGAGAAACGCCGGCATGGCAGTGCGCGCCACGACATGCACCGTGATATTCTCGCCAGCGACGCCGCCGCCGGGGCCGACGCGGGTCAGGGCTGTGGCGCGGAACAGCTGGAACATTTCCGATGACATGCCGGGCGATGTCGCAAAGCTGCCGATATCCTCCCAATGCGCAGCGGCAAAGCCGGTTTCTTCGGCCAATTCGCGCGCCGCAGCGGCGGTTGGCGTGTCGTCATGGTCGGTGTCGCCAATGAGGCCGGCCGGCAATTCAATCGTGTGGGCGCCATGGGCGGGTCGATATTGTTCGACCAGCACGATCTCGCGCGCGTCGGTGATGGCGAGGATGACCGCAGCCCCCATGTTGGCGACGCGCGCCACATATTCCCAGGTGCCGGCAACATGCACCGCCAGATATTTGCCCTGCCAAGCAACGCTCATCTGGGGGTCTCCAACACCCGGCGCCATCTTACACCGCCTCGGCAAAGGCGGTGCCTGTCCGCATCAATTGCGTGGCGATGGCATATTTATGCACTTCGGTCGGGCCATCATAAAGCCGGAAGCCGCGCATATCGCGAAAGATCATTTCAACAACCGTTTCGCTGGTGACGCCGATGCCGCCCAATATCTGCACGCAGCGATCGGCGACCTTGAATAGTTCCTCCGAGACAAAGGCCTTCACCATCGATGATTCGTGGCGGGCGCGTGTCTCGTTATCGAGCATCCAGGCGACATGGCGGATGGCCAGGCGGCATTGGTGCATGGCGATTTCATTGTCGGCAAGCATGAAGCTGACGCCCTGATGATCGAGCAGGGTCTTGCCAAAGGCCGTGCGCACCCGGGCATGTTCGAGCGCGATATGCTGGGCGCGGGCGGCGGCACCAAGCCAGCGCATGCAATGCGTCAGCCGCGCCGGCGCCAGCCGCATCTGGGCATAGCGCAAGGCGCTGCCGACCTCACCCAGCACTTGCGTCGGCCCCAGCCGCAGCGCCTCGAACCGCACGACGGCATGGCCTTCGACATAATTGCGGTCCATCGAATCCATGATGCGTTCGATCTGGATGCCGGGGGTGGCGCCATCGCACAGAAACAGCGTCGGGCCATGCGGGCCATGGGCATTTTCGGGCACATTGGCCATGATGATCCAGGTTTTGGCACCATTGGCACCGGTGATCAGCCATTTCAGGCCCGAAATCTCATAATCATTGCCGTTGAACACAGCTGTCGTCCGGAGCTGCGACGGGTCACTGCCGGCGCCGCCCGGTTCGGTCATGGCAAATACCGAGCGGCGATGGCCGGCCAGCATCGGCTTCAGAAATTCATCGATCTGGTCGGGGCGGGCGATGCGGCCAAGCAGATACATATTGCCTTCATCGGGCGCTGCGCAATTCATGGCGACAGGGCCAAGCGTTGACCAGCCGGCGGCTTCGAACACCGCCGCCTGTGTGGCATGGTCGAACCCCATGCCGCCTAGCGCCGCCGGGGCCTGAGGGGTCAGCAACCCTTCGGCGCGGGCCAGCGCCACCAGCTCGTCGCGCAAGGCATCGGTCGGACCATGCTGGGTCAGCCGCGGATCGCGTTCGAACGGGATGATCTTTTCGATGACAAAACGGCGGACCCGGCGGGCGAGTGCTTGCGTTGCCTCTGGGATGCTGAAATCGGTCATATTAGGTCCTGCTGCAACTGGCGAAGGGCATGGGCGAAAATCGCCGCTGCCAATGTTTCAAAGCCGACATAGCGATCGCCAACGTGTTCGCCACGCTGCCATTTTCGGTAAAGCTGCCCCCAGGCGATGCCCAGCCGCAATCGCGCCAGCGCCACCGGCCAGGCGAGCGGGCCATGACGCTGACCACCAAAGACATCATGCAATTGCATCACAGCGCTGCGATCGATGCCGGATATCAGCGATGGCACGGCGTTCAGGGCGTGCAGCGCTGCGGGGTCGCCCGGCTCGATCCAGTAGCTGAGCAGGATGGCCAGATCGAAATCGCGCGGCCCGCGCGTTGCCATGTCCCAATCGATGATGGCGATCGGCTGCATCGTGGCAGGATCGACAAGCAGATTATCGGGTTTCAAATCCATGTGCAGCAGCACGGGGGGGCCGGGATCGGGGGCGTCCCCCGCCTGCAGCGCGGCAAGCAATGCCGCCGCATCGGCTGGCAATCCGTGCGGCCAGACCATTGCGGCGCGTTTCGCCCAGCCTGAGAGTTGCCGCGCGTAAAACCCGTCGGGCCGGCCAAGGTCGCCCAAACCGATGGCAGCGGCATCGATGCGACGCAGCGCGAACATCTGGTTGAGCGTTGTCGCCAGCAATTGCCCGGCCGCAGCAGATGCGCAGCCCGGCGGCAGATCGCCGCCGATGGCGATACCCGCCCGATACTCGATGATCACGAACGGCGTGCCCAGCACCGATGCATCTTCGCAATATGCGAGCAGGCGCGGCACCAGCGGCATGACCGGGGCGAGCGCACGCATCACTCGCGCCTCTCGCGCCATGTCACTGGCGCCGGCGGCCAATACGCCCGGCGGCGGCCGGCGCAGCACGGCGGGACCGGTGGTCAGCTCGATACGCTCGTTGCGGTTGGCAAGGCCGCCGCCGAGCAGTCTGAGACCGCTGCCCGGTATGAGGGCCAGCCCGTTCGATTCCAGCCAGACCGACAGCCTGTCGCGATCATTTTCCATGACTTTTGCTAGCATGATGCTGTCACCGCGCCTATGCTGCCCGGCCATGGAAGGCGTTGCATTTGTCACCGATCGCCTGACGCTGGCGCCGCACGGCAGGTCGGATTTTGCCGATCTGGCGGCGATGTGGGCCGAACCCGCTGTCGTTCGACTGTTGGGTGGCGTACCTTATAATGACGAAGATAGCTGGGCGCGGCTGCTGCGCTATGCCGGCAGCTGGTCGATGCTGGGTTTTGGCATGTGGGCGGTGCGGCGGCGCGATACCGGCGGCTATATCGGTGACATCGGCTTTGTCGAGGCGAAACGATCGGGCGTCAAAGGTTTTGATGGTGATCCCGAAATCGGCTGGAGTCTGGTTACGGCGGCAAGGGGCCAGGGTTTTGCCAGCGAGGCCGTCGCGGGCGCGCTGGCCTGGGGCAACGGGCGTTTTGGCCGCACGGTCGCGATGATCAACCCGCTCAACACCGCCTCGCTTGCCGTGGCCGGGCGTTGTGGTTTTAGCCATTTTGGCGATGGCAGCTATAAAGAAGCCCCCACCAGCCTTTGGGAATATCGCTGGCCAGCCTGACGGCAAGACCCTAATTGTCCGGACAAATAGGGGAGATTTGCCATGCAGCAGGAACGCATCGATTGGCCCGACAATGCCGTTTGTGCGCTGTCGATCGTCGTCAATGTCGAGGAAGGCAGCGAGATGACCGTGGCGCGCGGCGATCGCGGCATGGAACCTGTCGATGAACTTGGCATCCATATCAAATCACCGATCCGCAATTACGGGAATGAATCCAACTATCTTTACGGCATCAAGGCCGGCGCGCCGCGAATCGTCGCGCTGCTCGATAAATATGCCGTGCGGGCCAGCTGGACGGTGGCGGCGATGAGCCTTGAAAACCACCCCGAAATCGCCGCAGCAATCCGCGCGCGCGGCGATGAAGCGGTCAGCCATGGCTGGCGCTGGGTCCATCAGTTCAAGATGGATGAAGCCACCGAACGCGATTTTATCGCCCGCGCCACGGCCAGCATCGAAGCTTCGACAGGCACCCGCCCCTATGGCTGGCTCAGCCGATATTTCCACACCGACAACACCCGGCGTTTGTTGATCGAGGCTGGCTATGACTATCATATGGACGATTATTCGGGCGATGTGCCGTTCCTTGACACCGCCACCATTCCCGGCCGGCCGATCGCCATCGTACCTTATCAGCTCGACACCAACGACATGAAGATGTGGACCGACCCCGCCTATACGCCGCGCCACTGGCTCGACTATGCCAGGGACAGTTTTGACCGGATCTATGCCGAAGGGCTGGCCGGCAACCCGCGGCTGATGTCGCTAGGGCTGCATTTGCGCATCATCGGCAGGCCTGGTCGCATCGGCGCGCTGGAGGCGTTTCTGGAACATGTCGCAGCGCATGATCGGGTCTGGATCGCGCACCGCCGCGACATTGCGAGGATAGTGCTGGGTTGAACGCGGGATAGACGGTTTTTCCGTCTTCCCGGGCTGGACCCGGGAAAACGCGTATAATCCAATTTGGGCGCAACCCAATTCAGTATCGCGCCCGCAGCGTGAAGCGTGCCGAGCGTGGGCCGCCGGTGCTGATATTATTGTCGGTATGGGCGGTCGGGAAATAGCGTGCGTTGAACAGATTCTCGATATTTACCTGCAGGGCAATTGCCTTCGTCAGAGTCAGAAATCCGGCGCCGTCGATGCGTGTATAGGCTGGCAGGCGCACCGCATTGCTGACCGTTGCATAGCTGCCGTCCTGATGGGTCACACCAAAGCCCAAGCCAAGCCGCGACGTTACATCGTAGCGCGACCACAACGACGCCTGAACA
>JBBRIC010000027.1:0-28616 GCA_038221665.1 Sphingomonadales bacterium
GAATGGCCGATGATGTCGGCGCGCGCGATGCCAAGCCTGTCGAGCAGCGCCAGCGCATCGCTGGCCATGACGGCGACGGTGCTGCGGACATCGGATGGCAGGCTGTCACCGACCTTGCGATGATCGAACGAAATGCAATCGAAACGGTCGGCGAAATGATCGATCGTGCCGGCCCAGAAATCGGCCCGCCCACCCAGTCCGACGAGCAACAGCAGCGGTGGCCCCGTTCCGCGTCGGACGACATGCAGCGCCGTATCGGCCACTGCAACAAGGTTGCTCACGCCCGCGTTGCCACGATCGATTGGAGGAAACTGTTACGACCGGCCGGGCCATCGGCAACGGCAAAGCCGGCCGCGACCAGCATCCCGCGGAAATCGGCCTGCACGAAATCGGGTGAATAGGGTTCACAATTGTCGCGGCTGTCATAATCGATCATGAAACGATAGGCCGGCGGCAGCTGCTGGCTGGCGCTGGGAAATTCAAAGATCGCAAAGCTGCCGCCCGGACGCAGCACGCGATGCACTTCGGCGAGCACCTTGGGAATGATGGCAATGGGCAATTCGTGGAACAGGATATAGGCAAAGACCATGTCGAAATGGCCGTTGGCAAAGGGCATGTCCTCGGCCAGCGCCTGGATGAAATTGACCGGCACCTGCTGGCCGGAGGCGCGGGCATGGGCATAGCGGACCATCGGCAGGCCCACATCCAGGCCCCAGATTTCAGCGTCGGGGAAGCGCGCCTGCAACTGGATCGTACCCTGCCCGATCGAGCAGCCAAGATCGAGAATGGCACCCGATTTGCCATCGACGGGGACAGTCGCCAGGCTGGCGAGTTCGGCGTGCAATTCGTCCTGATCATTGCCGCCCTGGTAAAACACCTTGGTGCCATAATGGTAGACGATGCCGCCCAGCGGATCATCGGTGTAGCCACCCGGCTGCAGGTGAATTTCGCGCCGGGCATAATCGGGCACGACAAATTCGGGATCGATGACCAGTTTGCCGGGCCCCTGATCGGTTGCCGCCGCCAGATGCGCCAGTTGCGCATCGCCGCTCGCTGCAAAGCTGGCCCGCGTCCGCCGCCACATCATTTCCTGCTGCGACCGCATGAAGCGCTGCCATGTCGGCACGATCGGGGCCCGGGCAAATTCGGACTTGATCACCGGCAGCGGCAGCCGGTCATCATCCAGCGGCAGGCCGGCCGTGACCATCCGCGCATGCCCCGCCGCCGCCATGGCCGGGAACATCCGGGTCAGCAGTACATCCCGGAATGATTCGAGAAAATCGAGATAGGATTCATCGGCAAGCCGGGTCGGGCGCGGCAGCACGCCCAGCGTGCCGCGATCAAGGCCAGTATCGGTCATGCCCGTCATATCAGCGTTTCCTTTACGTCGGGGCGGCGCAGAAAGCCGGCGAGCAAGCGCGCCACAAACGCTTCCCGCATCGCCTTGCGCGCTGCGATTTCGGCGGCTGACGGCCGGTGTGCCTCGATCAAGGCCGCTGCATCTATGCCCCGCGCCGCCAGCACGGTTTCAAGCACCGCCTGGCGATCGCGAATCGTCCAGACTTCCGCAGCCAATTCCATGAATGCCTCAAGCAGATTGTCGGTCACGACATTGTCGAAATAAATCGGGCCTGGGCCATCGATTTCAAAACCGACGGGTCGGGCTGCGGGATCGGGGGCGTTCACGGACAGCAGACTGACCGCAACTGCCATGCATGGCAATTCGATTTTCTGGTCGAATACATAGAATCCATGCATGGCACTTGCCGATCGCGATGGCCGGCATATGCTACGGCGATGGAATTGCGCCACCTTCGTCATTTCGCCGCCGTTGTCGATGCCGGCAATCTGTCAAAAGCCGCCGAACGCGTCTGCATCAGCCAGCCGGCGCTGACCCGCAGCATCAAGAACCTGGAAGACCTGGTCGGTGCCGAACTGCTGGAGCGGCGGCCGCGCGGTATGGTGCCGACGCCGGCCGGCGATGCGCTGTATCGCTATGCCCGGCTGATGCTGAACGAAGCTGTGCGGGCCAAGGCCGAAGTGCGGGCCGTGCAGGCCGGCGCGCGCGGCGAACTGGCGATCGGCATGGCCGCGATGTTTGCCGATCATATCGTCGATCGCGCCGTCGCGGCAGTCTGCGGCGCCAGTGGCGATATCGCCCTGACGGTCACCCAGGGTTTTCTTGAAGACCTTGTCGAGGCCTTGCGCGATGGTCAACTCGATGTGATCTTTTCCAATCTTTCAAACATGATCCTGCCCGACGATGTCGTTGTCGAAGCGATGTTGGACCTTAATGCCTATGTTTACGCCGGCGCCGCGCACCCGCTGGTGACCCAGCCGAAAATCGACAAGGCGATGTTGATCGATCAGCGCTGGGCGATTGTCGATCAGCCGCACATGCGCGACTTCCTCGATCATTATTTCTCTGCCGACGGGCTTGCCACGCCGGCCTTTGTGGTGCGCACGAATTCGCTCAATCTCATCCATTCATTGATCGCCAACGCCGGCTTTGTCGGCATCCTGCCCGAACATGTCATCCAGCGGCGATCACGGCGTGGTGAAGTCCGCAGGATCGACGCGCCGGGCTGTCCGGTTGTCCGCAAGGCCGGCATTCTGACCCGGCGATCGATGCCGGCGCGACCGGTGGTCAGCCAATTCATCGCGGAATTGCGCGCCGCCTGCGCCGATGATGCATTTGGCGCATGGAAAACGGCCAATCATTGATTGGGTTTTATACCAGCATTTGCCGATAACCCCAATTGCCGCGTCCGATGCGGTTGCCAGCCACAGGTCGCCCATGAACTTCAACACCCGCCCGCTGCGTCCGGTCAGCGCCGATGATGCCGCCAGCTATGCCCGTGACGGTGTGGTTTGCCTGCGCAATGTCTTTGATCCGGACTGGCTGCAATCGATGGCCGGCCCGGCGCGGCGATTGTTGATCGACAAGGCAGATTTTGGCCTGTTGCCCAATAATCCCGGCCGCTACATGGCCCGCACCATCCCTGAGTTCCGGCGCTTCATTTTTGAAAGCCCGGTCGGGGAAGCTGCGGCCATGGCCTTGGGATCAACGACGGCGCGGTTTTTCTTTGACGAAATTTTCGCCAAAAAACCGCAATCGACCGACAAGACGATCTGGCATAACGACCGCATGGGCTGGCCGGTTACGGCCGAAACCATGATGGTGCCATCGCTATGGATACCGCTGACGTTGATCGCCAAGGCCAATAGCCTCGAAGTGATCGCCGGCACGCAGACCAATGATGCACGCTATTGGCTGTTCAGCCCCAATGCGAGGCAGATGATTCGCCCTGACGATCGCCTGCCGCATCCGGATGGCGAGGCGCTGCGCAATGATCCGGCCTATGCGGGGCGTTTCCTGACCTGGGACATGGCCGTTGGCGACATGCTGGTCGTCCACCCGCGCGTGCTGCATTATTCGCATGGCAATCCGACCGATGATTGGCGCATCGCGCTGTCGGTGCGGGTTTTTGGCGATGATGTGCGCTGGTCGCCGCGTCCCGATTGCCTCAATATTGCCGGCGTCAGTTTTGATGAGATGATCGAAGGCGAAGCACCCGGCGGCGATCTGTTCCCTTTGCTCTGGTCCGCCGACGGCAGGCGCGACGATGACAGCCGCTATCCGCGCGGCTTTGCCACCGCCTGGTCGGCGCAGCGGCGTGACGATGTTAATGAATATGCCGTGTTTCAAAAACTGGCGGTGACGCCATGAGACGTGGCGCCGACGCTTTGAGCGCAGCACATCTTGGCTGACCAATTCGATGTAATCGTTGTTGGCGCCGGGTCTGCCGGCTGTGCGCTGGCGGCAAGGCTGAGCGAGGATCCGCGCCGCCGCGTGCTGCTGCTCGAGGCGGGGGGCCGGGATCGAGACCCGGCGATCCATATCCCCGCCGGTGTCGTCCGGCTGATCGGCAACCCGCGTGTGGATTGGGCGCATCTTGCGACGCCCGATGCGTCGCGCGCGGGCAAGATCGATCTGTGGCCGGCGGGCAAGGTGCTGGGCGGATCATCGTCGATCAACGGCATGTTGTTCGTGCGCGGCGCCCGCGCCGATTTCGATGGCTGGGCGGCGGCCGGCAATCGCGGCTGGGGCCATGCCGATCTGCTGCCCTATTTCCGGCGCCTGGAAAACAGCCCGATCGGCGGCCAATGGCGCGGCAGCCTGGGGCCGGTCGATGTTGTCCCGTTGCGCACGACCCACCCGCTCGGCACGGCCTTTGTCGCTGCCGCCATCGCCGCCGGCCTGGAAGCCAACCCCGATTACAATGGCGAAGCACAGGCAGGCGCAGCCGCCCCGCAGGTCACCCAGCGCAACGGTGCACGCTGGAGCACGGCGCGCGCCTATCTGGGTGTGGCGGCGCGGAGTCCCAATCTGTCGATCGTAACCAATGCGGAAGTCGAACGCATTACCATCAGCGAAGGCCGCGCCACCGGTGTCCATTATCGGCTCGGTAATGCCCGGATCGAGGCGCACGCCAGCGAAATCGCGCTATGCGCTGGCGCGCTGGGCAGCCCGAAGCTGCTGATGCTGTCAGGGATTGGCCCGGCTGACGAATTGGCGCGGCACGGTATCGCCATGCTGCATGCGGCGCCCGGCGTTGGCCAGAATCTTGCCGATCATCCAAATGCCAATCTGAGCTGGGATGTTGGCCAGCACACCTATAATATGGACGCCAGGGGCCCGCGCCTGGTGCTGGCGCTGCTGCGCTGGGCGATCAACCGGCGCGGCCCGGCCACCAGCCCCTATCCCCATGCGGTGGCCTTCTTTCGATCGTCGCCCGATGTTGTTTCGCCCGATATCCAGCTGATGTTCGGGCCTTTCGCCTTTGGCTTTTCAGCCGATGGTGTCGTGCCTTACCGGCGCCCGGCGGTGACTGTGGTCGCTGCCCTGAATTATCCGCGCGCCCGCGGCCGGCTAACGCTGCGATCCGCCGACCCGCGCGATCCGCCGTTGATCGATCACCAGCTGCTCGGCGACCCGCACGATGTTGAAAGGTTGATCCGAGCCTGTCGTTTTGTGCGCACCATCATGGCGCAAGCCCCCATCGCTGCGGCGCTGTCGGGCGAGCGCCTGCCGGGGCCGGCCTGCCAAAGCGATAGCGAATGGGAGGCGCATCTGCGTGCCACCAGCTTTCTTGGCTATCACCCGGTCGGCACCTGCGCGATGGGGCCGACGGGCGTTGTCGATGATCAGCTGCGAGTGCGCGGCATCGCCGGCTTGCGCGTCGCCGATGCCTCGATCATCCCGGCGCCGATTTCTGGGAACACCAATGCCGCAGCGATCATGATCGGTGAAAAGGCTGCCGACCTGATCGCAGCGGCGTTGTAACGCCGGCGGCGATCGAGCCACACTATCCCCAGCGCTTTGCAGCTTCCGCCAGCGCCGGCGCCCCGACCAGCCGCGCCATATCGGGGGCCAGCAGCATCCGGTCGCGGACGCCAAGTGTCGACCCTGTGGCATGCAGCTCGGCCAGCAGCGCCGTCAGGGCATGGGCCGAAGTCTGCGCCATGGCGCCAGCGAACAGTGCGATTTTGAAACCGAACGGTGCAATTTCTTCGGCGCGGCGAAATGGCGACGGGCCGCCTTCCAGCAGATTGTGGATCAGCGGCAGCCGACCGCCAAGGGCCGTGGTCAGGGTTTGGGCATCGGCAAAGCTCGACACGCCTTCGGCCAGCAGCAGGTCGCAGCCGGCGTCGACATAAGCCTGGCAGCGATCCATGGTTTCGCTGAAATCGATCGTTGGCTGGGCATCGGTCCGCGCCGAAATCAGCAGGTTTTCCGATTTGCGGGCATCCTGCGCCGCCTTGATCCGGCCGATCATTTCGGCAATCGGCACCAGCGGGCGCGATTGCAACGCCTGCATCGGTTTCAGCGTCACCTGGTCTTCGATCTGCACCGCCGCAGCGCCGGCCCGTTCGAGGAGGCGAATGGTGCGCTGCAGATTAATGGCATTCCCATAGCCGCTATCGCCATCGACAAGGATCGGTATGTCGACCCTGTCGGCCATGCGCGCGCAGGCATCGGCCAGCTCGGTTGCCGTCACCAGCCCGGCATCAGGGCGGCCGAGCCGGGCATAGGACAGCGATGCGCCCGACAGGAACAGCGCCGGAAACCCCGCCTGTTCGACCAGCAGCGCCGATAGCCCATCATAGGCCCCCGGCACCAGCAGCAGGCCGGGCGCTTTGAGTAGCGATTTTAACATCAGGCAACCTTCACCATGGCGGATTGACGGCGCATTGCCCGGGCGCCGAGCCCGACGATGCTGGCCCCGGCCAGAATGACGCAGGTGCCAACCAGCGCGATCGAAAAGCGTATCTGATCGGGATCGTGCAGCACATGGTCGCTGAACGCAGCGATCATCCAGGGGCCAAGCCCCGCGCCGAAAAGATTGCCGAACAGCAGATAGACCGCCATCAATTGTGCCCGCATGCGGTTGGGCGCGAGCACCGGAATTGCCGCCGGCCCCGCGCCAAATGGCAGGGCGCCAAAAAACAATACTGGCGCCAGCAAGACCAGCGACAGGCCGGGCGAGCCGGCGAGCGGAAACGCAAGGATGAAGGGCGCTGCAATCAGCGCGGCCACCATCGACACTTGCAGATTGGCATCGCTGCGCCCTTTGGCGATCAGATGATCGGCCAGCCAGCCACCGGCAATGACACCCGATGTGCTTAGCAGCGTCACCATCAAACCGAACACCGGGCCAATTTGGGCCGGAGTCCAGCCATAGGTCCGGATGAAGAATGACGGCGTCCAGACATTGAGGCCGAACTGGCCGGCGGCGAGCAGCGGCAAGCCGAAAAACACCGGCACCAGCAACCGGGCGTTCTCGCGGACAAAGGTCATCACTTCGGCAATGCTGGCGGTGTCAGAACTGCCCGCCGCCAAGGCCAGGCCTTCGCCGCGTGGTGGTTCGCGCACGCCCAGCATTGCTGCTGCAAACACCAGCCCCGGCAGGCCCGCGGCGATGAACACGATCTGCCAATCCGCCGGCCGGCCGATCAGCAGGAACTGCCGGTCCGGATGCGCCGCCAGCCAGGCGATGAAACCGCCCAGCACCACCAGCGACAGCCCCGATCCGGCAAAGCCAGACCCGACAAACACCCCCATGGCCCGGCCGATTTTCGCCGGCGGCAGATAATCGCCGATCAACGATGATCCCGCCGGCGTCAGCGTCGCTTCGCCGATCCCAACGCACAGCCGGGTCGCGAACAAGGCCCCGAACGACAGTGCAAAACCCCCGGCAATCGTTGACAGGGCAAACAGCAAGGCACCGGCAGCAATGATGTTGCGGCGGTTGCCACGATCCGCCAGCCGACCGAGCGGCACCGCCAGCAGGGCGTAAAAGATCACCACCGCAAAACCCTGCAACAGGCTGATCTGGGTATCCGAAATTCCAAGGCCGGCCTTGATCGGTTCGACCAGCAAAATCAACACCTGCCGATCGAGCATCGAAATCATCGCGCCAAGGCAGAGCATCGCGACAACGCCCCAGGCATAGGTGTCGCTGCGGAAATCGAAACGGTCGGCGGGTCTACCCATCACCGTTCAACCTGCCGGATCGCTGCGATCAATGCCAGTCAGTGAATCAAAGCCTCCCATAGATGCCGCGCATGGCGGCGGGCGGGGCATCAATTTGCCAATCGGCCGCGCCCGCGCAACTATCAGCCATGGCCCTTACACCGTTTTGCCCCGATGCGTCCGACACTGCCGATGCAGTATTGCTGGAAAACCTGGCAAGGCTCGATGCCATTGTCCTGACGGGCGATGATGATCGCCGGTTTTATGCGCAGGACGTTGCTGCTGCCGGCGTCATGCCCTTGGCGATATTCCGGCCATCCAGTGTCGAGGCACTGGCGACAGGGGTCGGCATGGCGACGGCCGCTGGCCTTGCGCTGTTCCCGCGCGGCGGTGGCATGTCGTACACATCGGGCTATCTGCCCGATCGCGCGCGCGCGCTGGTGGTCGATACGACGGCTCTGACCCGCATCGTGACGATCAACACCACCGATCTGTTTGTCACTGTCGAAGCCGGCTGTACCTGGGCAAAGCTCGATGAGGCGCTGGCACCGCACGGCCTGCGCACACCCTTCTGGGGGCCGTTTTCCGGCTGGAATGCCACAGTCGGCGGATCGATGAGCCAGGGCACCGCGACCTTTGGCACGGCACGCATAGGCACGTCGGGCGACAATGTGCTGGCCTTTGACATCATCGCTGCCGATGGCCGCCTGGTCCGCACCGGCGCTGGTGGCCAGCCCGGCCACATGCCCTTTACTCGCCAATACGGCCCCGACCTGACCGGCATATTCGCCAATGATTCAGGCGCGCTGGGCATCAAGGCCCGCATCACCCTGCCGCTGGAACCACGCCCCGCAGCGGTCGGCTATGTGTCGTTCCTGTTCGGCGATTTCACCACGATGGCGGCGGCCATGCGCGGCATCGGTCGCGCCGGCCTCGCCAGCGAAATCTTTGCGATGGACCCGGCCGTGGCGCGCCAGTTTGCCGGCACATCGGGCGGCTTTGCCCAGGATTTGAGGGCGCTGCGGGCTATCGGGCGGTCGCAGGGATCGGTCTTGTCCGGTCTGTGGCGGATGGCACAGGTGGCGCGCGCCGGCCGGGGCTTTCTGGGCCGCGAAGGCTATCAACTACATGTCGTCGCCGAAGCCGATGATGCCGCCACACTGCGCCGTCGCCTGAGCCTTACACGCCAGTTTTGCGACATCGGCGGGGTCGAACTGCCGGCCACGGTGCCAACGATGGTGCGCGCGGTGCCATTTGCCCCATTGCCGATATTGTCACCGGATGGCGGCCGCATGTTGCCATTGCACGGCATCGTCCCCTGGTCCGCCGCCGCCGGCCTCGATACGGCGATGTCCGCGCTGATCGCCCGCCACGCCGTGGCCTGCGCTGCTGTCAAACTGACCATCGGCACCAGCTTTTTTGGCGTTGCACGGTCGGGGCTGCTGTATGAGCCGGTGCTTTACTGGCCTGACGCGCGGCTGTTGTCGCATGAACGAATGACTGGCGATGCGCTGCCGCGCCACCCCGCCAATCCAGCGGCAGCGGCACTGGTATCCAGCATTTCGGCCGAAATGATCGAGGTTTTCCATGCTGCCGGCGCCACCCATCTGCAGATCGGGCGCCTCTATCCATGGCAACGGCAACGCGATGCCGGCGCCATGGCGCTGATTACCGCGATCAAGGCCGAGATCGACCCCAAGGGCCTCATCAACCCCGGCGCGCTGGGGCTTTGATGGTCGACCGCGACGCTCGGATCGCCATCATTGGCGCCGGCCTTGGTGGCTTGACTGCGGCGCTGGCACTGCAGCGGGCCGGCTTTCGCCCTATCGTGTGCGAACAGGCAGCGGTGCTTGGCGATGTCGGCGCGGGTATTTCGGTAACCCCGAACGCCACCAAGGGCCTCCAATCGCTGGGGCTTGGCGCCACACTTGCCGCCAATGCCCAAATGCCGCCGCAACAGCGCGTCCGCGATGGCATCAGCAACAGCGAATTGCTGGTGATCGATCGCAGCGACACCTGCCAGCGCTATGGTGCGGCCTATTACATGATGCACCGCGCCGATCTGCATGCGCTGCTCGTCGCCGCCGTCGCCGCCAATGATGCGGGTGCAATCCGAACCGGACATCGGCTGGCATCGATCGACGATGCTGGCACCGAAGTCCGGCTGGTGTTCGACGGCCGGCAGTCGGCCGGTGCCGATCTGGTGATCGCCGCCGATGGCACAAATTCGCTGATCCGTGGCGCGATACTTGGCGATCAGGGCGCCGATTTTACCGGCCATATTGCCTGGCGCTTGCTGGTGCCCGCCGCCGCCGCGCCGCCAGCCGCCAGCCAACCGGGATCGATCGTCTGGACCGGCGCCGAACGCTCGTTCGTCCGCTACGCAGTTCGTGGCGGGCAATTGATCAACTGCGTCGGGCTGACCCGCAGCGGCGCCTGGCGCGGCGAAGGCTGGTCACAGACCGTGCCGGTAGCAGAAATGGCGGCCGAATTTTCGGGCTGGGCCCCTGATGTCACCGATCTGATCGCCGCGGCGCCGGGCGGCCAGGTCGGCAGTTGGGGGCTGTTCTTGCGGCCGCCAGCCACCGCGATGGTCGCCGGGCGCATCGCTCTCCTTGGCGACGCCGCGCACCCGATGCTGCCGTTCATGGGTCAGGGGGCCGCCATGGCGATCGAGGATGGCGTGGTGCTGGGGCGCTGCCTGGCAGACGCGCCAACGATAGCGGCAGCGCTGGGGCGTTATCAGGCAGCGCGATTGCAGCGCTGCCGGTTCATCCAGGCCGAATCCGCCGCTGGCGCCGACCGGCTGCAGCGCAGCGCCCCGGCCGGCACGGACCTCGATCGCAACGAGGATAGCCTTGATATTTTCAGCTATGATCCTGCAAGCGTTGCTGTTTGACGGGACAGGCGGCGTCAGGCCAGCATCGCCGGCGTGATCGGCAGGCTGCGGCTACATTTTCCAGTGGCGGCATGGATTGCGTTGGCCAGCCCCGGGATCACCGGCGGCAATGAAGGTTCACCAAGGCCGGTCGGCGGAAAACCGGTGATCAGGAAATCTCGGGTGATTTTGGGCGTGGTCTCGATACGCGGTGATGGATAGCTGTATAAAATTCGATTGGCTGACAGCGCCATCGACAAGCTCGATCGCCTGGTCGGCCAGCACCTGGCCCAGCCTATGTCGAGCGCGGCGCGTGCCTGATCGGCGATCCACCAACTGTCGGCAATGCTTTCGACGGCATGACCGGCCGGCCGGGGGCGATGCCGGTGTCGCGCGTGATGAATTGGCGGATGTCGGGCGGGGCGCGCGCCTTTGCCACCGATGCACCAGCGATGCTCCCGCCAAAGGCCGGACAGATTTCGATTGCGGCATGGGCAATCCCGCAAAATGCTTTGTCGCCAGCCTGCGCCACATAGGGCAATCGCCGGCCGTTCGGCGCATGGCTGACCATGCCCACAATGGTGCCAATACTGCTGGCCATAGCGCCTTTCATCGGCCAGCTTTGGTTCACGCGCAGCTGCGACCAATCAAGACTCTTCAACGACTGTTCGACCCATCACGCGCGGCCGCACGGCGCCTGGCCCATTCAGCGAGACGTTCGGCGATTCGGGCTTCCTGCCCGCGCGGCGATGGCTGGTAGAATTGCGCTGCGGCCATGCCATCCGGCCAATAATCGGCGCCCGAAAATGCATCCTCGGCATCATGATCATAGGCATAGCCTTTGCCATGCCCCAAATCCTGCATCAGCCGTGTTGGCGCGTTGAGAATATGCGCCGGCGGGTTGCGTGATCCTGATGCCAAAGCAGCCTTTTTCGCAGCCTTTTCAGCCATATAGGCTGCGTTGGATTTGGGCGCTGTCGCCAGATAGAGACAGGCATGGACGATGGCCAGTTCGCCTTCCGGGCTGCCCAGAAAATCATAGGCATCCTTGGCAGCAAGGCAGATCAACAGCGCGTTTGAATCGGCCAGGCCGATATCTTCGCTGGCAAAGCGCACCAACCGCCGCAGGAGGTATAGCGGTTCTTCGCCTGCCGTCAGCATGCGTTCCAGATAATACAGCGCCGCATCGGGATCGGAGCCGCGCAGCGATTTGTGCAGCGCCGAAATGAGACCGTAATGGCCGTCGCGGTCCTTGTCATAGACCGGCATGCGGCGGTGCAGCAGCGCTGCCAGTGCCGCCGGGTCGAGTAGATCGGTGTGATCGACCGCGAAAAGCGATTCGGCCTGATTGAGCAGGAAACGCCCATCGCCATCGGCCGACGCGATCAACGCAGCGCGCGCCTCTGCGGTCAACGGCAGGGGCCGGTCCATTTCGGCCTCGGCGCGAGCGAGCAATTGCGACAGGGCGATTTCATCCAGCCGCCTGACGATCAGCACCTGCGCCCGGCTAAGGATTGCGGCGTTTAGTTCAAAGCTGGGGTTTTCGGTCGTCGCGCCGACCAGCGTCACCGTGCCGTCTTCGACAACGCCCAGAAAGCCATCTTGCTGGGCACGATTGAAGCGATGGATTTCATCGACGAACAACAGCGTTTTACGGCCCGGTTGCGAGCCAGTGTCGCGGGCGGCGGCACGCGCTTCGGCAAAGAGTTTTTTCAGATCGGCAACGCCTGAAAATACCGCTGAAATGCCGACATAGCGCAGCCCGACGGCTTCGGCGAGCAAGCGCGCGATGCTGGTCTTGCCGGTGCCCGGCGGCCCCCAGAGGATGAGGCTGGACAATGTGCCGGCGGCAATCATGCGGCCGATGGCCCCGTCCGGACCGGTCAGATGATCCTGGCCGACGATGTTGCCAAGCTGCCGCGGCCGCAGCCGGTCGGCGAGCGGGGCGGTTGACGCCGCAACAGGCAGTGCAACAGGCGGGGTTTCGCTGCCGAACAGATCGGCCATGCGCCTGTCAGCTTTTGAAATAGGGCTCGACGACGCCCTTGACCTTGACTGTCAGCGGCTGGCCATACCGATCCCGGCTGTTGCCGGCGGCGACCTTTACCCAGCCTTCGGAGACACAATATTCATCGACATTGGTGCGCTCGACACCATTGAAAATGATGCCGACGCCGCGTTCGAGCAGCTCGGGGTAATAGTGCGGGCTGCGCGGCTGCGCCGACAGGCGATCTGGCGGCGTCGGTGTTGCAGCGGCATCGGTGACGTTTTCAATTTCTTCGTTCATGGCGGCGGGAGTGGCGCGATGCGCTGCGGCGGTCAAGCCCCTTCGCTACTACCGCAGCCAAGACAATGGCCCTGGAGAGGCAATCTCCCGGGCCATTGGCCGTGTTTCAGTGCGACGCCGGCGCGACGTCAGGCGTCGGTTTCGTCGGTAGCGGGATCCGATGCGCTCGGTGTGGCCGGCACGGCGTCGGGTTCCGGTGTATCGTCCATCGGCAAGGTGCCAGGCTCTGCGCCGGGATCAAAGGCTTCGACAAAGCCGGCTTCGTCGCGTTCGAACATGTCGGCGTTGACATCGACGCCCTTGGCCTGCAGCTCGGCTTCCTCAGGCGAACGGGCGATGTTGACCTTGCAGGTCACCACGACTTCGGGGTGCAGCGCGACGCGGACATCATGGATGCCCAGTGCCTTGATCGGCTTGTCGAGAACGATCTGGCCCTTGGCCACTTTGTGTCCACCGGCTGTCAGCGCTTCGGCGAGATCGCGGGCGGCGACCGAACCATAAAGCTGGCCGGTCTGCGATGCCTGGCGGATCATGATAACGCTGGCGCCATCCACATCCTTTGCTTCGGCGCGCGCAATGTCGCGGCGTTTGGCATTATCGGCTTCGATGCGGGCGCGATCGGCCTCGAACTTTTTCTTGTTGGCTTCGGACGCACGCAGCGCCTTGCCGCGTGGCAGCAGGAAGTTGCGGGCAAAACCCGGCTTGACGTTAACCACGTCGCCGATGGCGCCGAGCTTGTCGACGCGTTCCAGAAGGATGATTTCCATGACGGCTGCTCCTTACTTGACGAGGTAGGGCAGCAGGCCCAGATGACGGGCGCGCTTGATGGCCTGGGCCAGTTCGCGCTGTTTCTTGCCCGAAACGGCTGTGATGCGCGATGGCACGATCTTGCCGCGTTCAGAGACGAAACCCTGCAACAGGCGCACGTCCTTATAATCGATGATCGGCGCATTGGCCCCTGAAAAAGGGCAGCTTTTGCGGCGGCGGAAAAATGGGCGTCCCATAGTCTGGCTATCCGATCAAAAGGCGCGCGGGGCGCGGTCGGGGCGGTCACCGCGCGGGCGGTCACCACGGTCAGGGCGATCGCCCCGGTCGCCGCGATCACCACGGTCCGGGCGGTCACCGCGCATGCCGCCATCGCGGTCACTGCGTTCGCGCTCGCGCTCGCCGCGCTTCATCATGGCGGATGGTTCAACCGGCAATGTATCAATCCGCACGGTCATGTAACGAATAATGTCTTCATTAAGCGCCACCTGGCGTTCCAGTTCGGCCACCGCCGGCGCTGGCGCGTCGATATTGAGCATGACGTAATGCGCCTTGCGATTCTTGGCGATGCGATAGGCAATGCTGCGCAGGCCCCAATATTCATGGGAGGCAACAGCGCCGCTACCATCGGCGATGATTTTGGAAAATGTCTCTGTCATCGCTTCGACCTGGGCTGCTGCCAGATCCTGTCGCGCGAGAAAGACATGCTCATAAAATGGCATGTTCGGTCACTCCTTTACCGATCGCTGATGCCGCTACCCTAGCGACACCCCTCCGGCTTGCGTCAAACGACAACGCCGGGGACAGGCCCCGGCGCATATCGAGAGCGGCCCTATGGCGCAAAGCCGGCCGCGGCGCAAGCGTGATCGCTTTTTTGAGCTTCCTGCCGCTTTGCGGAGTCGGGTCCAGCCCGCTCCCCTGCCCGGCCAGACAGATACGAAATTCTCGTTGGCTGGCTGGGCGGGAGCGGGCTGGGCCCGATTTTCGACACGATGCTCTAGATACCAAAGACTTTCAGCCCGGCGTCGATCAGCCCTTCCAGCCCGCGCCCGGTGATGCCGCCGCGCTGGCCGCCGGGAAATTCCGCGTAGATATAATAGCCTTCGCCGCCGGTCAGCGTATCGTTGAACAATTGCTTTGCGCCGCTGAGATACGCATCAAACGTATCCGTTCGGCGCACCGCATAGCCCAGCCCTGCCGAAAAACCGATTGTCGCGGCCTGGTTGAAACTGCGGCCGCTGCCTGCCGGCTCGATTCGCACGCCGCGCGCGCCGCTGGCGATCAGCGTGCCGGGACCGTGGAAAACCAGAAAGCGCAGTTGCAACGTCAACCAGGCGTGGAGGCTGGCCAGTCGCCAGCGGCTTTCTATCCGCATCGGGGCCTCGCAATTCTGGACGATGCCGATGAGGTTTCGGGGGTGAAACACCAGCGCGTTGCCGGCAGGAATGGTGATCAGCGCCACCTCGGTTGCGGCATCATGGAGCGATCCCACCACGACAGTTTCGAGAGCCAGGGGTCGCACCCTGGTCATCCGAGCCAGCCCGGCAACAAGGCTGGCAATCGGAAAGCGCCAGCTGAACAGATATTTAGTGTCCTTTGTCCGTTCGACCCCAAGGCTTTTGACATAATCCTGATGGACCAGCAGCTCATCACCGGCCTCGATTGCAATCGCCTTCGAAACCGCTGAAATCGGCTGGTCGGACAGGCCCGGCGCCCGACCTTCGATCAATATGGCACCGGGCATGCCGGGCATGATGCGCACGGCCGGCCGGCCTTCGACCCAGCGGGCCGGGCCAAACCACATGGCCAGCTTGATCGCTACCGGCACCAGCCAGAGGCTGATCAGGATGAACAGCGCCGCCGGTAGCTGGCGTTGCAAGCGGGCTACAACGCCGCTGCGGCTGGCGCCCAGCCGCTGCTGAAGATCGGCAATCGAAAGCGCGACGCGCCCGATGGCGACCCGCCGCGCCGCCGCCGCCTGATCGAACAGTGCCAGATTGCGATTGGCAGCTGCAATGGCGGCATTTGATCCGTCCAGCGCCCTGGTCAGCGCCGGCAGGTCGCCAAATTGGCTGTCCGGCAGCAGGTGGCGGTCGAACAGTGTCGCATCATAGGTTTGCGACAGCAGCGGATGGCCGGTGCGATAGGCGGCAACATCGGCCGCCGCCCGATCATGTCCCTGCCGCGCCGCCGTAACGGCATTCGCATAGCCTAGCCGGTCGTTCTTGATCGATCGCAGTGCCGCCATGCCGGCAATTTCGGCCTCGATCGCCGCCAATTCGGCGCGACCCCGATAAATCGCCAACAAAGCCGCCTGATCGCCTGCCAGCAGGGCGCCCAGTGCAGATGCGGTTGCATCCACGGCGCGCAAATCGTCGGCACGCGCCTTTTGGGCAACGATATGCCGATCGATATTTGCCAGCGTCCAGTTTTCAGCCGCCGCGAGGCGCCCCGTAGCGGCAGCTTTTGCAGCGTCCGCAATCGCCGGCAATTGCGCCTGCAAGCCCGCCAGCGCCGCATTCTGACGATCAGGATCGGCGGCGGCGAATTGTTCATCGACCTCGGTTTTCAGCGCCTTGAACTGCGGCGACAGCGCCTCCCCGATGACCAATATGGCAAGAATCGCGGCCAGCGACAGGATCGTCCTGACCAGCCAGCGCCCGGCCCTTGCGGCGATCACCGGCGCCCGGGTTCCAGCAGCGGCTTGACCGACGGCAGATCATCGACGGCGGCGGCAAAGCTTGGTGTCACCCGCATCTTGCTCGCCTGTTCATAGGCATAGCCGAGCGCCAGCAGCCGCGCCTCGCTCCATGCCGACCCCATGAACGACAGGCCCACGGGCAGGCCCTGCACCGCCCCCATCGGCACCGTCAGATGCGGGGTGCCCGCGACGGCCGCCAGATAACCGGCACCGCCCGCCCCGGAACGATCGCCATTGACGACATCGATCAACCAGGCCGGGCCCGTCGTTGGCGCCACCAGCGCGGCGACGTTGCCGGCCGCCAGCATGGCGTCTATGCCCTCCGCACCCGCGCGTCGCAACGATGATGCCCGGGCTTCAAGATAGACGGGATCGGAAAGACCCCTGGTTGCCTCCGCAGCTTCAAATGTCGCCTGGTTGAACAGCGAGAGTTCGCGCGGGGTCGCCTTGTTGAACGCGATTGCGGCGGCGAGCGTTCGAACCTCAACGGCGGACGGAGTCGCTGCCAGATAGGCGTTCAGATCGGCCTTCAACTCGCTGATCAACACTTGATGCTCAGCCTCACCGATCTTGTCGCGATCCTTTGGCGCTTCGACTTCGACAAGAATGGCGCCTTGCGCCACCAGCACCTGCAACGCCGCCTCGAACAGGGCATCGACCGGCGCTGAAAACCCGGCGGCAAAGCGCATGACGCCGATGCGCTGGCCCTGCAGCGCCGTGGGTATCAGGCCGGCGCTGTAATCCATGCGGTGCGCATCGGCGGCGGCGGTCGCCGGATCGGCCGGATCGCTGCCAGCGATCGCCCCCAGCACTAGCGCCGCGGTGCGCACATCGCGCGTCATCGGCCCCGCCGTGTCCTGGCTATGACTGATGGGGACGATACGGCTGCGGCTGACGAGGCCAACCGTTGGCTTTAACCCGACAATGCCGTTGACCGATGCCGGACAGGTGATGGAGCCATCGGTTTCGGTGCCTATTGCGGCATCGACGATGCCGGCTGCCACAGCGGCGCCGCTGCCCGATGATGACCCGCACGGGCTGCGGTTCAGAGCATGCGGATTGCGGACCTGGCCGCCGACCGCGCTCCACCCCGAAATCGAGGGGCGACCGCGAATATTGGCCCATTCACTCAAATTGGTTTTGCCGATGATGATGGCGCCTGCGGCGCGCAAGCTCGCCACCAGCGGTGCATCACGGTTGCTGACATTGTCGAGCAAGGCAAGGCTGCCCGCCGTTGTCGGCAGGCTGCCCTTCATCTCGATATTGTCCTTGATAAGCATCGGAACCCCATGCAGGGGCCCGCGCGCCTTGCGGCTGCGGTCGAGCGACCGGGCCTGATCAATAGCGCTCGGATCGATAGCCAGCACGGCATTGATGCGGGGGTTGAGCGTTTCAACCCGGGTCAGCGCGGCGCGGACATCGTCTTCGGCCGACCCGGCCAGCGCCGGCGCTGTCGACAAAGCCATGATCAACCCCCAATGCCGCAATGCCATCGCGCTCTAATCCTCGTCTCGACTGTCTCTTTTTGCGGCTTTGGCGGCTTTTTTCGCGGCCTTGGCGTCGGCTTCCTGTTGTTTGCGAATGGCTTTGCCGCGGTTGCGGTCGGCCTCCTCCTGGCTGGTGGTAAGGCCATCGATTGCCGCCCCCGCCAACTGGAACGGTGCCTTCACAACGGCGACACCGGCACCAACGATGGCGGATGCGATGCAACCCGACAACATTGGCGCCAGCAGCAGCATCGGCAGCAGGCGCAGCGTCACACGGTAAAGCTTTCGCCACAGCCGCACTGGCCCTTGGCGTTGGGATTTTCAAAGACGAATCCGGCGGCGAAATCATCTTCCTTCCAGTCCATGCGGCTGCCGATGAGATACATCAGGCTGCCGCCGTCGATGAACAGGGTGCCGCCCGGCGTGATGACGGCTTCATCGCCGGGCTTGGCCTCGCTGACATAATCAAGGCTATAGGCAAGGCCGGAACAGCCGCGTTTTGGGGTCGTCAACCGCACGCCTGTAGCTGGCTGCGGTGCCTTGGCGATGATTTCGGCAATGCGGCGGGCGGCGTCTTCGGTAACGGTAATCGGGGCCGGACGCGGGCGTCGGAGGATCGCGGTTTCCATCACAGCATTCCCATTTCAAGCTTGGCCTCATCGCTCATTTTGCCGGGGTCCCAGGCCGGGTCCCAGACCAGATTGACATCGGCGGTGGCAACGCCCGGCACGCTCAATACCCGCATTTCGACTTCGCCGGGCATGGTTTCGGCAACCGGGCAATGGGGGGTCGTCAGCGTCATGGTCACCACGGCATGCCCATCGGCAATTTCGACATTGTAGATCAGCCCCAGGTCATAGATGTTGACCGGGATCTCAGGATCGAAAATCTGGCGCAGCGCCGCAACGATCTCATCGACCAGCGTGTCACCCGCAATATCGACCGCCTGCGCCTCGGGTTTGGGGCTGAGAAACCCTTCGAGATAATCCGGGTTGCGTTCGGCCATGGCGCGCAGCGGCGGCGCCTTTGGCACCGGCGTTGCCGCGCTGACTTCCTCGATATCAAAGGCGCGTTCGCTCATGCTGTCGGTCCTGGCCCAAAAATTCGTGTCACCCGTTCGATGCCGGCGGCCAGCCGCGCGACATCGTCAAGGCTGTTATAGATACCAAAACTCGCCCGTGCCGTCGCCGGCACGCCGAGCAGGGCCATCAAGGGCTGGGCGCAATGATGCCCGGCGCGGATGGCGACCCCGCTTTCGTCCAATATGGTACCGATGTCGTGGGGATGCACGCCTTCAATGGCAAAAGACACGATTCCGGCGCTGTCTTCGGGGCCGAACAGCGTGACCGAATTGATCCGGCCAAGTGCGGCGCGGGCCGCGGCAACCAGCATCGTCTCACGGGCGTGGATGACATCGAGACCGATGGCTTCGACATAGTCGATGGCGGCAGCCAGCCCGATTACTTCGGCGATGGGCGGTGTACCTGCCTCGAAACGCTGCGGCGCCGGCGCATAGCTGGTTTGTTCAAACGTCACCGTTTCGATCATCGCGCCGCCGCCCTGCCAGGGCGGCATGGATGCGAGCAATGACGCGCGACCCCAAAGCACGCCGATGCCCGTCGGGCCGTAAAGCTTGTGTCCTGAAAAGACGTAGAAATCGCAATCGAGCGCTGCAACATCGATCGCCAGCCGGGGCGCGGCCTGGCAACCATCGACCAGCAGCAAGGCGCCAACGGCATGGGCGGCAGTGGCGATGCGCGCGATATCGGCGACGCTGCCAAGCACGTTCGAGACATGGGCGATCGCGACCAGCCTTGTCCTGGGCGTCAGCATGGCGATCAAAGCGTCCTCATCGATGCGGCCATCACCGGTCAGCGGCGCCACATCGAGGATGATGCCGATGCGATCGCGCAGCATCTGCCAGGGCACGATATTGCTATGATGTTCGAGCGCTGAAATCAGGATGCGGTCGCCGGCCACCAGCCGCTGGCCCCAGCTATAGGCGACAAGGTTGATGGCTTCGGTCGCGCCGCGCACGAACACCACTTCATTGGCCGAGCCTGCGCCGATAAAGCCTGCGGTTTTATCGCGTGCTGCCTCGAACCGCATCGTCATGGTGGCGGAGCGTTCATAGACGCCGCGATGGACGGTGGCGTAATCGGCGCCCATCGCCCGCGCCACAGCGTCGATGACAATCTGCGGTTTTTGCGCCGTGGCGGCGGTATCGAGATAGGCCCAATCGCCGGCCAGACCCGGAAAATCGGCCTTGCGGTCGGTTTCGGGGGCAGCATGGATTGCAGTCAAGCCAGTCACTTCGGGTTTTCCAGCAATGCGGTAACCTGTGCTTCCAGCGCCTCGCGGTCGCTGTCGTTGTCAAGACTTTCAAGCGCATCCGACAGGAACGCACGGGTCAGCAGCCGGCGCGCTTCGAGCGGCGGAATGCCCCGGCTCTGGAGGTAAAACAGCGCCGTTGCATCCAGTTCACCAACCGTCGCGCCATGGGCGCATTTGACGTCATCGGCAAAGATTTCAAGCTCGGGCTTGGCATTCGCGGTCGCCCCGCGCTCTGTCAGCAACGCCTTGAAACTTTGCATCGCATCGGTTTTCTGCGCCGGTCTAGCGACGGCCACCTTCCCCATATAAGTGGCGGTTGCGGTGTCGCCGGCAACGCAGCGGATGACCTGTCGGCTGGTGGCGTTTGGCCCGGTATGGGTCACCAGCGTGACGATTTCCAGAACTTGGGTGTCGCTGGCGATGATGATGCCGCCAAGATCGAATGTCGCGCCTTCGGCCAACGTCACGTCCAGCGCCACCCGGCCATAAGCGCCGCGCGCCATGACAATGTGGAATATAAGCGTTGCGCCGGCAGCAAGGCTGATGCTGAAATGCCGGATGCTGGCGCTGCCCGGCGCCGCCGCATCGACAACCAGGTGCGACAGGCGCTGGCCGGCAGCAACGTCGATGATTTCGGGCAGCACCGGCCAGACCCGCGCCACCTGCGCCAGGTCGCTATAGCGCCAGGCTTCGTCACGTCGGGTCGGCAGGGCTGCCGCCACCGTCATGCCGCAATGTCCACATAGCCATCGCGTTCGAGCGTCTCCGCGAGTTCCGGGCCGCCGCTGCGCACGATCCGCCCAGCCACCAGCACGTGCACGAAATCGGGGACCACATAATCGAGCAGCCGCTGATAATGGGTGATCAGCAAGGTGGCGCGATCGGCCGAGCGCATACGGTTGATGCCTTCTGAAACAACGCGCAGGGCATCGATATCGAGACCGCTATCGGTTTCATCGAGCACGGCGAGCCGGGGTTCCAGAACCGCCATCTGGACCATTTCGTTGCGCTTTTTCTCGCCGCCCGAAAAGCCCTGGTTCACCGAGCGTTTGAGCATGTCATAGGGCAGGCCGAGCGCGCCAGCGGCAGCTTTTGCCAGCTTCATGAATTCAGCGCCACTGGCTGCCTTTTCGCCGCGCAGCACGCGCTGGGCATTCAAGGCAGAGCGCAGGAACATCAGGTTCGACACACCGGGGATTTCCACCGGATATTGGAGGCCCAGAAAAACGCCCGCAGCAGCGCGTTCATGGGCGGCCATGGCCAGCAGATCGGCGCCCATGAAGGTGACGCTGCCGCCGGTCACGTCATAACCGCTGCGGCCGGCAAGAACATAGGAAAGCGTCGATTTTCCGGCCCCGTTCGGCCCCATGATGGCATGGACTTCACCGGCATTGACCGTCAGCGACAGGCCATCAAGGATGGTCTTGCCTTCGATTCCGGCGTGAAGATTGTCAATTACAAGCACTGTGCGTCCATTTCTGTATTTCGCTGTTCGTCATCCCGGGCCCGACCCCGGATCCCGCTGATTCTGCGCCGCCCGCAGAAAGCGGGATCCCGTGTCGAGCCCTGGATGTCGTGCGGATTGGATGCGGTCATTTCCCTGCCGTCTGGCGCCGCACGATGGTGACGACGGTCTGCTGGCGCAGGTCATCCTCGATGGTGGCGATCGAGGCCTCGGCAACAGCCTTTGACTGGTCGATACTGAATTTGGGGTGGCCGATCTGGTGAAAGGCGATGACATCGGCCATCAGCGCATTGCGTGTATCCTTGCACGCCACCACAACGCGGTTGGCGATGGTGCCGGCAGCATCGATCGCAACATCCGCCGCCTTGGCACCATCGGCGATACAATCCGAATAGGCCTTGGTCGCGGCATTCATCTTCGCCTGTTGCGCCGCGCCTTCGGTCGGCCGCGGCGGGGCTGCGGGCGAGCAGGCGGCAAGTACCAAGCCAAGCACGAGCCAGCGCATCATCGCGATTCCATCGGCGTGCCGCGTGCCGCCCAGGCCGCGACTTCGCCATCCGAAACAACAGCAAAGGCGCGCAGGCCGTCCCCTGTCGCGCGCAATAAATACGGGCTCTGCCAGCCGGCGATGAGCACGCCATCCTTGTCGAACATCGCATAGTCGGTCTGGCTCAGCACGACGTTTTCGCCAAGCACCGTCTGCGCCGCAACATGCGCCGTCGCCGTCACCACGCCCTGCCGATCATAAAAGCCGAACAGACCATCGAGGTTGCGCCGGAACGCCTCGGCGTCGAGTACCGCATTGCCTTCGGGGCCCGCGATCGCGGCCGGAAACGACCAGGCCGCAACCAGGGCATCGCCATCCTGCCGCATGAAGGCGTCGGTATAGCAGTCATAGAAATCGGCGAGAGCGGCGGCGTTCATCCAACGCTCCCCTCAAGCGAAATCCCCAGCAGCTTTTGCGCTTCGACGGCAAATTCCATCGGCAGTTGCTGAAGGACTTCCTTGCAGAAACCATTGACGATCAGCGCCACCGCCGCTTCGGCATCAAGGCCGCGCGACTGGGCGTAAAACAGCTGGTCGTCGCTGATTTTCGACGTCGTCGCTTCATGCTCGATGATCGCCGACGGGTTGCGGACTTCGATATAGGGCACGGTGTGGGCGCCGCAATCATGGCCGAGCAGCAGTGAATCGCATTGGGTATGGTTGCGCGACCCCTCGGCGCTGGCGGCGATGCGCACCAGCCCGCGATAGGTGCCCTGGCTGCGCCCTGCCGAAATGCCTTTTGAAACGATTGTCGATCGGGTGCGTTTGCCCAGATGGATCATCTTGGTGCCGGTATCGGCCTGCTGGCGGTTGTTGGTGACGGCCACCGAATAAAATTCACCGATGGAATCATCGCCAGACAGCACGCAGGATGGATATTTCCAGGTGATGGCGCTGCCGGTTTCGACCTGCGTCCAGCTGACTTTCGATCGCTTGCCAAGGCAATTCGCGCGCTTCGTGACGAAATTATAGATGCCACCGACCCCGTTCGCATCGCCGGGATACCAGTTCTGGACGGTTGAATATTTGATCTCGGCATCATCGAGCACGATCAGTTCGACAACCGCCGCGTGCAGCTGATTTTCATCGCGCATCGGCGCTGTGCAGCCTTCCAGATAGGAGACATGGCTGCCCTTGTCGGCAATGATGAGGGTGCGTTCGAACTGCCCGGTGTTGGCGGCGTTGATGCGAAAATACGTCGATAGTTCCATGGGGCAGCGTACGCCTTCGGGAATATAGACAAAGGTGCCGTCAGAAAATACCGCGCTGTTCAGACAGGCGAAGTAATTATCCTGCTGCGGCACGACGCTGCCCAGCCATTTTTTGACCAGATCGGGATATTCCTTCACGGCTTCGCTGATCGAGCGAAAGATGACGCCGGCCTTTTCGAGTTCGGCGCGAAAGGTCGTTGCGACGCTGACCGAATCGAACACCGCATCGACCGCGATGCGCCGCGAGCCTTTGACGCCCGCCAGCATTTCCTGTTCGGCGATGGGAATGCCGAGTTTTTCATAGGTGCGGCGGATTTCGGGATCGAGTTCGTCCAGCGAACCGAGCTCGGGCCTGGCCTTGGGCGCTGCATAATAATAGGCGTCCTGATAATCGATCGGCGCGATATCGAGCTTGGCCCAATCGGGCGATTCCATCGTCAACCAGCGGCGATAGGCCTTTAGCCGCCAATCGAGCAGCCACTGCGGTTCGGCCTTTTTGGCCGAAATGAAGCGCACCGTGTCTTCGTTCAGGCCCTTGGGCGCCATGTCCGATTCGATATCGGAGACGAAACCCCATTTGTAGGTCGCCAGATCGGCGACGGCGGCGCGCGCTGCGGCATCCTGTACGGGGGCATCGGTGGTGGCTTCGAACGCCATGGAATCACTGTTATCGGTCATGCGGTCACCTCATCCGGCAGCGCGGCCGGCGCCAGCCGTACCATCGTCGCAGGTCGTACAAGATCGGCGAGCGTCACGGCTTCCAGCGCCGCGCGCACCGCCCGGTTTATCGGCCCCCAATGGCCGCGCACGGTGCAGCGGCCCTCGATGGCGCAATCATGGGTTTCACCCGACAGGCAGTTGGTCAGCGCGATCGGGCCATCGACGGCTTCGACAATGGCGGCGATGCTGATCGTTTCGGGCGCCGCCGCGAGGCTGAAGCCGCCCGCAACACCGCGCGAGGCCGAAAGCAGCCCGGCCCTGGCGAGCGTCCCCATCAGCTTGGCGACAGTGGGCGCCGGAATGAGGGTCAGGTCCGCCACCCGCGCCGCCGACAGCTTTTCCCCCGGCGTCCGCGCGGCCGCGGTCATCACCACGACGGCGTAATCGGCAAGGTTTGTGAGGCGGATCAACGACTGCCCTTCAAAGCGGATGAAATTCGTCCGGCTTATGTGGGCAGCATCGGGGGCGTGTCAACCCGGCTTGGGTCCGGCAGGGGTCGGCGCGCGGCAAGGGCCGTTTTTCAGCTGTACAGCGCCAGCTTCGGCATTGCCGGCAGCATGTTCTTGCGGGCGATCGTCAGCCGTGTGATGGCGGCGGCGCCATCGACGAAACGGCTGGGTGTCATCCCGGTGAATTGTTTGAATTCGCGGATGAAATGCGCCTGATCGTAAAAACCGCTGTCGTTGCAACCGCTACCCGAAAAACCATTGCCGCAGAAATCGCGCCAGCCGCTGGCCTCCCCGGTGCCGATTCGCACGGCAGCGCCCAGGGCACGATATTTGCGCGCCAGCAATTTGGGGGAAGCGCCGTAGATGCGCCTGGCCATGCGCTCGATCGACCGCGCCGACATCCCCGAGGCGCGGACGAGCACATCGACATCGGGGTTCATCGCATCGGTCAACCAATTGTCGGTCAACCGGGTGAACCACAGCGGCGCGGGGTGCGGTTTTTCGAGCAGCGCAAGAAAAAACCGATCGGCCGCAGCGACGCGTTCGGAATCGGTGCGGGCCTGCAACATGGCAGCGACGACACCATCGGTCGCGGGGCCGAGGATTGCGCCCAAATCCACGCAGTCATCGGCAATCCGGTCGGCGGGTTCACCGATCAGCGATGCCCAACCGCGCGGCAGCAGACCGACGCCGAACAGATGCAGCGGACCATCGGCGGTGAAGTAGACCGGGCCGGTGGTCGGTCCCTGCAACTGCGCAGGCATCGCCTGCCGCACCACGCCATTGGCATAGCGATTGCTGGCCGCGCCGCGCGTGATCAGCCTGATTTGCGGAAGTTCGGCGCGCATCATGTCGCTGAACGAAGGCAGGTTCGATTCGAACCAGTAATAGGATGACAGATACGGCCTCAGCGCCGGGTGCGGCGCAAAATATCGGATGTCAATCATATGCAGCGCACCCCCCGCAATCCCTTGCGAGCGCCGGCTTATATCCCCATCTGGTTTCAAACAACTGAATCACAGCAGGGGGCGCGGCCGGCTATCCTGGGCGGCGCGCCGGGGTTGGCCCCAATGTACGGCGTGTCCGCGCAACAAAACCCACACGCCTTGAAAATACGGCCCGGGGACAAAAAACGCGCCCCGGGCCGTCGAAGTTTCAGGAAACGCGGCCCGGGGGACAGCCCGATCCACGGCCCCTGTCGGGTCGCAAGAACGTCATACGCCGGCACGGCCGCGCCTGATTGTAGGTTTCCGCCAAAAAAAGCCACTACGAGCTTGTTGCATGACTGCCGCTTGAAGTTTCGACCACCCGGATCGCGGCAACCAAAGGAGCCGCGGCGCGTTACGAGAATACAGGTATAAAGGCCTGTCGCTATTGAGCCGAGACTTCGACCCGCACGGTATGGTGCGCGCGGAGCTCTGGGTACGTGAACGAGGAATTATCCATGACTGCTTCGAACTTTCGCCTCCGGATCGTCGCCGGCGCCCTCCTTGCCACCGGCCTTGCTTCGTGCGGCAGCGAAAAGACCGCCGATACCACCACGACCACCACGACGACGGCCGATACCGGGATGACCGCAACGTCGCCTGTCGAAGTTCCGGCCACGCCGACCGCCACCGTTGCCCCGCCCGCGGCGGTGGTGCCTGCTGCAGCCGAAATGGTGGATTATGCGTCACTCACCGGCGACTCGGTGCACGGGGAAAAGGTGTTTACCGTCTGCAAGACCTGCCATGTGGCCGAAAAGGGCGTCAATCGGATCGGGCCATCCTTGTGGGGCGTCGTCGGTCGCACGGCCGGCAGCATCCCCGGCTATCAATATTCGGCCGCCAACAAGAAAAGCGGCATCATCTGGACGCAGGCAAAATTGTTCGAATATCTCGCCGCGCCGCAGAAGGTCGTGCCGGGCACCAAGATGGCCTATGCCGGCCTGAAGGCGCCGCAGGACCGTGCCGATGTGATCGCCTATCTCGATACGCGGAAGTAGCGCGCGACAGGGCCGCGGCGTTTGCAAGCATCCGCGCAAACGCCGCTGCCGCTATCAGGCAAAGGGCGGGTTGAGCTTGACGACCATGTCGTTGAGCAAGCCGGCGAAGGTAACCCACAACAGATAGGGCACCAGCAACCACGCCGCGCGCGCTGAATAGCGGCGCAGCACGCTGATAAGCGCTGCAACCGAGGCCCAGAGCAGCCAGACCTCCACCGCCGCCAGGTCCGGCCGGTGCAGCCGAAAGAACAAAAAGCTCCACAGCAGGTTCAAGAACCCGTTGAGCGCGAACAGGCCGATCATCACATAAGCCGAATCGCGGTTGGGTGCCGCCATCCACGCGGTGGCCGCTGACATCGCGCACAGTCCGAAAATGATCGTCCATGCCGGGCCGAAGGCGATATCGGGGGGTGCCCAGCCCGGTTGTACAAGGCTGTGGTACCAGGGGCCGATCTGGGTGATGGTTGCGCCGAGTGCCGCGATCACCGCGGTGACCAGCGCCGCAACCGACGCCGGCAGCACCCAGCGCCCTAGGTTCATCGACAAGCCGCTGGTGCCGCGTGCCACCCGATCTGCCTTCACGATCCGGCGGTAACGCCCGGCTTGCGGCCCGAAAACAGCGCACCGAGCAATTGGCGCGAATCCTTCAGGAAGATCCGGACATGCGCCATCGGATCCTGGCGGACCAGTTCCTTGTTCATGTAGGATTCCCAGGTCAGGCGCTGGATATCGGGGTCCTGGCACAGCTTGACGAAGCGTTCGCGCATGTTGTCGCTGCGATACCAGAACCACTGCATGATCCCGAGCACCATGAACACCTGGCCGTGCGCCTTCATGAAGCGCTTGCGGGCCAGCTTGAGTGCCGATGACTTGCCGGTGGCGAGATATTCGCCCGCCGCCTCGGCCGCCAGCCGGCCGGCGGTCATGGCGTAGTAAATGCCCTCGCCCGATGCCGGGGCGACGACTCCGGCGGCATCGCCGGCCACCACGACGTCCTTGCCATTGTCCCAGCGCTTGCGCGGGCGCAGCGGGATCGGCGCGCCTTCGACACGGACGGTCTTGCAATCTTCCATGCCGACCTGTTCGCGCAGCCGCGCCACGGCATCGCGCAGGGCAAAACCCTTTACCGCGCTGCCGACGCCGACACTGGTCTTGTCGCCATGCGGAAAGATCCAGGCATAGAAATCGGGCGACAGATTGCCCTGGTAATAAACATCGCAGCGCCCGCCTTCGAAGCCCTTGAAGCCTTCGGGCGGCGATTCGATGACCTCGTGATAGGCCGAAAAGAACGGAACTTTTTCATTGGCCGCCAGCGCCGCGCGGGAAACCGCCGAATTGCCGCCATCGCAGCCGATCACCACCCGGGCGCGCACCCGCGTCTGTTCGCTGCCGCGCGCCTGGCCCTTGGGCCGGAAAGCAATGACAGCGGTGCCATCGGCATCGCGTTCCAGCGCTTCGAAGGTGCCATCGATGCGGGTGGCGCCGTGTTCCGCGGCGCGGCAGCGCAGCCATTCGTCGAACACGTCGCGATCGACCATACCGACAAAGCCATCGCCGACCGGCATGTCGACCGCCTTGTGCGAAGGCGCGATCATCCGCGCCGAGCTGGCCCGCGCGCACAATTGTTCGAGCGGCACCTCGAAATCCTTCAACAGGCGCGGCGGCACCGCGCCGCCGCACGGCTTGATGCGCCCGGCGCGATCGAGCAGCAGCACCTTGTGCCCGGCGCGCGCCAGATCATCGGCCGCGGTCGCACCCGATGGGCCGCCGCCCACCACCACTGCATCGTACATCTCGGTCATGCCATTGCCTCCAGTTTGCCCGCAGCTGTGCTGCCAGCGTTGTTTGCGGCCATGCTGCCGCCAGTTTTGCTACCGTCTTTGTTTGCAGCTTTGCTTCTGGTCGCGCTCTTGTTGTCGGAAAGCCCGACGGCGATTGCCGCCGCACCGAGAAAAATCATCGCTTCAAAGGCGAAAACCAGTTCGAAGGCCGGCGCATCGGCGCCGAGCAGGTGCCGCCCGAGATCGACCGCGCCGGCGCCGCTGAAGCCGCCCAGCCCGAAGGCCAGCGCCTGCGATGCGCCCCACAGCCCCATGCGGATGCCTTCCTGCCCCGGCCCGCCGCGCCCGGCGAGATCGAGCATCGAACCGATCGCGGCAACCGCGAAAACGCCATTGGCAAAGCCCAGCGCAAACACCGTTGCCTGGAGCGGCCAGCCGGGACCGGCGACCGCCGCCATCGCCAGCGCGGCA
>JBBRIC010000028.1:0-28536 GCA_038221665.1 Sphingomonadales bacterium
GCTGGCCTTCAAGCTTGCTGCCCAGGTCGGCGCGCTGATGCCGGCCGATCTCGACCGCATCTTTTTTAGCAATTCGGGGTCGGAAGCCGTTGATACGGCGCTGAAGATCGCGCTCGCCTATCACCGGGCGCGCGGCGAGGGCAGCCGTGTGCGCCTCATCGGCCGTGAACGCGGCTATCATGGCGTCGGCTTTGGCGGCATTTCGGTCGGTGGCATCATGCCCAATCGCCGCGTTTTTGGCCCCGGCCTGCCCGGCACCGACCATCTGCCGCACACCCATGACCCGCAGCGCAACGCCTTCAGCCGTGGCCAGCCGGCGCATGGCGCGCATTTCGCCGATGCGCTGGAAGGGCTGGTGGCACTGCATGGTGCCGATACCATCGCCGCCGTGATCGTCGAGCCGATGGCCGGCTCCACCGGCGTGCTGATCCCGCCACAGGGGTATCTGGAACGCTTGCGGGCGATCTGTGACCGCCACGGCATCCTCCTCATTTTCGATGAAGTCATCACCGGCTTTGGCCGGCTGGGCGCCGCCACCGCCGCCGAACGCTTTGGCGTGACGCCAGACATGATCACGCTGGCCAAGGGCATTACCAATGCCGCCGTGCCGATGGGCGCTGTTGCCTGCCGGCGGGCATTGTATGAAACCGTCACCGGCGCCATGGCCGAGGCCGCGGGCATCGAAATGTTCCACGGCTACACCTATTCGGCGCACCCGCTGGCCTGTGCAGCGGCGCTCGCGACCTTGCAGCTTTATCGAGACGAGGCGCTGTTTGAACGCGCGCTTGGCCTTGAAGGCCGGTGGGAAGCCGCTGTCCATGATCTTGCCGGGGCGCGCCATGTCATCGATGTGCGCAATCTGGGGCTGGTCGCCGGTATTGAACTGCTGCCGCGCCCCGGCGCGCCCGGCGCCCGCGCCATGGAATTGTTCCGCCGGCTGTTCGATACGGGGCTGCTGGTCCGGGCCACCGGTGACATCATCGCCCTGTCGCCACCGCTGATCGTTGAGGAAGACCAGATCGACATCATGGTCACGATGATTGCTGCCGCGCTCGATCATATCGACTGACGGACGCGCCACGGGCAGGATATTGGGCTATGGGTGTCGCATTGCACCAAAAGGACCCAGCAATGACCGACAACAGCATTTCGAGCGAACGTCACCGGGCCCGCAGCATCGGCAACCGAAAGCTGAAGCCTTCGACGATGATGATGGGCCATGGCTATGATCCCCGGCTGTCCGAAGGCGCCTTGAAGCCGCCGATTTTCCTCACCTCGACCTTTGTTTTTGAAAGTGCGGCCGACGGCAAACGCTTTTTCGAAGGCGTGACGGGCGTGCGGCCGGGGGGTGCCGAAGGGCTGGTCTATGGGCGTTTCAACGGCCCCGATCAGGAAATTCTGGAAGATCGGCTGGCGCTATGGGAAGATGCCGAGGAAGCACTGGCCTTTTCCAGCGGCATGTCGGCGATTGCGACGACATTTCTGGCGTTGGTCCAGCCGGGCGATGTCATCGTCCATTCGGCACCATTATACGCCGCGACCGAAACCCTGATTGCCCGCATCCTCGGGAAACTGGGTGTCACCTGGCTGGATTTCCCGGCCGGCGCCAGCCAGGACGAGATTTCAGCCGTCATCGCCGCGGCCCGGGCCAAGGGCCGGATTGCGGCCATTTATCTCGAAAGCCCTGCCAACCCGACCAACGCGCTCGTTGATGTCGAGGCGGTCCACGCCGCCCGGGCAGCGGTGCTGGGCGATACCGAATTGCCGCCGATCGTCATCGACAACACGTTTCTGGGGCCACTCTGGTCACAGCCATTGGCGCAAGGCGCCGATGTGACGATCTATTCGCTGACCAAATATGTCGGCGGCCATTCCGACCTTGTCGCCGGCGGCTGTGTCGGTGCCAAATCGGTGCTCACGCCCATCCGCATGATGCGCAACACCATTGGCACCATCACCGATCCGCACACCGCCTGGATGTTGTTGCGCAGCATGGAGACGCTGGAATTGCGCATGACCCGCGCCGGCGAAAATGCCGCCAGGGTCTGCGCCTATCTGCGCGATCATCCCAAGGTCGAACGCGTCGGCTATCTGGGCTTTCTGGAGCCCGGCAGTCGTCAGGCCGATATTTATGCCCGGCATTGTTCAGGGGCCGGATCGACATTTTCACTGATCATCCGCGGTGGTGAGGCCGAAGCGTTCCGGCTGCTCGACAATCTGCGACTGGTAAAACTGGCGGTCAGCCTTGGCGGCACCGAAAGCCTCGCCTCGCATCCGGCAGCGATGACGCATCTGTCGGTGTCGCCGCAGCGCAAGGCCGATCTTGGCATCACCGACAATCTGGTGCGCATTTCGATCGGCGTCGAAGATGCCGATGATCTGATCGCGGATTTTGCCCAGGCGCTCGATGCCGTTTGAGGTCGATAATTGCCTTTTTGTAATTATCTGGCTAGGCACGCACTGCGAAAGGGTCGGCAACGGCGCTGACGTGCGATGCCGCCAAGGCGCGGTGCAATCGGGATAATCATGGCTTCGCACGATCTCAGCTCGATCCACCTGCGCGATGTTTTCCGCTGGTTCGGCCCGATCCTGGGGCCTGAAAAGGATTTTTTCTGGCTGACGATCGTCTATGGGATCGGTATCAGCCTGTTATCGCTCGCAACGCCGATTTCGGTGCAATTGCTGATCAACAGCATCGCCCAGACAGCGCTGCCGGTGCCGCTGTTGACGCTTGCCATCGTGCTGTTCCTGCTGCTTTTGCTGTCCGGCGGCCTTGGTATCCTGCGCGGACATCTGATGGAATTGTTTCGGCGCCGGTTCGTCGCCCGGCTGATCGCCGATGTGACGATGAAGACGATCAATGCCGCCAACCCGTTTTTCCAGGATGACCGGCGGATTGACCTGTTCAATCGCTATTTTGAATTGATCAATGTGCAAAAGGCAGTGCCAGCGCTGTTGATCGGTGGCTTTTCGATAATCCTGCAGGCCGGTGTCGGCTTTGTCGTGACCTCGTTTTACCACCCGTTTTTCCTTGCCTTCAATATCATGGTCGTGCTGCTGGTCTGGATTATCTGGGGCGTCTGGGCGCGGGGCGCGATGGCCAGTTCGATTGTGCTCAGCCATCAGAAATATGATGCAGCGCACTGGCTGGAAAGCGTTGGCGCCTCCAATGGTTTTTATAAATCATCGCGGCACCGGGATTATGCGATCGCCCGGTCAGAAAATGTATCGGCCAGATATGTCGCGGCCCAGGTGCTCAACTATCGTTACACCCTGCCCCAGAATATCGCGCTGGTGCTGCTTTATGCCGTCGCCAGCGCCGGCATGCTGGCGCTGGGCGGCTGGCTGGTCATTCAGGAACAATTGTCGATCGGGCAGCTGGTGGCGGCTGAGCTGATCCTTGCCAGTGCCTTATACGGCCTGTCGCAGCTCGGCACCTATCTCGACAGCTATTATACGCTGGTGGCCAGTGTTGAGGAACTGTCGTTGCTCTACAGCATCCCGCAAGAGGTCGAAATCGCCGACACCGGCCGTTTTCTTGCCGCTCGCAACGCCAATCTGGGCCTTAACAACGTGCGTTTCGATCATGTCTCCGGCCCGGTGCGCTTTACGCTGCAGATCCCGCAAGGCGCGCGGCTGGTGGCGCAGGGGGCGCCGGGTATGGAGCGCGAGTTTTCCAGCCTGTTGAAACGCCTGCGCAAGCCCGCGACCGGCATTGTCAGCCTTGGCGGCGTCGATATCGCTGCGATGGACATGATGCAGTTGCGCAGCGATGTGATCGTCCTCGATCGCCCCTATATCGTTGAAAGCAGCGTCGCTGAATATCTGCGGCTGGCCAGCCCCGAGGGCGACCCGGCGGCGATCCTCGACGCGCTCGGTCTTGTCGGATTGGAAGACCGCATCGCCATGCTGCCCGATGGCCTGCAGACGGTACTGGCATCCAATGGCTGGCCACTGTCGCTGCCCAAGACCATGCAGCTGAAACTAGCCGCCGCGATCCTGTCGCGGCCGCGCATCCTGGTTTTGTCGCCGCTGTTCGATGTGGTCGCGGCGGGGCGTTTGCAAAGCGTTTTCGATCATTTCGGCAAATTGGGATCGACAATCATCTATTTCAGCAATCGCCCCGAAGCAGTGACGCTTGATGGCTTTTTGTGGCTGGGCCGCGAATCACAGGCGATCGTTGATACCCGCAGCGAATTTGATTGGCTGCGCACCCATCAGGATCGAGAGGACAGCCGTGGTTGACGTCCCCGGCCCTCGGTTCAAGACGCTGGACAGCATCCGGCCGCCCCGCCTGATCCGCGCAGTTGCGATCCTGATGTCGCTGACCGTCGTTGGCCTGATCATTTTCGGCCTGACCGTGCCCTGGGTGCAGACCGCGGCCGCGACGGGCAGCCTGATTGCGCTCGATCCGCGTGACCGCCAGCAGAATATTACCGCCATGGTGCCGGGCCGGGTTGAAAAATGGTTCGTCACCGATGGCAGCGCCGTCAAGGCCGGCGACCCCATCGCCAAGGTGGTCGATTTCGACGCGCGCCTGCTCGACCGGCTGGATGATCAACAACGCCAGGCGCAAGCCGAGGCCGACGCGGCGCAACAGGCGCTGGCGGTCGCGCGCCTCGATGTCGAACGGACGCGGACATTGTTTGGCGAAGGCCTTGCCGCGCGGCGTGATTGGGAACTCGCCCGGATCAAGGTGGCGGATTACGAGGCCAAATTCGCCAAGGCCAAGGGCGATCTCAACAGCATCTATGTCAGCCGCCAGCGCCAGTCGCCGCAATTGATCACGGCGCCGCGCGCCGGGCGGATCATGCGCGTTTCCGCCTATGATGTAGCAACAATCGTCAAGGCCGGCGATGTGCTGGCAACTTTTGTGCCCGAACAGTCGCAGCGGGTGGTGGAACTCTATGTCGATGGCCTTGACGTGCCGTTGATCCGCGTCGGCCGCCATGTCCGGCTGGAATTCGAAGGCTGGCCGGCGATCCAGTTTTCGGGCTGGCCATCGGTGGCGCGCGGGCTTTTCGATGGCCGGGTCATGGCGCTCGATGTCGCCGCATCGCCCAATGGCCAATATCGTATCCTTGTCGAAGCGCGGCCGGACAAACCGGGCTGGCCGATCGAACCCTCGGTGCGATTGGGCGCCAAGGTGCGTGGCTGGGTGCTGATGGATACGGTGCCTGTGTGGTTCGAAGTCTGGCGCCTGCTCAATAATTTCCCGCTGCAATTCACCCGGCCGGGTGACAAACCTGTCGAGAACGGCGCTGCCAAGCCAGAAAAGCCCGTCAGCGATGATGCGAAATAGGCTTGGCGCTGCGGCGCTGGTGCTTGGCTTTCTGGCGGCGGCGGCTGCAAACGCCCGGCTTGCGCCCGGCCCGTTGCCCGCAAAGACCGGCAGGGTTCCGATTGTCACGGCAGCGAGGCAGGTATCGACTATACTGACGCTCGATGAAGTGCTGGCCTCGGCGCGCTTCCACGCGCCGCAGGTGCTGGAGGCGCTGGCCCGGATCAGGGGGGCACAGGGCAAATTGCTCAGCGCCGAAGCGGCCTTTGATACGGTATTCAGCACCACCGCCGATACCCGCCTGTCGGGCTTTTATGATGGCCGCGATATCGAGGCGCGGATTATCCGGCCGCTCGAAAAATTCGGCGGCTATGCCTATGGCGGCTATCGCGTCTCGGGCGGGCGTTTTCCGATCTATGAAGACCAGCGCTACACCAATGAACTGGGTGAGATTAAGGCTGGCGCCGTGCTGGCGCTGCTGCGCGATCGCCTGATCGATGATCGGCGTTTTGCCCGTAGCGCCGCCGAAACCGATGTGGCGCTGGCCGATGCCGATCGGTTGATCGTCGCCATCGGCGTCCAGACCCGCGCCATTCAGGCGTATAACAACTGGATCGTCGCCGGGCTGCGGCTGCATATCTATGCCGATCTGCTGACGCTGGCGCAAAAACGCCAGGCTGGCTTTCGCCGCCAAGTTGCAGAAGGCGCCCGGCCAACCATCCTGCTGACTGAAAACGAACAGAATATCCTGCGCCGCGAAACGCTGGTGGTGCAGTCAGAACAGGCTTTGGCGCAGGCAGCGCAAGCCCTTTCGCTGTATCTGCGCGATGCCGATGGCCGGCCCCGGCTTCCCGATACGGCGCGATTGCCGGCTGCCTTGCCGCCGCCGCTGCGCCGGGCAGCAACGCCGGTTGCCGCCGCCGAGGCCGCCATCGCTGCCCGCCCCGATATTCGCAGCATCGACCTTCGCATGCGGCAGGCCCGCCAGCGCGTGGCGCTCGATCGCAACAGCTTTTTGCCCCGGCTTGATCTGAAGATCGAGGCATCCCAGGATATCGGCGGCTATGGTTTTGGTGGACCGTCGCGCAGCGGCACCGAATCGCGCGTCGGGCTGACGTTCACGCTGCCACTCGAACAACGCGCGGCACGCGGCCGGCTCGCCCAGACCGAGGCCGAAATCGATGCCTTCCAGCAACGCCGCCGCCAGACCGAGGATCAGATCATCGCCGATCTTGCCGGGCTGGATATTGCGGTTGCGACCAGCGGCAGGCTGGTCGGTCTGGCGACCGATGAAGCCGATCGCGCCGAAGCCATGGCAATCGCCGAGCGGCGACGTTTCGGACTCGGCGCCAGCGATTTCTTCCTCGTCAATGTGCGGGAAGAAGCCGCCGCCGATGCCCGGGTCCGCCGCCTCGATGCCGGCTTTCGCCAGATTGTCGCCCATGCCGATCTTGCCGCCGCCACCGCCGATCTCGATGCGCTTGGATTATGATCCAAACTAGCCGCCTGCAAAATAATGGCGTTCAACAAAATACGGCGATGACATGCTGGTGGTAGCACTTGCAGCGTGTTTGCTCTGGCCTTAGCTAACCGCTCGCAACGGCACTTGCCCCCCTTGTTTTGGAGATGACAATGATCCTGCGCACTGTCCTGATGCTGGCGGCCCTTGGCCTTTCCGCCCCGACCCTGGCCGCCGATGCCAAGGCTTCGGCCGATTGTGCGAGCAAGCTGCCGCCCGAAGGCAAGAAAATGTACGACGCGTCAGCGCCTGCGGTAAAAGCTGATTCGGAATTGCGTGACGTGATCCGTACCGGCGCCATTCCATTGGTCATGGGCGGTGAATTGACTGTCGAGGCCGCCCAGGCAGCCGGCCCCGCCGTCGGGCAGTGTCTGGCGCTGTTGAAATAACGCGCCTGCGTCGGCGTTACGTCCCGCTGAACCTTGGCGGCCGTTTTTCGCGATAGCTGGCAAAGGCTTCGCGGAAATCGGCGCTGGCCGACGCGATATCCTGTTCCTTGTCGGCATAGGCGAACCCGGTGTCATAATCATCGTCGATCGCCGTCCAGATCTGCGCCTTCATCGCTGCCAGGGCCCGGGGCGTCGAATAAGTGGCGATGTTGCGCGCATATTCCATAACGAAAGGCAGCAGCGCCGCATCATCGAGCACCTGGTTGACGATGCCCAGCCGTTCGGCTTCGACGCCATCGAAACGCCGGGCGGTGTACAACAGGTCGGCGGCGCGCGCCGTGCCGACCAGCCGCGCCAGCAACCAGGCCGAGCCTTTTTCACCCGGCACACCGATGCGCGCAAAGGTGGCGTTGAACACGGCAGAGCGCGCTGCAAAGCGGATATCGCAATGCAGCGCGAGGATGAAACCCCAGCCAAAGGCCGGGCCGTTGACCGCAGCAATCGTCGGCTTGCGGCTGGTAATCAACGCATTCCAGCCGCCCGAAAACATGCGGGCAAGATCGGGGCCCACATCGTCGCCCCATTGCGGCGCGATGCCGGGCTGGGTTTCAACCCGGCCGCCGGCCCCCGAACCGATGATGCCAAGGTCGAGCCCGGCTGAAAATCCCCGCCCGGCGCCGGTCAAAACAATGACCTTTACCTCTGGGTCCGCCGCTGCGGTGGCGGTCAAACGGAACACCCGGCTGAGCATTTCAGGCGTCAGTGCATTCAGTTTTTCGGGCCTGTTGAAGGTCAGCGTCGCAACGCCGGCCTCGATAGCGTAAAGAACGGTGTCGTCGCTCATGCTATCATGCCCATCAGGCGCTTGCTGATGATGGCATGGGCATCGGCCATGATTGTGTCGATCAGATCCTGGCAGGTTGGAATATCGTGGATCAGCCCCGCGACTATGCCGCACGACCAGGCGCCGGCGTCCATGGTGCCTTCGGTCATGATCCTGGGATAGACGCCCGCCACTTCCTCGACGATGTCGGCAAAGCTGATGTCGGCGCCCAGCGCGCGTTCCTTGACCAGCAAGCGCTCGACCGCGGCGTTGGTCAGCACCCGTTCGGTATTGCGCAGCGGCCGCATGACGAGGCGGGTATCCAATTCGCTGGCGGCGACAATGGCATCCTTGACGTTCTGGTGCACCGGCGCCTCGGCTGTTGCAATGAAGCGCGTGCCCATGTTGATGCCATCGGCCCCCATCGCCAGCGCCGCAACCAGCGACCGGCCATCGGCCATGCCGCCCGAAGCAACAAACGGGATGGTCAGCTTGTCGGCCGCGGCCGGCAACAGGATGAAATTGGGTACATCATCCTCGCCGGGATGGCCTCCGCATTCAAAGCCATCGACGGAAACTGCATCGCAGCCAATTGCTTCGGCCTTCAGCGAATGGCGCACCGATGTGCATTTGTGGATGACCTTGATGCCATGCTCCTTCAGGATCGGCAGCCATTTTGCCGGGTTGTTGCCGGCGGTTTCAACGATCTTGATGCCGCCCTTGATGATCGCATCGATATAGCCCGGATAGTCAGGCGTATTGACCATCGGCAGAAAGGTCAGATTGACGCCGATCGGCATGATCGTCATGTCGCGGCAACGCGCGATTTCATTGGCCAGCGCCTCTGGCGTCCGCTGCGTCAAGCCGGTGATGATGCCAAGGCCGCCAGCGTTCGATACCGCCGCCGCCATTTCGGCAAAGCCGACATAGTGCATGCCGCCCTGAATGATCGGATGCCGAATGCCGAACATGTCGGTAATGCGCGTTTTCATAGCCGATTCCCCAAAGGCCCAGATTTTCTCTGTGCTAGCGCCGCATCCGGACGGTCGCAACGGCCTAAAATCACAGCAGCAATGGAGCGGGTGAAGGGAATCGAACCCTCGTCACTTGCTTGGGAAGCAAAAGCTCTGCCATTGAGCTACACCCGCGCGCGAATTTGCCTGCCATGTGACGCGGCGCGGCGCAAGTCCCGGCGGCTGCTTCAGCCTCTGGCCCCGCTGCTCGTATCGGCCAACGCAACGCGCACAACAGGCCGCAACAGCAGTAGCGCCAGGGCCCCGCCCGCCGTTACGCCGGCGTGCAACAGCCAGAAATGCCAGCCGCTCCAGCTTTCGTAATTGCCGCCCAGCCGGCCGCTGATGGTGCTGCCAATGAATACCGATGCGGTGTAAGCCCCGATCATCGTGGCGTTAAGGCCGGCGGGCGCCAGACGCGACACCAGCCCGATGGTGATCGGCACGAAAAATACCCAGCCGCTGTTCAGGATGAAATGGAACGCGACCGCCCAGAGCAGCGGCACTTGCGCCCCGAACAGCGGGCCTGCTGCCGCCAGCCAGACCATGCTGCCGGCCATCAGCAGGCAGCCAATGATCATTTTTGTCATTGCATCCGGCTCCGTCCCCCGCCCTGCCTGTCGCCGCCACAACGCCAGAATGCCGGGCAGCAGCAGGATCGGCGCCAGCGCGTCCAGCGCCTGCAACCATGGCACCGGCATCGACCAGCCGTAGAATTTGAGGTCGACATGATCGCGGACCCAAAGATTATAGACATTCCAGACCTGCGACTGGCTGACCCAGAACGCCGCCGCGACGATGGTCAACAGGCCGAGCAGCAGGACGATACGGCGTTCAGCCGGCAGCAACGGCGCTTGTATCGCGTCGGCCAGACGCGGCGGATCGGCTGGCAGATCACGCCCGCCCAGCGCATAGATGAGCAGGCCGATGAGCATGCCAAAACCCGCCACGGCAAAGGCCAGATGCGGCCCAAGTTCCTGCCCCAGCCAGCCGCAAATGACCGGCGCCACAAAGGCGCCGGTATTAAGCGCCACATAATATAGTTGCACGCCGGAGTCGCGCCGGCGATCCCCGGCTGTGTAAACCGCCCCGACCTGCGACCAGAGATTGGCGTTGGCGCAGCCTGTGCCGAGCATCAACAGCAGCAGCGCAATCAGGAACGAGGCATCAAAGGCCATGCAAAAATGCCCGGCCGTCATCAACAGGCAGCCGATCATGATGGTTGGCCGCCGGCCGAGCAGACGGTCGCCGAGGATGCCGCCAAAGATCGGCGTGAAACGGATGAGTCCCGCCCAAAGCCCGAATAGTTGTGCGGCGAACGCCTGTGTCGATAATGGCCCGGTCACGGCCTCGACCGCAGCGCGGACCGGCGCCAGCCCAAGCACGGTTTCGGCGCGGCCGGGCTGCAAAATCTGCCCGGCCATATACAGCGCCAGCATCGCCTGCAGCCCGTACAGCGAAAAGGCTTCCCAAAATTGGGTGCCCGACAGCCAGGCGAGGCCGCGCGGCTGGCCGAACAGATCGCCGCGCGCTGGCGGTTTGATGGCGCCGATGTCCATTGTATTTCCCCTGGCCAGCAACGCTAAGGGCTTTTTGCCACAAGGCAATGCGGTGTGGCGGCGACCATGGTCATCGGCGGCAACTGTGCCTAATGTGGCGCGCATGTTCATTCGCCTGACCGACCATATCGCTGTCGCGCCCCAGATCGGCCCCGAGGACTGCGCCGCGGCAAGGGCGCAGGGTTTTGTCATGATTGTCAACAATCGCCCGGATGGCGAAGCCCCCGGCCAACCGAACGGCTCGGCCATCGCCGCCGCTGCCGCCGACGCCGGGTTGCATTATGTCGATATTCCCGTCGATGGCACTGGCCTTACCATGGCGTTGATCGATACCATGGTGACTGCGCTCGATGCGGCCGACGGTCCGGTGCTGGCATTTTGCCGGTCCGGCACGCGATCGACCAACCTTTGGGCGCTGGCCGAAGCCAGGCGCGGCGGTGACTGCGATGCGATCATCGCGGCGGCGGCGGCGGGTGGCTATGACGTCTCGTCGTTGCGGCCGACCCTGCAAAAACTTGCTGGCCGGGATTGACCCCCGATGGTGTGGACGTCCCTGTTCGGCATATTGACGGTCGTTATGCTGGCTCGGGCGCTGGGCTTTGCCAAGGCGCCGCTGCTGACCGATGCTGATGCGGCGCGAGCCATCGCGCGTGATGCTCTCCATGATTTCACGCCAACAGAGGCGATCATAGCGGATGACCGGCGTAATGCTCTGGTCGCCGGCCATGATGGCCGGGTGGCGCTGGTGCGGCCGCTGGGGGATCGCTGGGTGGTGCGGATCGTCAATGGCGCCAAAACCACGCTGGTCAGGGGCCGGCTGCGGCTGATGCCGGCGGAGGCAATGTTTGCGCCGGTCGATCTGGCGTTGGGCAATGCTGCTGCCAGATGGGCCGCAAAGCTGTGAATTTTCCCGATCCCGTCCAGATCGCGGTGCCGATCTTCATCGTCGCGATGATCGTTGAAATGTTCATGGTGCGCGCCGGCGCAACCGGAGATTATGATTGGCGCGACACCGGCACGTCGCTGATCATGGGCTTTGGCAGCACTTTTGCGGCCATATTGTTCGGTGCCGGCATCGTCGGGCTGGGCAATGCACTTTGGCAATTCCGGCTGTTCGATGTGCCCGTGACCTGGTGGGCGGTGCTGCTGTGTTTCATCGGCGATGATTTTCTTTACTATTGGTTCCACCGTAGCGCGCACCGGATACGCTGGTTCTGGGCGAGCCATGTCATCCATCATTCGTCCCAGCATTATAATCTGTCGACGGCGCTCCGGCAGACCTGGACCGGCTTGTTTTCATTGAGTTTTGCCTTTCGGCTGCCGCTGTTCCTGATCGGTTTTCCACCCCGGATGATCCTGTTTTGCGCAGGGCTGAACCTGGTCTACCAGTTTTTCATCCATACCGAGGTTGTGCGACGGTTGCCCTTTGGCCTTGAAGCCTGGCTGAACACGCCATCCCACCACCGCGTCCATCACGGCACCAACGCCCGCTATCTCGACCGCAACTATGGCGGCGTCTTCATCGTCTGGGATCGACTGTTCGGGACGTTCGAGCCGGAACGCGATGACGAACCCGCGCGCTATGGTATTGTCCGCAACCTTGCGACCTTCAATCCGATCTGGGTCGCCGCCCATGAATGGGTTGGCATCGGCAAGGATATCCTGGCGGCGACCGATTGGCGCAGCCGGCTGATGGCCATCGTTGGCCCGCCCGGCTGGCGCTGGGGCAATACCGCCGACAGCATCCGCGAGCATTGGCAGGCAAGCCAGACCGACACGCCCGAGAAAGTTATCGCCGCCGAATGATCAGCCGGCGCGGCATGCTCCGCGTCGGCGGCGGGGTGGCCATGGCTGGAGCGAGCATTGGTTTGCTGCGCGCCATCGACCAGGGGCTGGTCATTCCATTCGATCAGCCGGGGCTGGCGGCCTGGCGGGACTGGAATGCCGGGCGTTTCGTTGGGCCGCTGGCGTTGGTCGCGGCCGGCATTCTGGCCAGCAGCCCACACAACAGCCAGCCCTGGCGTTTTGCCGTCGGGCGGCTGGGGGTCGATGTCTTTGAAGTGCCGGAACGCAATCTTGGCGCCATGGATCCCTTTGGCAGGGAACGGCTGGCCGGGCTGGGTGCCGCCATCCACAACATGGCCATTGCCTCGACCGGCACTGGCTTGTCGGCGCTGGTCCGGCTGTTGCCCGATAGCGAAAACCTGCTGCATGTCGCCCGTATCGAGCTTGGGCCGCCCGGCAGCGGGCCGGCGCCGCACGCGTTATTGCCTGCCATCGGACGCCGCCACACCCAGCGCGGGGCCTGGACGGGCGCCCCCGTTGGCAACGACGATTTAGTCGCTTTTGCCGCGTTCCCCCGCCCGCCCGAGATCGGGCTGCAGTTGTTCAGCGCCAGCAGCGCGCGCGGCCAGCGCTTCGCGGCTCTGACCAACGACGCCACCGCGGCCATTGCGTCCGATGCCCAAATGATGGCCGACAGCCATCGCTGGTTTCGGCACGCCCGGCGCGACCAGCAGGATCGGATGGACGGGCTCAGCCTCAACACGTCGGGCCTGCCGCCGCTGACCGCCTTTGCCGGCGCCATGCTGCCCGATCAGACGCCGGCCGACGAGGGCGGTTATTGGCGCGCTGCGACCCGCGATACGGCGCTACCCACAGCCTCGGTCTTTGGCTTGTTGACCGCTGGCAACCCCTGGGATCGGCGCATTGCTTTGCAGATCGGCGCCGCCTGGCAACGCCTGCACCTGATCGCGACCGCCCGGGGCCTTGTCGCCCAGCCGTTGAACCAGCTGCCCGAAATCATCGACCGCGCCCGCGATACCGGCCGTGCCAATGGCTTTGCCGCCGCCGCCCGGTCACTCGCCCCCGACCCGATCAGCTTTGCGTTTCGGATCGGCCATGCGGCGCCTGCGCCGGCCAGCCTGCGCCGCCCGGTCAGCAAGGTCATCGGGGCCCCGGCCCGGCTGGGCTATGACGTTGGCCGCGCCGAAGCCGAAACCGCTGCCCATGAACACGCCCTGGCCGGACGCGCCCGGCCCTGAAAACTGGTTTTGGCGCGCTGTTGAGCCGGTGCAATCACGGTTGCTGCCGGCAGGTCAAGGCCGCTCGATGGTCGCCTTATGGGCCAGAAAGCCCGGTATGCCTTCCGGGCCGAAACCGACAAAGCTGTCACCGTCATCGCGATCGCGGCGGTCATCACGGCGCGGTTCATCACGGCGGCCCGCACGATAGTCGCGGATGGGATCACGCGCCGGACGCGCGATCGGGCGCTGTTCGGCATCCCGGCGCGGTTCGGCATCCCGTCGCGGCTCGGGCTGCCGCCGCGCTTCGCTGTTGCGCACTGGTTCAGCCGCGCGGGGTGCTGCCATAGCCTCGGGTTCGGCCACTTCGCGCTTGCGGCCGCGACCGCCGCGCCGGCGCTTGCGGGTGCGATCGCCGGTGTCACCGTCATTCGAAGCGTCTGCGCTTTCCGTGTCGGCGATCACGGGCGTAACGTCCGCTGGGATCACCAGATCGGCAGGGCGCAAAACAACGGCGGCTTCAACAGGTTCCGCCCCGGCGCCGGCGTAGCGCGGAATTTTCTGGGCGATCAGCTTTTCGACATCGGCCAGATTGTCCGATTCGGCTTCGGTCGCCAGCGTATAGGCGATGCCGGTGCGGCCCGCCCGGCCGGTGCGGCCGATGCGATGCACATAATCTTCGGCGTGGTGCGGCACATCATAATTGACGACATGGCTGACGCCGGGAATATCCAGCCCGCGCGCGGCGACATCAGAGGCGACGATGATGGTGATATCGCCCGATTTGAAGCGGTCGAGTTCCTTGATGCGATCCGATTGATCCATGTCGCCGTGGATCTGGCTGACCGCAAATCCGGCCCGTTTCAAACTGTCGACAAGTTCCTTGATATCGCGTTTGCGATTGCAAAAAATAATGGCGTTTCTGACTTCAGGGTCGCGCAACAGCGTGCGCAGCGCCTCACGCTTGCCACGCGGGGTCACTTCAACGACAAATTGCGCGATCGAGGTATTTGTCGATGCCGGCCGCGCGACTTCGATGAGGCGCGGGCTGTCCATGAAACGGTCGGCGAGTTTCTTGATCGGCGGCGGCATCGTTGCCGAAAACAACAGGGTCTGGCGCGGGTTGGGCAATTTTGTGCAGATTTCCTCGATATCGGGAATGAATCCCATATCGAGCATCCGGTCGGCTTCATCGATCACCAACAGGCTGCACTGGTTGAGCATGATCTTGCCGCGGCCAAACAGATCCATCAACCGGCCCGGCGTTGCGATCAACACATCGACGCCTTTTTCCAACGCCGACAGCTGATCCCCCATCGAGACGCCGCCGATCAGCAGCGCCATCGAAAGCTTGTGATACTTTCCGTATTTATCGAAATTTTCCGATACCTGCTGGGCGAGTTCGCGGGTCGGTTCAAGGATCAGCGAGCGCGGCATGCGAGCCCGGCTGCGGCCTTCGGCCAGAATATCGATCATCGGCAGCACGAACGATGCGGTCTTGCCGGTGCCGGTCTGGGCGACGCCGATAATATCCCGCCCCATCAGCACGGGCGGGATCGCCTGGCGCTGGATCGGCGTCGGGTCATTATAGCCACTATCGGCGACCGCGCGGAGTAATTCCTCCGACAGGCCCAGGTCAGCAAAGCTCATGCGGTTCCTTGGGAACGAGGCGTTCGGGTGTCAAACGCGCAACGTTCGCTGCGCCATGCGCAACATTGGCGGCAAAAGTCAATCTTTCCCATTCCGGGGCGCAATTGGCGACAAAAAGGGGCAGCGCAACAGCACCACCCCTTGTATGTCACTCTGCCATCGCCGGATCAGAATTTGAACCCGGCCGCAATGCCATAGCGACGCGGTTCAAGCGTGAAGATGTTGGTGAACAGGCCCGATGACTGGTCGGTGACATAAAGCCCGGTCGTGGCATTATTGTCGGTCAGGTTCTGGACATAGGCACGGAAATACCATTTATCATCATTGCCGTTGACCTGGATCTGGGCGTTAAGAACACCATAGCCCTGGATCCGATTGACGAAGCCATTGAAGATATTGCCAAAGCTGTCACCGGTGTAGGCGTAATCGATCCGCGGCACGGCGTTCATGCCGTTGTCGAATTCAAAAGTATATTGTGCGCCGGCTGACCATTTGAACTCGGGGGCCTGTGGCAACTGGTTGCCCCTGATGTTGACTTCGACACCGGCGTTGAGGACCCGCACGCCGGCGGCGGCGGCCGATGCACCGTTGACGCCATCTAAAACCGAGCAAATTCCGAAGGCGCCGGTGGCACCCCTGATGCCGCTGTCGGCGCCGAACGATGTCGGCGCCCGCAGACCGAGTGCGGCGTTGACCGCTGTCACATAGCCATTGCTGGCAGCGGCATTACCGGCAACGACGGGCACCAATGCGCAGTTCGAACCGTTGGTGACATCCTTGATGATCACGGCATCGGCGCGGCCGCCCGAAGGATCACGCGGGTTCGACAGAAATTTGTCCTGGCTGACCTTGGTGTTGAGGTAGCTGGCGTTGATGTTGACGGCCAGCGCGCGGGTCGGTTGAAGGATGAATTCGCCTTCAAGACCATAGACCGTGGCGTCGACATTATCGTTGACCGACGTGCGGGCAACGATGCGGCTGAGTTGCAGGCTCTTGTATTGATAGTAGAACGCCGTGATGTTGGCGCGCAGTGTGCCATCGAGGAAGGTATTCTTCGAGCCGATTTCAAAGGCGTTGATGAATTCCGGTTTAAAGCTTTCGGGAACCGCAAAAATCGGCTGCAGTGGTGGGTTGATGCCACCCGATTTATAGCCGCGCGAATAGGATGCATAAAGCAGGCTCCCATCGCTTATCTTATAATCGATGACAAACCGGCCAGTAAATTCGCTGAAGCTGACATCGCGATTTTGGAAAAGCTGGTTGCCAGCAATGCCGGGGTCGGCATCGAAGCTGCCGACAAATGGTGAATCAAAGGCGTTGGCAGTGCCGAACGGCACAAAGAAGCTGGCCAACGTCGAACGGGCAATGCTGCCTTTTTTATCGTTGTTATACCGCAAGCCGGCGGTGATTTTGAGCTTGTCGCTGACCTCGACATAGGCTTCACCGAAAATACCATAAGATTTCAACGAGTTTACTACAGCATTGTTCCGGAAGAACGGCGTGCCAAGATAACCCGGAGGCAGGCCATTGCCGAGTGCGGTAAGGGCACCAAGCGCGCCTGTGGCATAATCCAAGCCGAATGTATTAACGTAATAATCGCCATCGGTGGTCTTGCTGTCGACGTATATCCCACCGAGCAAGAAGTTGAAGGCGCCGTCAAACTGGCTGGTGACGATACCTTCCGCCGACCAGGTCCGGTTCTTGGAATTGGACCGATCAAAGCTGAGCGGTACGGCGCCGCAAATCTTCTGGCCGCCATTAGGTCCAAAAATGCCAGTACCCGAGGGCTCAGTTTCGGAGGTGCAATAAGGCCCATTGACACCGCTCGGAATGAGCCGGGGTGCAATCTGGTTGAATTGCGGAAATGCCGTGGCAAACCCGCCAAGGGCTGTTAGGCCTGGTTTGATTGTTGTCGCGTCCGGCACCCCGAGATTGTAGTCAACCCGACTGTCAACGCGCGTGCGCTGATAAAGACCGGTGACTTGCGCCTTGATTGCGCCAAAATCATGCTCCACGCGGCCTTGAAGCTGCAGTTCATCGGTAAAATATTCAGGGTTGAAAGCGGTGCGGATTTGACGAACGTCAGCCGGCTCCTGGAAATTCGCGTAAGCGTCGGGGCCGTAAAGGCTGCCAAGACCAATCGTTGACAGCGGCCCGCCGAGCGCCGCGCCGCCGTTAATACGCAAGAACTCGTTCGAGGTCAGCACCGCGCCAAGGGTCGAGTTGAAATTGAGCTTGCCGTTTTCGAGGCGGCCAGGAAGGCAGCCGAGAACGCCGGTTGGGTCGCGCTGGCAAAGCTGCTTCTGGATGCGTGAGCGATCATCTTTTTCGCGGAAATAATATCCCATCAGATCGATGCGGGTATTTTCGGTGGGCTCCCAGCGCACCGATCCGCGGATGCCGTACATGTCGCGGCCATCGATCTTGGTGTTATTAAACAGATTTTCGGTAAAACCGTCGCGCTTCAGGTAAAAGCCAGCGAGGCGGACGGCGAGGGTTTCGGTGATTGGCACGTTGAGCATGCCGCGCAGGCGCAACGAATTAAAGGCGCCATAGTCGACTTCACCGGCAGCACCGACCTTGGCCAGATCGGGCTTGGCGGTAACAAAGTTGATCACCCCCGAGGTGGCGTTGCGGCCGAACAGGGTGCCCTGCGGGCCGCGCAGCACTTCGATGCGCTCCATATCGAAGAATTCAGCTTCGAACAGCCGCGTGCCGATCAATGGGCTACCGTTGACATGGATGGCGGTGGCGCTGTCGCAGGAGTTGCCGACGCAAAGATCGCCGATGCCGCGGATGGTAAAGCTCGACCCAGTGAAATTGCCCTTGGTAAAGGTGATGTTAGGCAGGGTGAGCTGGAGGTCGGAGCTGTTTTGAATCTGCTGGCGCTGGAGCATTTCGGCGCTGAACGCAGTGACCGCGATTGGCACGTCCTGCAGGCTTTGCGCGGTGCGCTGGGCCGTGACGACAATTTCCTCGATGCCGTTATCGGTAACGGCTGCCGCTGCCGTTTTCTGGCCCAATGCCGGAGCGGCAAGCAGGCCAAGCAGCGATACGCCGCCAACGAAACCGGCACGTAGTGACACGTTGATACGCATGGTCATCCTCCCCAGAGCAACACCGGGACCCAATCTGTAAACGATCGGTTACCCACCCAATGGCCGCGCGCCGGCATCCATTGTGACGCTAGTGTGATGGCTTTGATCGGTGCTTGGCAAGCGTTGCGACGATCACCCTATCAAAGTTGACAAGTCTCTGAATAGCTATTGAAATAACTGTTTTTCAGCTGTCTGTGCCGATTGCGCCTGCCTCACTTAAATGACAGGACGCGCATCGGACGGGCGAGGGTCAAGGGTCAATGGCCAATTTCGCGCACCGGAATGATGCTGGCGACGGGACATTCACCGCCCGAGCGCGCGCCGATGACATCGCGCCCGGCGCAAAGTTGACCGGCCTTTACGCGGCGATAGTAAAAGCCCTGGTAAAAGCTTAGTGCCGGGCATTCGCGCGCCAGAAACAGCCGATAGCGCTTGCCATTTTTCATCGAAATCTCGATCGCCCGATCACCGAACAATTGCGCGCCGGCCAGCCCGTCAACCGGGATGCAGCGGGTCCGGCCGGCCTTGGGCGGAAACGGCCGCGTTGACACGGCGCCGCTCGGGGCAATCGGCATGCGCGCCCAATCCCCGGGTTGGGGGATAGTTGAACCGGCGGGCGCCTGTGGCACGATATTCGGTGCTGCGGGCAGTGGCTGCAAGCGCGATGGCGCCGCCGCGCCGATCGCTGCCAACAGGCCGAAACCAAGGCAAATTGGCAACCGAACGGGCAAAAAAGTCCAGAAATCAATCATTGCAACATGCGGCGATTTTCAATCCAATTCACTGCCAGGCGATAGCCGTCGATCATTGAACACGCGCTGAACCTATCAAGGCTTCGCCTGATCGGGTCAATGGCGGCAGCCCGAGCCACTTTTGCGGTATCGGGCGCTTGCCGCAATCTTTTGCGGTATCGGGCGCTTGCCGCTATTGAGACATGGTGATCCCTTTTCTTCCGCCGACAGCCCAGGCGCTCGCCGCCCTCAAGACCGCCGCGGGCAGCTGGAGCGATGATCCTGCCGTGCTGGCCCCCCGGCTCACCGACTGGCGCGGCAGCTTTCATGGGGCTTCGCCGCTGCTGCTGCTGCCGGCGGACAGGGACGCGGTCGTTGCAATCGTCAAGGCGGCGGCGCTGCATCGCGTCGCGCTGGTGCCGCAGGGTGGCAATACCGGGCTGGTTGGCGGCGGCATTCCCGATGGCAATGGCAACAGCGTCATTATCGCGCTGAACCGGATGGACCGCATCCGAGCCATTGATCCCGCCGGCCTGACAATGACGGTGGAGGCCGGCGCCATCCTCGCCAATGTTCATACGGCCGCTGCCTCGGCAGGCTGCGAATTTCCGCTCTCGCTGGGTGCCAAGGGCAGCGCCACCATCGGCGGCCTCATCAGCACCAATGCTGGCGGCGTGCAGGTCCTGCGCCACGGCACCATGCGGGCGCTGGTCGCGGGGCTGGAGGCGGTGCTGCCCGATGGCTCGGTGCTGCACCAGCTGACAGGCCTGGCCAAGGACAATAGCGGCTATGATATCAAGCAGTTGCTGATCGGCGGTGAGGGCACGCTGGGCATCGTCACCGCCGCTGCCCTGCGTCTGGTGCCTGCCCCCGCGCAGCGCGCCACCGCCTGGGTCGGGGTGGCCGATCCACATGCCGCCCTGCGCCTGCTGGCGCGGCTGCGTCAGGCCAGTGGCGGCCAGGTTGAAAGTTTTGAATTACTGCCCGATGCTGGCCTGCAACTCGTGTTGACCCATCTGCCGGGCAACCGCGCGCCGCTGGCGGGCCGGCACGCCTGGCATGTGCTTGTCGAACTGGCCGGCCCGGCACCGCTTGATGGCTTGCTGGCGGCACAATTGGAGGCAGCGGCCGCCGCTGGCGACATTGATGATGCCGTCATCGCCATGTCGCTGGCGCAGGCACAGGCCCTGTGGCGCATCCGTGAAGAATTGCCCGAAGCCGAACGCCGCGATGGCCCGGCGGCGCATCACGATATTTCGGTCGCCGTCGCAAACATGCCGGATTTTGCCGACAGCGCGACCAGGCGTGTTGAATCGAGCTTTGTTGGCGCGCGTGTGCTGGCATTTGGCCATCTTGGCGACGGCAATCTGCATTTCAACGTGCGCGCGCCGGCAGGCCCCGAAGCAAAGGTCTGGCTGGCCGCCCGGCACGACGCCATTGCCGCGCTGGTTTATGACCTTGTGACGGCTGCTGGCGGGTCGATTTCGGCGGAACATGGCATCGGCCAGCTGAAACGCGCGGCCCTCGCCAGATTGGGCGATCCGGCAAAACTCGCGGCAGTCCGGGCGATAAAGGCCGCGCTCGATCCGCTTGGCATCATGAATCCAGGGAAAATCATCTGACAATCGCCACGCTTGCGCTGACCCGGCGCAATCCGTAGACACCGCGACGTCAACCATTTTCATTGCAGAAAGCTGCTTTCATGGCTTCCACGCCCGCCAATCAACCGGAACAGACATTGCCACTGTTTTATGGCTCGCTGGTGCCGCTTTCGTCGCAATTTCACCCCAAACATGGCTTGAAGCCGCGTGAAAATCTGGCCTTTACCCGCAACACCCATGCCATTCCTGTGACAGTCGACGAATTTGCCCTGACGCAACGCAATTATCCGATCGTTTTCGGGGTTGGCGAATCACCTGCACCATTGGCGCTTGTTGGCCTGCAGGAAGGCAATAACCTGTATCTTGGTAGCGATGACCAGTGGGAAGCCAATAATTACATTCCGGCCTTTGTGCGGCGTTACCCGTTCATGCTGGCACGCCTGACGCCCGATACGGAAGAATTGTCGCTGTGTTTTGACGATACCTGCCCGCAGATCGCTGCTGATGGCGGTGAAGCCCTGTTCAACGGCGCCGAACCGACCGACGCAACCAAGCAGGTGCTGGCATTTTGCGAGCAATTCGAACAGGCGATCTTTCGCACCAGAAACTTCATGGAAGAACTTGCAAAGCTCGATCTGCTGATGGACGGCGAAGTCACCATCCAGCGCGAAGGCCTTGCCGAACCAGCCATTTATCGTGGCTTCCGGATGGTTTCGGAAGAAAAATTGCAGGCGCTGCGCGGCGACCAGGCGCGCAAACTGGTGCAGTCAGGCATGATGGGTTTGATCTATGCCCATCTGTTTTCGCTGTCGCTGATCTCGCCGCTTTTCGAACGGCAATTTGCCTTTACATCGACATCAGCCAAGGCCGCCTGACCCAAGACGGCGCCAAACGCGAATGCAGCGCAACACGGCCCGATGGGGGCCATATTGCGCTGCCATTTTGTGGCGCGTGGGTTTGGTCATCGATACAATCGCCGCTGGTCAGGCAACGCCGTGTACCGATCGCCGAATGACCGCGCGAAGCCGTAGATAGTACCAGATTTATCCAGCCAATATCGCGACTCTCACGGTAATCGAACTGCCACCATCATGGTAGCTTGACCAAGATACAGTATATCATCTAATGCTTCTGGCATGATGTATCCGCTTCCCGTTTGCCGTGCCCGCCTGGCCCTCTCTGCCATTCTGCTGCTTTCGTCGGCGCCCTTGTTCGCCGTCGATGCCGAAAATGCCGCCGGCGCCACCGCCGACGCCGCGTCAGGGCCGCATGACGTCATTTCACCCGAAATAATCGTCACCGCGGCACCCTATGCCCGCGACCGGGCGACATTGTTGTCGGGCGTCACGGTCCTCCAGGGTACAGCCCTGACCCGCGAATTGCGCCCGACCATCGCCGACACGCTGGCCCGTCAGCCCGGCGTCTCGACCACTTCGTTCGGGCCCAACGCCTCGCGCCCCATCTTGCGCGGTTTTCAGGGCGAACGCGTACGAATCCTGTCCGATGGCATCGGCAGTTTCGATGTGTCCAACACCTCGGTCGATCACGCCGTGGTCATCAACCCGCAATTTGCGGAACGTATCGAAATTCTGCGCGGCCCCGCATCGCTGCTATATGGTTCGTCGGCCATCGGCGGGGTCGTCAATGTCATCGACAAGCGCATCCCGCGCGTGGTGCCAACCGAGCCGGTGCATATTGATGTCATCGGCACGTACGGCTCGGCTGCCAGCGAGCGCAGCACGTCGGGCGTCGTCGAACTGCCGCTGGGCGATCGCTTTGTCATTCACGCCGACGGCGGCTACAGCCAGACCAATGACCTGCGCATCGGCGGCTATGTGTTGTCCGATTCGGCGCGCGCGACTGCGCTGGCTTCGGCAGACCCGGTCGCGCGAGCGCTGGCCAACCTCAAGGATCGCCTGCCCAATTCCGCCAGCAAGACCTGGACTGTTGGCGGCGGCGCCGCCTTTATCGACGCCGCCGGCTCGCTGGGGGTGTCGTACGCACATTATGACAGTATCTATGGCGTGCCGTCCCGGTTCGATCTTGCGACCGGTGATGGTGAAAAAGTGCGTCTTGCGCTGAAGCAGGACCGCGTCGATCTGCGCGGAGAAGTCATCGTCGGTGGCGATTTTCTCGACCGGATCAAGGTCCGTGCCGGCTATGCCAACTACCAGCATAGCGAATTGGCAGAGGATGGCGCGGTCGGTACGACATTTTACAACAAGGGCGTTGAAGCCCGGATCGAGGCAGCCCAGGCAAAACGCGCCATCGCCGGCGGTGAATGGCGCGGTGCATTTGGCGCCCAGATCTTCAGCCGCGAATTCGATGTGGTGGGCGACGAAGCCTTTATTCCGCGCAATCTGACCACCCAGATCGGTCTGTTCACCCAGCAGCAGTTCGATGTCGGCAATTTCAGCCTTGAAGCGGCCGGGCGCTACGAGAATGCCAGCGTCAGTGCAAATGTCGACGATTTTCGTGGCAGCGCGATTGACGTGGCACGGCATTTCAACCTGTTTTCAGGCTCCATCGGTGGCAGCGTGGCGTTTGCCACCGGCTGGCGGGCAGGCATTAACCTGTCGCATACCGAACGCGGCCCGGCCGCCGAGGAACTGCTGGCCAATGGGCCGCATGCCGGCACCCAGTCCTTTGAAATTGGCAACCCCGATTTTGCCAAGGAACGCGCCAACGGCGCCGAAATCGTGCTGCGCGGAAAGGGTGACCTCTACACGTTCGAAGCGTCGGTCTATTATTCGCGTTTCTCTGACTATATCTTTGAACGACAGACGGGGGACGTCGAAGACGGTTTTCCGGTGTTTGAATTCAACCAGGCCGACGCCCGCTACCTCGGTGCCGAAGCCCAGCTGACGCTGACCGTCGCCACGATCGGCGAAACGAAAATCGGGGTCGATGCGCTCGCCGACTATACCAGCGCGAAACTGCTGAACGGGCTTGGCGATGTGCCACGCATCCCGCCTTTCCGCGTGCTCGGCGGCATTTCGGCAAACGGCTCTGCCTGGGATGCCCGCGCCGAAATCGAATATGGCGCCAAACAGACAAGGGTAAGCGATTTCGAGACCGAAACCGATGCCTATACGCTCGTCAATGCATCGGTTGCCTGGCGGCCGTTTGCGCAACGCCGGGACGTCTCGATCGTGGCTTCCCTCAACAATATCTTTGATGTGGATGCCCGCCGTCATGCCTCATTCCTGAAAGATTTTGCACCGCTGCCGGGCCGTGATTTCAGGATATCGCTGCGCCTGGCTATCTAGAGCGTGATGGCATTCGGCAGGATTGCCAGGACGGTGTTGATTTTGGTGCGTGGCAAGGAGCGCGGAAAGTAGCGATGCAGCGCATTGCTGCCGACAAGAGACGCCGCCATGCGCCAAAAGCAACACCGCCCCGCAGGGGTTGCCCAAAGGGCAATCATGGTGATGCTAGCTGATGTCATCATGCTCTAAAGCATCGTGCCGCTTTGCGGAGTCGGAACCGGGTCGTTCTTCCGGGTAAGCGCTGCGGCTGGGTTTACTCGGCCGCTTCGCGCTGCGGTGGCGCCAGCCCGAGTTGCGGCGCTGCGGCGAGAATCACCGCGACGAGCGACTCCATTGCTGCGGCGATGCCGGCAAAGCCTTCATGGCGCACCATGCGCTGCGCATCCATATAAAGCGTGCGGTCGATTTCGATCTGCAGGGCATGGATTCCAGCATCGGGATTCCCGTGCGCCGCCGTGGTGTGGCCGCCGGCATAGGGGTGATTGCGCGCCACCCGCCAGCCAAAGGCTGCAAAATGCCGCTCGACAACCGCGATCAGGGCCGGCGACGCGCTCGCCCCGAAACGATCGCCGATGACGATCTGTGGCGGCTGGATACCGGCTGGTTGCGGCATCGAATGGCAATCGATCAATATGGCGTAGCCGTGCCGGGCGCGGCTGCGGGCCAGCAACATCTCGATACGGGCATGCCAGGGGCGGTGCAGCGCCGCGATGCGAGTCCAGGCTTCGGCAACCGGCAGCCGGCGGCGATAAATGTCCAGCCCCTGCGCCGCCACCCGGGGCAGCACGCCAAGGCCGCTGGCAACACGGTCACTGATATGCGGCGGCGTCGCCAGCGGTGCGTCAAACATCGCCGGATCCAGTTCATCGTCGGCGCGGTTGAGATCGAGATATGCCCGGCCAAAATGCGCGCGCAACACCGGCACGCCGCCGACACCATCGAGCAGGGCATCGACATAAGGATCTTCGGCACGCCGCAACTGGGCGATTGACAGGCGGGAGCCGGCCAGAAACGCCGGCGGATAATGACGCCCGGAATGCGGCGATGCCATCACCAGCGGCCAGCGACCATCGATATCGCCGCTGACACTGAAGCCCGAAACCATCGCATCCACCATTCAGGCTTGTTAGGAGCAGTTGCGGCGTGGCGAAAGCCGCTTTCGATGTAAATTTCCATTGTCATCGGGCTTGCATCGATCGCAGGCTACGCCTAACAGCACCGCTTCGTGGGCGCGTAGCTCAGTGGTAGAGCACTGTGTTGACATCGCAGGGGTCACAAGTTCAATCCTTGTCGTGCCCACCATCTATCTCCCGACGGGATGATTGAAAAAGGCGGCGCTGTCGGGCGCCGCCTTATTTTCCCAGCCGTGCCTGTGCAGCTGCCCTGTTGCTTGCTGCATCCGCGACTTTGCGGCAGGCTGGGCAAATGGTCCTTTTATGACGCCAGACTTGCCGCGCGATACCGTTGTGCTGGTGACTGGCGGTGCCGGCTATATTGGCAGTCACGTCATTCTGGCGCTGGCCGATGCCGGCCTGGTGCCGATTGTAATCGATGATCTGTCGAACGGGCATCGGCGCGCGGTGCCTGATGGCGTGCCATTTTACCGGGGCGACATCGCCGACACGGCCCTGGTCACGCGGATTATCGGCGCGCATGGCGTTACCGCCGTCATGCACTTTGCCGGATCGATCCTGGTGCCGGAATCCGTTGCAAGGCCGATCGACTATTATCGCAACAATGTCGCCGGCACGCTGGCGTTGTTGCAGGCGGTGACGGCGTGCGGTGTTGGCCGGTTCGTCTTGTCGTCGAGCGCTGCCGTCTATGGCGTGCCAGCGACTTTGCCGGTCGCCGAAGACGCGGCCCTGCAACCGATCAACCCCTATGGCCGGTCAAAGCTGATGGCCGAAATGCTGCTGCCCGATATCGCCGCGGCGTTTCCGCTGGATTATGCGATCCTGCGCTATTTCAATGTGGCCGGCGCCGATCCCGCCGGCCGGGCCGGGCCGAGCCGACAGCAACCATCGCACCTCATTGAAGTGGCCATGGAGGCCGTTGTCGGCCGCCGCGCCGGCGTTGTCGTTGCCGGCACGGATTACCCGACACCCGATGGCAGTTGCATCCGCGACTATGTCCATGTCAGCGATCTGGCGGCGGCGCACGTGGCGGCGCTCAAGGCGCTGATCGCCCGGCCGGGACGACCGCACCTCTACAACATCGGCTATGGCCGGGGTTTTTCGGTACTCCAAGTCCTTGATGCGGTCGATCGCGTTCTTGGCCGGCGGCTGGGGCGGAGCATCGGCCCGCGCCGGGCGGGCGATCCACCATCGCTGGTCGGAAACGGCGACAGGGCTTGTCATGACCTTGGCTGGCGACCACGCCATGACGATCTCGACACGATCATCGGCCACGCCATCGCCTGGGCCCGCCGAGACCAGGGCCTGCAGGCGCGAGGAGATGTTGGATGACAAAAACGCGTATATCTGGCCACATGCGGCGCGCTGCGTGGCTCGGGCTGGCCCTGTCGGTGGCCGGGCCATTGCCGCTGGCGGCACAGCCCGCCCCGGCACCGGCAATTGCTGCCAAGCCCCTGCCCTTGATCGAGCTGACGACCAGCGAGGGCGTCATCACCATCATGCTGGAGACGGAAAAGGCGCCGCTGAGCAGCAGTAATTTTTTGCGCTATGTCGATCAGAAACGGCTGGATGGCACGACATTCTACCGCGCCATGACCTTTCCGCGTGACCCGCCAATCGGCCTTGTCCAGGGTGGCACGCGCGGGGTGGCCAAGCTGCAACTGCCGGCGATCGCGCATGAGCCGACAAGCAAAACCGGCCTCAGCCATGATGATATGGCGATTTCCTTCGCCCGCGCTGCGCCCGGCACGGCCCAGGGCGATTTTTTCATCATTGTCGGTGATGGCATGCAGGGCCTGAACGCCGATCCCGCCCGGGATGGCGATAATCAGGGCTATGCGGTGTTCGGCCATGTCGTTGCCGGGCAGGATGTCGTGCGCCACATTCTGGCTGCGCCGACATCGACGACGGAAGGCGAAGGCGCCATGAAAGGCCAGATGATCAAGGCCCCCGTCCGCATCCTGACGGCGCGCCGTGCCAGGCCGGCCGCGTCTGGATGAAAGGGGTCACTGGGGCGACCGACGGGGATTGAACCCGCAACCTCCGGTACCACAAACCGGCGCTCTAACCAATTGAGCTACGGTCGCCACATGAGGCGCAGCAGATAGTGGAGGCGGAGCGTGGGTGCAAGCGGCCTTTGTTATTTGCCGGGGATTGCAGCAGGGCCGCCGCTGCGTTGTCCAGCTGTGCAAGCCAGCGTTGTTTGATTATTGCGCAATCTGGCAATTTCCTTATAGCGCGAATAGCATTGAATTGCGGCAATGCGGCAATCGGACGTTGCCACCCTCTAACCCCTTCCCGTTGGTGATCCATGTTGTTCGACGCGCCCGATTTCGACGCCCATGAGGCTGTGCATTTTAGCCATGATGCAGCAACGGGTCTGCGGGCGATCATCGCTGTGCATTCAACGCATTTGGGGCCGGGGGCGGGCGGCTGCCGCTGGTGGTCCTATGCCGATGATGCGGCGGCGCTGACCGATGCGCTGCGCCTGTCGCGCGGCATGAGTTACAAGAACGCCATGGCCGGCCTGCCCATGGGCGGCGCCAAGGGCGTCATCCTCAAGTCCGCTGCAGCGCCCAAAACCACCGCGCTGCTGCAGGCCTTTGGCGACGTCGTTGAATCGCTGAACGGGCGCTATGTCACCGCCGAGGATGTCGGAATGCTGGATGCCGATATGGCGGTGATCGCCAGCCGCACCCGCCACGTCTCGGGCCTGCCGGCACGGGGTAGCGCGGCCGGCGGCAATCCGGGGCCCGTAACGGCCGAGGGCGTTTTTATCGGCATTCGTGCCGCTGTCGCCCATAAACTTGGCCGGCGCGATCTGAAAGGCGTCCGTATCGCTGTTCAGGGCCTTGGCAGTGTGGGCGGCGCACTGGTTGAAAAACTGGCCGTCGCCGGCGCCCGGTTGACGATCGCCGATAGCCATGAAGATCGCGCCCGCGCCTATGCGGCCCGGCTGGGGGCAATAGCGGTTCCGGTGTCCGACATCGCCCGCGTCGCTGCCGATGTCTTCAGCCCCAATGCGCTTGGCGCCGGGCTCGATGCGATGACCATCGCCGCGCTCGATGTGGCGATCGTGGCGGGTGCCGCCAATAATCAATTGGCAACGCCCGCGGATGGCGCCCGGCTGGCGGCGCGCGGCATCCTTTATGCGCCGGATTATGTCATAAACGCCGGCGGCATCATCAATGTCGTCGCCGAATATCTGGGCAATCGCGATGCGGCCCAGGTCGCTGCCGCCGTGGCCCGGATCGAAGGCCGGCTGGCCGATATTTTTGTCGAAGCCGATCGCAGCGGTCGCGCCACAGATGCTGTCGCCGATGCCATGGCGCAGCGGCTGATCGGGCGGGCCGCTGCTGATTGAACCAGAAACCGCCCTGAATGAAAGGGCCGCCGGCGGGCAGGGCCCGAGGCCCTGCACCCACTTTTGCTGATTGGGACAAGTTT
>JBBRIC010000029.1:0-26666 GCA_038221665.1 Sphingomonadales bacterium
AGTCGGCACCGGCCCGCTCCCCCGCCCGACCGCCCGATTCCAGTTCACGCTGTGGGCGGACGGGTGGGGGAGCGGGCCGGTGCCGCCCAACTGCAAGCGAGTCTGGCAAGGGGACATTATCAAGCATGAGCGATGCAAATCTGGACGGTTTTCGCCAAAGCATCGACAATATCGATGCGGCCCTGGTCTTCATGCTGGCCGAACGTTTCAAGATCACCAAGGCGGTCGGCGCCTACAAGGCCCGCGCCGGCCTGCCCCCCGCCGACCCGGGCCGCGAAGCGGCGCAAGTCAGCCGCCTGCGGGCGCTGGCTGAATCGGCCCGGCTCGATCCTGAATTTTCCGAAAAATTCCTGCGTTTCATCATCGATGAAGTGATCCGACACCACCAGATCGCGCCCCGCGACGGGGTGTAAAGCGCGCTATGCCCTCAGGCGCGGGCAATCCGGCAATTGGCCCTTTACCGATCGCTGCGCGAGGTCCGCTGGCAGGCTGGCCAGCCGCATCGCGCGATCGATCCCGCTAAACGCCAGCCGCACCGGGGTTCGCAGCCGTTTTTCCGACGGCGCTTGCGTTCCGGCAATTGCGGCTGCGATCGATGCCGGGCAGATCGTTTCGATGGTGCCGGCATAGCGCAGCCCGTGGCGGCCCTGCGGCACCACTGTCGCCACAACAATCGCCAGATCGCCATGGGCATCGGCCAGCGTAAGGCGCGTCAGTTCGATGGTGCCGGTTGTGGCCCAGCGATCATAGCCGTTCAAGCGGGCAGCACCGGTGACCATCATGCTGGCCGCCAGCGTGAGCGCATCGCCTCCGGCAAAGCGCAGCCGCTGGCCGGCAATCACCACTTCGCCCCGCGCCGCGCCGGTCGGGCTGGTGGCTGGCACTGCCGGCGCATCGGGTTCCCGCAGGTGAATTTCCAGGCTGTCGGCGGTTATCGGCAGCGCCAGCAGGCCCAGCCGCAACCGCGCCGCCGCCACAACCGTTGACAGGCGCAGCAGGCGGCCTGATTCGACATGGACGCTGGTCGTCGCGGATTTTCCCGACAGGCTGGCGCTGATCAACGGGCCGACGATGGCGGCAAAGCGGGGCTCCTCGGCCGTAATGACGGTCAGGTCGGGTTGCCAGGGGCCTCGGTTGATCTGGACCCGGCTGGCGGTTGCCGACAGATGCACCACGTCACCGGCTGCGAAATTGGGCCGTTTCAGCGTTGCTTCCAGCCGATAGGGAAAGCCGCCGATTTCAGCCGCGCTGCCCGGCAGCCAGGCGGCGACCGATTGCGAAAAATCACGTGCCCAGCCCGACCATAAAAGCCAGTACAGCCCAACGCCCGCCACCAGCGGCAACAGGGTCAGCCATAGCGGCAGCCGGCGAATCATCGCTGACCCTGCAAGGCATTGATGGCGGCATGGACGCGGGCCTCGATCGCATCGCGTTCAAGGCCCGGCGCAATCGCGGCACCGATCCGTAAATGGATGACGCCTGGATATTTGATAAAGGCCTTGTTCCGCCAGACAGAGCCACTGTCGTGCGCGATCGGCACGACCGGCAGTTTCAGCAATTTATAGAGCCCGGCAAACCCTGCTGCCAGCGCCGGCGCCTGCCCGACCCCGACGCGCGTGCCTTCGGGAAAAATGATCACCGGCCGGCCGCTGCGCACCGCTGCTTGCGCTGCCTTCAGCATCGCACGCAGCATGGCCGCCGAACCATCCCTGTCCACCCAGATCGAACCCTGGCGATCGGATGCCGCCCCCCAGATCGGGATCCGGCGCAATTCCGCCTTCATGACAACAGCCGGGCGGCTGAACCACCAGAGCGTCATGATCGCTTCATAGGCCGATTCATGCTTGATGGCGAATAATTGCGGCCCGGACGGAATGCTGCCGGCAATCTCCAGCCGCACCCCGGTTATCCAGCGGGCACAGAGATAAAACCAGCCAGCCCAGAGCCTTGGGCCGATAAACAGCCATTCCGCCGGCCACAACCAGCCGGTGACCAGCGCCAGCGGCACGATGATCGCCGATCCCGCATAAAAAGCCAGCGTGAACGCGATCGTGCGGAGCAGCGCCAGCAGCGTTTCAAACCCGGTCCGCAACGCCCCTGTTGGCAATGCGATGATCACAGCGCGCCCAGCGCCAATGCCGCCCGGCGCAGCAGATATTTGCTGTATTCGGTGGCGATGCCGGGTGCCTTTGGCTCGACAGGAACGGCATCGGGGACAACGATAACGCCAGGCGGCAGCACCCGCGACAATTCCAGCCGGGCGCGGCGCATATGGCCGGCAGAGGTCACAAGCCGGATCGAGCTGAAATGATTGCGCGCTACCCAGCGCGTGGTTTCCTCGGCATTGGAACTTGTGTCGATGGCGGCATAGCCAAGGTCGGTGCTGTCGAGCCGGCTGGTTGCCAGCCCCGCCGCTGCCGCCAGCTCGCTGCGCGTTGTCCGCTTGTCCACGCCCGATACCAGCATGCGCCGGGCGCTGCCATTGTCGAGCACGGCAAGACCGCGCGCCAGCCGGCCGCTGCCGCCGGTCAGCACCACCACGGCATCGGTGCGCGTCGCCAATGGCGCCGGTGCCGGCAGCGTCAGGCTGAACCACAAAAAGCCCCCTGCCCACAGCAGGATGAACACGGAGATGACGCGCCCGATACCGCCGGCCAAGGTCGCTTTTGATTGACGTCGCGGGTTTTTCGACACCACCGCCTTGCGGGTTTTGGAGCGTGTCACATTTCGCCGCGCTGGCGACGCAGCGCAAACCATTTTTCGACATTGATGTTCTGTTCGGCAAGCGTTGTCGCAAAGACATGACCGCCTTTGCCATCGGCAACAAAATACAAAGCGTCGGTTTCGGCCGGATCGAGCACCGCCGCGATCGAATCGCGGCCGGGATTGGTGATTGGTCCCTTGGGCAGCCCGGCGCGCAAATAGGTGTTATAGCCGGTATCGGCGGCCAATTCTGATTTGCGGATGCGGCGACCCAGCGGCTTGCCGCGCGTTGTCGGATAAACAACGGTTGGATCCGCATCTAGCTTCATGCCGAGACGCAGACGGTTGGAATAGACGCCGGCGATCAGGCGCCGCTCACTCGCCTTGCCGGTTTCCTTTTCAACGATCGAGGCGAGGATGACGGCATCCTCGGGCGTCTTGACAGCCACCGCCTTGCTGCGCGCCGACCACAGCCGCGCCAGCGTTTCGGCCATTGCCGCCTGCATGCGTCGAAGGACCCTGGCGCGGGGTTCTGCGATGCTCGTCGCATAGGTTTCCGGCAATATCGAGCCTTCGGCCGGCACCTCGATACTGCCGACAAGGTGCGGCATGCCGCGCAGCCGTTCAGCGGCCAGAATCGAAGGCATGCCTTCTGGAATGGTGATGCTGTTGACCGCCACCCGGCCCTGTTGCATCGCTTCGAACCAGTTTTGCCAGGCATCGCCGGCCCGCAACCGATAACTGCCGGCCTTGAGCGTTGGCGTGCCACCGAAAATCCGCGCCAGCATGACGAACTGACGCGGCGTTTCCAATAGTTTCGCCTGCTTCAGTGCATCGGCGACTTCGTGCAACGTGTCGCCGCGTTCAACGGTGAAGGCGACGCTGTTGCCGGGCCGTGATCCCCAGCCGAACCAGGGCGCGCTGAACAATGGCAGCCAGGCGAGAAACAATAATGTGACGAACACCAGGGCAACGCGGCGGCGCATGACGAACCCGTTTCAAACCCCGCGCATGATCAGCGTGGCGTTGGTGCCGCCAAAGCCGAAACTATTGTTCAAGACCGCCCGGATCGGCCGTGGTTTCGCCACATGCGGCACCAGATCGACGCCGACACAGGCATCCGATGGGTTATCGAGGTTGAGCGTTGGCGGCGCCACCTGATCGCGCAGCGCCAACAGGCAGAAAATCGCCTCGACAGCGCCGGCGCCGCCGAGCAGATGCCCGATCGCGGATTTCGTCGATGACATCGAAACCGTTTCGATGGCACTGCCGAACAGCCGGCGAACCGCGCCCAGTTCCAGCTCATCGCCCATCGGCGTCGAGGTGCCATGGGCATTGATATAATCAATGTCGGAAGGGTTGAGCCCGGCCTTTTTCAAGGCCATTGCCATCGACCGAAAGGCCCCCGACCCTTCGGGATGCGGCGCCGTGACATGCCAGGCATCGCCGGTCAGGCCATAGCCGATGACTTCGCCATAGATTTTGGCGCCGCGCGCCTTGGCCCGTTCATATTCCTCGAGCACGACGACGCCGGCGCCTTCGCCCATCACAAAGCCATCGCGATCCCTGTCATAGGGTCGGCTGCCGCGTGTCGGATCATCGTTGAAATGTGTCGACAGCGCCTTGGCCTGCGAAAATCCGGCAATGCCGAGCGGGCAGATCGCACCTTCGGCACCGCCGGCCAGCATGACATCGGCATCATCGAGCGCGATCATGCGCGCCGCATCGCCAATCGCATGGGCACCCGTCGAACAGGCAGTAACCACGGCATGATTGGGGCCCATCAGCCGGTATTTGATGCTGACCTGCCCCGAAATCAGATTGATCAGCCGGCCATGCACAAAATGCGGTGAAACCCGGCGCGGACCCTTGTGGTAGAGCACCAGCGATTCCGCCTCGATCCCGGGCAGGCCGCCGATCCCCGAGCCGATCGAGCAACCGGCGCGAAACCTTTCTTCCTCGGTCATGTCGGTCAGGCCCGCGTCTTCCAATGCCTGGCCGGCCGCATCGATCCCATAGGTAATGAACGGATCGACCTGGCGCTGGACCTTGTAATCGACGCGGGTATCGGCATTGAAGGTCAGGCCGCTGCCATCGCCGCGCTTGACTTCACAGGCAATACGGCAGGCATAATCGGTCGGATCGAAACGGGTAATGGTCGCGGCGCCCGACTGCGAGGCGAGAATATTCGCCCAGGTGCCTTCGACGCTAGCCCCCAAAGGCGTAACCATGCCGACACCTGTCACTACTACACGCCGCATCGTCAGGCTTTCCTTCCCATTCCCGTCACGCATCGAAACGCCCGGCCGGCCCGGCCGGTCCGCATGATGGGCAAGTTCATCATGCCTCTAAACGCAAAACGACCTGCCGCATATCCGCGACAGGCCGTTCACTTGCGTCCAGATATCTGTGTCGGACCCTGCCGCCGACTATTCCGCAGCACGGCCGCAGGCTATGGCCAAAAATCGAGCCTAGGCCTTTTGATTGGCAGCGATGAATTCGATCGCGTCCTTGACCGTCAGGATTTTTTCGGCGGCATCGTCGGGAATTTCAACGCTGAATTCCTCTTCAAAGGCCATCACCAGTTCAACCGTATCAAGGCTGTCGGCGCCAAGGTCATCGATGAAGCTGGCCGATTCAACGACCTTGTCGGCTTCAACGCCAAGATGTTCGACCACGATCTTTTTCACTCGGTCGGCGATGTCGCTCATTGGACCCTCTTTTCTGAATGCCTGGCAGAAGCTGCGTTACAGTCGGTGGGGATAGCGGGCGGCGCCCGGCGTGACAAGGGGCAGCACCATCACCCCCGGCCGCGGCGCCGTCCTGAAATGCCGTTTGCGCTATTCGTCACGGGTGATTTTTTCGTCGCGTTCATGGCGTTCCTGGGCTTCCAGCGTCATCGTTGCAATGGGCCGCGCTTCCAGCCGTTGCAGCGAAATCGGTTCGCCAGTGACGTCGCAATGGCCATATTCGCCGCTGTCGATCCGGCGCAGCGCGGCATCGATCTTGCTGATTACCTTGCGCTGGCGGTCGCGCGTCCGCAATTCGATGCCCCAATCGGTTTCACTGCTGGCCCGGTCGTTGACATCGGGTTCGCGCATCGGCTCGGCCTTCAGCGTTTCCAGTGTTCCGGCAGCTTCGCGCAGGATCGAATCTTTCCAATCCAGCAGTTTTTTGCGAAAATATGCCAATTGCCGCGGGTTCATGAAAACTTCGTCGCTGGTCGGGCGATAACCCATTGGCAATGCGTCGATCTCGGCGGCCCAATCTGTTGAATTCGTATCGTTTTCCACTGCTGTCGAACCCATTGAGTTCATCTGATAGCCTCCAAACCACCGGCCATGGCGACGTCAATCCAAGCCCTCTGCAAGCCATGGCACAACATCGTCTGGCCAATCGCAACGACCCCCGCCGGACCGCCGATCCCCGGGCCGCTCATAGCGACGCGACTGCATAGCCGCAAGCGCTGCACAGTGCCGAATTGGCGAATTTGCCAAAAATTTCAGGGTTGCAGCAGTGTGTCCTGCTGCGGCTCCGGCTCCGGCTGCGGCTGCGGCTGCGGCTGCGGCTGCGGCTGGGGCTGGGGCTGGGGCTGGGGGCATTGCCGTTGGCGCCGCCGCCCGCTGCCGCTGCTCAGGGTTTCGCGATGGTATCCAGCCGCGCCTGCAGTTCAGCCAATTGGGTTTTCAGATTGGCCAGTTCGCTGTCGCTGTCGCCCGCGGGCTTGTGGCTGGGCATCGGTGGCCGCGCCGCCATGCCGGCCAGTTTGCCGCCGGTCAGCATTTCCGTTGCGGCCTGGAACAGCGCCAGATTCTGTTTTGTCAGCTGCTCAAAGGGTTTTAGCGCGGCGTCGCGAAATTTTGTCTGGTTTTCGGCAAAGGCGGCCATCGAGGCTTCGAGATAATGCGGCACCATCGATTGCATCGAATCGCCGTACATGGCGATGATCTGGCGCAGAAACGGCACGGGCAGCATTGTCTGCCCCGAGGATTCTTCCTCCATGACGATCTGCGTCAGCACCGATCGGGTGATATCATCGCCGGTGCGGGCATCGAAAACCTGAAAATCACGGCCCTCGCGGGTCATGATGGCCAGATGTTCCAGCGTGATGTAACTGCTGGTTTCGGTATTATAAAGCCGGCGGTTGGCGTATTTCTTGATGACAACCGGTGTCGCGGCACCGCCGGCGGCTTTCGCGGCCGGTGGCATTGGGGCAAGGGCCATGACAAATCCTGAAACAATACAAAAACCACGGCTAGCACATTCGCATGTTGCGCCGCAACGCGATCTGCCCGTTGCCAGTGCGCGGCCGCGCGGCCCGCATCCACTGCCGGTGTTCCTCGCCACCATCGCCCGCGCCTGTGGCGATGATCGAGTGCGGTTGGCGGCGGTGCTGGCAGGGGTCAGGCGCTATCAGGCCGCTGCGCCGGCCGCCCCGCGCCCGGAACGCCCGATCATCGCCCGCATTGGCAATGCCAGCCTGCGCGATCATGGCGGCGACATCGATGGTCCCATTCTGATCATGGTGCCATCCTTGATCAATCCGCCGTCCGTGCTCGATCTGGCGCCCGGCAATTCCTTGCTCGATGCACTGGCAGCAGCCGGTTTCAAGGTCTTGCTGGTCGATTGGGGCGCGACCGAAACGCATGGCCTGTCGGGGGCCATTTCTGACCGTCTGGTGCCGTTGGTGGCGGGGCTGGGCCGGCCGGTGCTGATGGCCGGCTATTGCCTTGGCGGCACGCTTGCCGTTGCGGCCGCAGCCTTACTCGGGGACAGGATCAGCCGCCTCGCGCTGCTTGCAACGCCATGGCATTTTGGCGGTTATGGCGATCCGGCACGGGCAGGACTGGCGCAATGGTGGCAGAATAGCGCGCCGATGGCCGAGCGGCTGGGCGCCATGCCGATCGATTTGCTGCAACCGGCGTTCTGGTCCCTGGATGGCGCGGGGCTGGCCGATAAATATCAGGCGTTTGCTGCGCTGCCCGAAGGTGAAGCCGCCAGCGCTTTCGTCCGGCTGGAAGATTGGTCGAACAGTGGGGAGCCGCTGTCGCTGGCCGCCATCACCGATATCGCCCTGACGCTGTTTGCCGGCGATGCCAGCGGGCGTGGTAGCTGGCAGATTGCCGGCCAGCGCATCGATGCGGCGGCGCTGACCTGTCCGGTGCTCGATGTCATCGCCAGCCGCGATCGCATCGTGCCGGCAGCGTCGGCGCTGTCGATGACCGGTCCTGCGACAGCGTTGCAGGTCGATGCCGGCCACGTCGGCATGATCATCGGCCGCCGCGCCCCTGATCTGCTGTGGGCGCCACTCGGCGCCTGGCTACGGGCTTGACGGGCGATATTCGATTGCCGCCATGTTTCTCGGCCATGGCATTATGATGCAGGCGTCGCTAGACCATCTTGCAGTCAAGTGGAGTCGGCACCGGCCCGGTCCCCTACCCCACCACCCAAGTCATTATACTATATGGGTGGACGGGCGGGGGAGCGGGCCGGTGCCGGCCAACTGCAATACAGCTTAGCGTCGCGCCAAACCGAATCACTGGAGAGCAAACATGACCGGAACCTTCATCACAGCCGCGCGCCGCACCGCGGTCGGCAGCTTCATGGGCGCTTTTGCCGGCACCCCGGCGCATGAGCTTGGCAAGGCCGCCATCATGGCGGCAATGGCCGATGCCGGCCTTGCCGCCGGAGATATCGATGAAGTCATCCTTGGCCAGGTATTGACCGCCGGCCAGGGCCAGAACCCCGCCCGTCAGGCGGCGATGGCCGCCGGCATCGCCCAGGAAACCCCGGCCTGGGGCGTAAACCAAGTCTGCGGATCGGGCCTGCGTGCTGTCGCACTCGCCTCGCAAGCCATTCAATCGGGCGATGCGCATATCGTGATCGCTGGCGGCCAGGAATCGATGAGCCTGTCACCGCACGCCCAGGCGCTGCGCGCTGGCACCAAGATGGGCGCCATCGAGCTTGTCGATACGATGATCAAGGACGGGCTATGGGACGCGTTCAACGGCTATCATATGGGGATGACGGCCGAAAATGTGGCCGAACATTATCAGATCGGCCGCGCCGCCCAGGATGAATTCGCCGTCGCCAGCCAGAACAAAGCCAGCGCCGCCCGCGCCGAAGGTCGTTTCAAGGGCCAGATCGCGCCCGTCACAATCAAGGGCAGGAAGGGCGATACCATTGTCGATAGCGACGAATATATCCGCGACGGCGTCACTATCGACAGCATCGCCGGGCTGCGCGGCGCCTTTAAAAAGGATGGCAGCGTCACTGCCGCAAACGCCAGCGGCCTGAACGACGGCGCCGCAGCGCTGGTGGTGATGAGCGAGGCCGAAGTGGCACGGCGGGGAACGCCTGTGTTGTGCCGGATCGCCAGCTGGGCATCGGTGGGCGTCGACCCCGCGATCATGGGCATCGGCCCGGTACCGGCATCGAGAAAGGCCCTTGAAAAAGCCGGCTGGAGCGTTGCCGATCTTGATCTTGTCGAAGCCAACGAAGCCTTTGCCGCACAGGCCCTCGCCGTCGGCCAGGAACTCGGGCTCGACCCGACCAAGGTCAATGTCAACGGTGGCGCCATCGCCATCGGCCACCCCATCGGTGCTTCGGGTGCCCGCGTGCTGACCACATTGATTCATGAAATGATCCGCCGCGATGTCAAACGCGGGCTGGCAACATTGTGCATCGGCGGCGGCATGGGCATCGCGATCTGCGTCGAACGCTGATCGGCCAGCAGGCGGGGCGGCGGCGAGATCGGCCAATGTGGCGGCTGTGGAGCCCGGGGCAATGATGCCGCCCGCTGATGCAGCCGTGTCCGGGATCGCATCATTGGCACGGCTTTGCGCCGGCGGCCGGCATTGCCGAATGCTGCTGTGCGGCCGGCCACCGATCGGCCTGGTGCTGCCCGACCTGACAGGCTTTGACCGGGTCGCCTGGGTATCGCGGCCGCATGAGCCGGCGCCAGGCACGATTGTTGCCGACCCGCTGCGGCTGCCGTTTCAAGAGGCCCTGTTCGACCGGGCGCTGGTATCAGGATCATTGCCGGCACCCGACGCACAGGCGAGCCTGCGCGAGCTTTGGCGCGTGCTGGCGCCAGCCGCGTTGGCGCTGCTGGTGATCCGGGCGCGACGGCCCTGGCAATGGCAGGCACCGGGCTGGACAAAAGACCGGCTGAAATCCGCGCTCGATGCAGCGATGTTCGACGTCATCGACTGGCAGATCGAAACCCTGCCGCAGCGGCATCACCTGATCCTGGTTGAAAAACATGATGGCTTACGGCCAGCGATGATCGGCAAGGTCGTTGCGGAAGTGGTGCCGGTAACCGTCTGAGCTTAAGGCCGGATTGCTGCCAAAGCCACCATCAACGCTGAAAAAGCCCGACCAGTTCGACATGAGTGGACCAGTGGAATTGCGCCACCGGCCAAAGGCTTTGCAGCCGATAGCCGCCGGCCGCCAGAATTGCTGCATCGCGGGCAAAGGTGTTGGGGTTGCACGACACGCCAACGATGCTGGCAAGCGTCGATGCGGCCAGCGCCCTTGCCTGCATTTCGGCGCCGGCGCGGGGCGGATCGAACACCAGTGCATCGAACGGGCTGAGTTCAGCGGGCGTCAGTGGCTGGCGGAACAGATCCCGGTGCCGCGTCACGACCGGCCGGCCAGCCCCGCGCGCCGCCGCCGTCAACGCCGCAACGGCGTTTCCGGCGGCATCGGCTGCCATGACCCTGGCCCTTGCCGACAACGGCAATGCAAAAGTGCCGAGCCCGCAGAACAGATCGGCGATCATGGCGGCCTCGCCAACCGCTTCGCTGACCGCCGCCACCAGAGCAGCCTCCCCCTCCCGCGTCGCCTGCAAGAACGGCGCCGGCGGCAGCGTCACCAACACGCCACCCATCGACAGCTGTGGCGGCCGGGCTTCAACAATGGTTTCAACACCTTGCGCGCCTTCGATCGACAGGCGCGCCAGATCGTATCTGGCGGCAAAATCGGTCAGCCGCTCGATTTCTGCCAGCCGTTCGGCCGCAATATTGGCGAGCAGCAGGTCGATCCCGGTATCGCTGCCGGTCAGCGTGACGCCGGCGCCCTGCCCTTCCACCAGCGCCGCCCGCAACAGCGCGCGCAGCGGCGCAACCAGCGCCAGCAGTTCGGGACGCAAAACCCGGCAATCGATGATATCGACAATGCGGTGGCTCGATTCGGCATTGAAGCCGAGCAGCAGCCGCCCGCCGCGCTTGACCGCGCGCAGGGCGGCGCGGCGGCGGCTTTGCGGCATGGCCATGGCGACGGGCATCACGCTACCCGGCACGATGCCGACGCCCGCCAATGGCCGCAGGATGCGATCGACGACGAATTGCTGATAATCGGCGCTGATCACATGCTGCAACTGGCAACCGCCGCAATCCCCAAAATGCCGGCACGCCGGCGTCTGGTGGCGCGGGCCGGCGCTGATCTGTGGCCCCTCGGCGGTAAAGCTGACGATGTCGCCAATGGCGGCACCAAGCACAAAACGGCCATCGGCCGTGACGCCGTCGCCGCGCGCCGCCAGCCTGACGATGGTCGCGGTGTCGGTCATGACGCGGCCAGCCCAAGAGCTTTTTCGCCCTGCGATCGGGCAGGCGTTTGCAGTGGCAAGTCCGGGCGCGGCATCGGCATGCCAAGGCTTGTCAAGCTTATCGGGGGGTGTAACAAGCCCCGCGATCATGCTGACCCGCAAAATATTCCTGACGGCTGCGTTGCTGTTGGCGGCCTGTGCGCCCTCGCCACTTTATGTCGATCATCACCCGATGGTCGGCGCCATCCCGCGCGACAGCCGGGGCAATGCGATCCTTTCGGAAATTCCGCCGCCACCAGCGGGCGCCCCGCCTCGGGCGCTGCCGGTGCCGATCCTGCCACCGCAGTAATTTCAGATATCGGCGAACATATGGGTTTCGGCGCGCGCCCCCGGGTGCGTGACAGCGCCCGCCCGGGCAGGGCCCACAGTCTGGCCAAAGCGCCAGATCGCACCCGATTGATAATCATGGACACGCGGTTGCCAGGCGGCCCGGCGCACCGCCAGCACAGCATCGGGTACATGCAGGTCGATGCTGCCGGCGACGGCATCGATGCTGATGATGTCGCCGTCTTCAACGAGCGCAATGGGGCCACACTCCGCCGCTTCAGGCCCGACATGGCCGACGCAAAAACCCCGTGTGGCGCCCGAAAACCGGCCGTCGGTGATCAGTGCCACTTGCTCCCCCATGCCCTGTCCATAAAGCGCTGCCGTCGTTGACAGCATCTCCCGCATCCCCGGCCCGCCCTTTGGCCCTTCGTAGCGGATAACGATGACGCAGCCGGGTTCGATCTGCCGCGCTTCGACCGCGGCAAAGCAGTCCTCCTCGCAATCGAACACCCGGGCCGGGCCGCTGAAGCGCAATTCTTTCAACCCGGCGACCTTGACGATGGCGCCATCGGGAGCCAGCGAGCCCTGCAGGCCGACGACACCGCCCGTCGGCGACAAAGGTGCACTGACCGGATAAACGACTTTCTGGTCGGGATTCCAGTTCACTGCATCGATGTTTTCAGCCAGCGTGCGCCCCGATACCGTCAGGCAATTGCCATGCAGCAGCCCCGCATCGAACAGCGTCTTCATCACCATATAGACGCCGCCCGCGTCATACAGGTCCTTTGCCACATAATTTCCGCCCGGTTTCAGATCGGCGAGATAGGGCGTCGTCTTGAAGATTTCGGCGACATCGAACAAATCGAAATCGATGCCGGCTTCATTGGCCATGGCCGGCAGGTGCAGCGCCGCATTGGTTGAACCGCCGGTTGCAGCGACAATGCGAGCGGCGTTTTCAAAGGCCTGCCGCGTGCAGATATCACGCGGTCTTATATTGTGCTCCAGCAACGTCATCACCTGTCGGCCGGCGGCAATGGCAATATCGGCGCGGCTGGCATAGGGCGCCGGCGCCATGTTGGAATTGGGTAACGACAGCCCGATGGCTTCACCCACACAGGCCATGGTATTGGCGGTAAATTGGCCACCACAGGCGCCATGGCCGGGGCAAGCGACCTTTTCCAACGCCGACAGCCGCGCCAATGGGCAGCTGCCGGCCGCAAAGCCGCCCACCGCCTCAAAGACATCGACGACCGTTACATCCCGGTCTTCAAAACGCCCCGGCAGGATCGAGCCACCATAGACAAAGATCGACGGCACATTCAGCCGCAACATCGCCATCATCATACCGGGCAGTGATTTGTCACAGCCGGCAAAGCCGATGAGCGCATCATAGCAATGGCCACGCATCGACAGCTCGATCGAATCGGCGATCACTTCGCGGCTGACCAGCGATGATTTCATGCCCTGATGGCCCATGGCGATGCCATCGGTGACGGTGATGGTATTGAACCGGCGCGGCATGCCGCCCGCCGCATCGACCCCCTGCCGGCAGACATCGGCCTGGGCATCGAGCGTTGTATTGCATGGCGCGCTGTCATTGCCCGCCGACGCGATGCCAACGAACGGCCGCGCAATTTCCGCCTCGGTCAGCCCCATGGCATAATAATAACTGCGATGCGGGGCGCGTTCAGGCCCCACAGAAACATGGCGGCTGGGCAGCCTCGATTTGTCGAAACGGGTCATTGCGGCCTCATGGATAATCGGCCGGTTTTGCGGGCATCCTCTGCCAGCGTCAAGCGCACGCGGGGATGGCCGCGGGGGCCGACCTCGGCTATGTTGTGATCATGGCCGATCGCGATCCCCAGCCTTTTGCCGCTGACCCTGCGGACTATGCCGCCGATGTCCACGCCTGGACGCGAGCGCAGGCGGCGCTGTTGCGGGAGCGGCGGTTCGACGCGATCGACCTGCCCAATATCATCGAGGAGATCGAAAGCTTGGGCAATGAACAGGCGCACGCCATTGAAAGCCATTTGATCGTCCTCATCGAACATCTGCTGAAACTGGGTGTCTCGGCGGATCAGGAGCCTCGCCGGGGCTGGCAGCTTTCAGTCCGCAACGCTCGCCGCGCCATTGAACGTCGGCTGCGGAAAAATCCCAGCTTGCGGCGTGAACTGTCGGCTATGTTCGCCGATATCTGGGACGATGCCCGCGCCGGCGCCTGTGACTGCCTCTGCGATGCCGAAGCAGCAAACGTCCCTGAAATCCCGCCATTCACACTTGCCGAAATACTCGACCCGGAATTTTTTCCCGCCGGCTGAGCGTGTAAACATCGCCCTCGGCAGCGTTTGCGCCAAATTCCGGTGCATTGATTCCATTGGAAATTCTGGCGAAACTTCAGGCCCAGGCAGTGAATCCCTGAACTTTCGCGAGGCAGCGTTGTTTACATCGGCGCGCTAAAATTCGACTCCAGCTCTTTCAGACATTTCGTGATCGTTTGCGCCAGTACCGCACACCAAGCCGCCACGCCCGCTGCGTCGCGCAAACCGTCGTTGCGGATTTCGATGCCCAGATAGGGCGTGCCGGCGGCTTCGGCGTGGCGGTTCATCGTGTAGTTCAGGTCGCGGCCGGAATAGGGTTGATTGTCGCCGACATCGAAACCCCGGGCGGCCAGCGCTGCGATGCCGAACCGCGCGGCGCGATCGTCTTCATTGTAGAGGACGCCGACCGGCCAGGGGCGCGTCAGATCAGGCGCGGTTTCCAGAACGCGCGTGAAGCTATGGATACTGACCATCAGCAACGGCGGCTGGCGGGCAATTTCGGCAGCGATGGCGGCATGATAGGGCGCATGAATCGCCGCCACCCGAAGCTCGCGTTCAACGGCCGACAAGGCCAGATTGCCGGGGATGAAATGCCCGTCGCTCGCGGTCGGGATCAGGCCCGAAACCTGTGGATCGCGATTAGGATCGATGACCAGCCGCGAAACGGTCGCTATTATCGCAGGGGCCGCCAGCGCCGCCGCCAGCGCTTCGGTCAGTGCCGCCGAACCGATATCGACCGCAATATGCGTCTCCAGCAACGCCGCGTCGATCCCCAGTTCGATGCCCGGCGGCACGGCGTTCGACGCATGATCGGCGATCAGCAGAATTGGCGCCGACCCAGCAACGACATGCGGCGCCGTCATGGCCTGAACACGGGCGGGCGCTTGGCCAGAAAGGCGCTGACGCCCTCGGCAAAATCCGCGCCGGTAAAGGCTGCATCAAACCCTGCTGCCGATGCCGCGTCATCGTCATGCGCGCCTTCGATGATGCGCTGTACAATGGCCTTGCTGGCCCGCTGGCTGGCTGGCGATGCCGCCGTAATGGCGGCGGCAAAATCTGCAACGGCGGCTTCGACATCATCGGCGACCTGTTGCACCAGCCCGATGCGCAGCGCCTCTGCCGCGTCAACGAGCATGCCCGAATAAAGCAGTCGGCGGGCCTGTGCCGGCCCGACAAGATCGACGAGCAAGCGCGTGTCATGGAGCGGATAAACAAGGCCGAGCTTGGCCGGCGTGATCCCCAATCGCGCCTTTGGCGAAGCAATGCGCAGATCGCAGGCCAGCGCGATGCCGCACCCGCCGCCGACTGCATCGCCATCAATCATTGCCAGCGTCGGTTTTGCGGCGCGCGCCAGCGTCAGTTGCGTGGCGCGGATCGCGGCCTGGTTGCGGGCGCGCCAGGCCGGATCGGAAGCGCCGCTGGCAAATTCCTGAATATCGGCACCGGCACAAAAGGCCCCGGGCCGGGCGGACTGGACGATCAGCAGGCGCACTGCCGGATCGGCCATGGCGGCACTGACCAATGCTGGAAATGCCTCCCACATCGCCTGATCCATGGCGTTGCGTTTGGCGGGCCTGTCGATCAGCAGCCGGGCGATACCGGCGTCGATCGTCAGCCTCAGATGGTCGGTCAAAGCGATACCCCTTTGGATAATTGCTTTCGACCTAGAAGCGCCGACCCGCCAGCACAAGAAAAAGGGGCCGGCGCCGGGGGGTACGGCGCCGACCCCAAGACTATCCTGGGACAGGATATCGAGAAATCTTACTGGGCGGTCGCGCCGCCATTGAGGGCGGCCATGTCGGTGCCCAGTGCCTTGGCGGCAGCAGCAAACTTCTTTGATGCTTCGTGACGGGCGCCGGCTTCGCAAAGTGCTTCGCCGGTGTTGACAAGGTTCATGGCCTTGCGTGCCTGTTCCGGCGTCGACGTTGATGCCGCGTTACGGATCTTGGCGGGGGTTTCGCTGCAAACGCTGGCCTCTGTCGCCATTGCTGGTGTGGCGGCGGCGCCGATGAAGGCGGCGCTGATGGCGATGGCAACTGGAATGATGAAGAAACGGCTCGTCATGGTCTCTCTCCTTGGGTCGTGCAGTGCCGGGCGGTATTGCCCTTTTGAACGCTTTGGTTGAGCCTTGCTCAAATCAACTGAGTGGAGCTTTAAGCGTCACTCAGAAGCCGGTCAAGCGTTAATTTGAGTGCTAATCAGATATTTCTGATTGTTGCGCTGCAAAAAAGGCTTTCACCACCGTGATTATGCCATGATAGACATGGTCTGCTGCGATGCACCATGATAATTTTGCTGAATAAAATTTTGCGCAGCGCGTTATAAAGTTTCAGCGCAGCGTCGTTGCCGCCAGCCACCAACCGCAATCGGCGAGTCGCAGTTTGCCCTGATCGCGACTCATCGGCGTGTCGAACAGGGCAAGGCAGGTGGCGCCGGAACCGCTCATCCGCACCAGCGTCGCGCCCGGTAGCGCCGTCAGCGCCGCCAGCACATCGGCGATTACGGGCGCAATCCGCAGTGCCGCCGCGGTCATGTCATTGCGCAAATTCGCCAGCGGCGCAGCGTCGTCGATGCCGCCATGATCGATACCGTCCCAGCCCGCAAAAACCGGGCCGGTCGGCACCGCCACGCGCGGGTTGACCAGCAGCACCGGTGTGCCTGTCAAAGCGGGCAGCCATTGCGACAGCAAATCCCCGCGTCCAGTCGCCAACAGGATCTGCGACACCACGCACGCCGGCACATCGGCCCCGAGTGTTTGGGCAATCGCCAGCAACCGCGCTTGCGGCCAGTGCAGCCCCCAATGACGATTGAGCAAGCGCAGTGCCGCTGCCGCATCGGCCGAGCCTCCGCCCAGTCCCGCCGCCACCGGAATATGTTTTTCAAGCACCAGCGCGGCACCCGCGACGATCCCGGCAGCCGCCGCCAGGGCGCGCGCGGCGCGGCGCACGAGATTGTCATCAGGATCGCCCGCGACGGCTGCAAATTCACCCGTCAGGGCAAGTGTCAGGGACGCCGAAGCCGTAACCGTCAGCCGGTCGCCAAAATCGGTAAAGGCAAAGATCGATTCAAGATCATGATAGCCGTCCGGGCGTCGTCGCCGCAGGTGCAGGGCAAGGTTCAGTTTGGCTGGTGCCGGTTCGATCATGATCGGAGACGCGTCGACCGGATTATTTGACCGCGGCCAGCGCAATCGCTGCATCAAGGCCATAATCAAGCTTTGCCTGCAAGGCCGATTTCAGCCCGGCATCGGGATCGAGATCGATCGCCACGCGCCAGCGAAAACGCGCATCGATGCGGCGGCCGCTGCGCCAATAGGCATCGCCCAGATGGTCAAAAACCGTTGGATCGGCGGGTTCCAGCAGCACTGCCTGTTCCAGCGCAGCGACCGCATCGGCATAGTGCCCGGCGCGATAATGGCTCCAGCCAAGCGAATCGATGATCCCGCCATCGGCCGGGCGCAATTGCGCGGCGCGGGCGATCAACTGATTGGCCTCGGCCAGGTTGACGTTGCGATCGAGCGCCGAATAGCCAAGATAATTCAGCACGACAGGTTCATCGGGGGAGCGTTTCAGCGCTTCGCGCAGATCAGCTTCGGCCGCTGGCCAGTTACCGGCGCGTTCGGCCATGCTGCCGCGCAGGAAATACAGCGACCAGGGCGCATCCTGCCCGGCCGCCGCGATCGCCTTGCCATAGGCGGCACCCGCATCCCCGAAACGATCTGCCCGGCGGTGCCAATCGCCCAGCCGCGACCAATCGTCGGCATCGGCGTCAGCGGCGGTGGTCGCGGCGGCCAGCATGGCGCCAGCTTCGCGGCCCTGCCCCAGTGCCTCCAGCGCCTCTGCCTGGCGGGCCCGCGCCACTGCCGCCAGCGAATCGCCAGCCGGCACCCGGCAAAACGCCACCAGCGCTTCGGCCGGCAGGCCCGAACGCAGCAACACATCGCCGGCAACCACCAATGTTGCGGTCATGTCGGGGGCAAGGAAGGTTGCCACCCGGGCAAACAGCAGCGCCGGCGGCACCGGTTTTTCGCGCGACAGGTCGGTCGCCAGCCGCGCCGTTGCCCAGGCGATGGCGCGGCGGGGTTCGGCCGCCAGCGGCCCGATGCGTTTGCCCGCCTGCAGCCGCGCCCGCGACGCAACGGTCGCTGCATCATCGCCCGTCAGCACGGCCAGCGCCGCATCGCGTTGTCCGGCCATGGCAAGCGCATCGGCTTCTCCCTGGCGGAGGAAGGAAATCCCCGACCCTGCGGTTTCGCGCTGTTCGGCATAGGCGGTGGCGGCGGCCTGCCACTGGCCATCGGCGGCCAGCATATGGGCGCGCTGTTCGGCAACATAGGAGCGCGAAAATCCCGTGAATCCAGTTGGATCGAGCTTTGATAGTGCCTTGCCGCGGTCACCGCGTCCAAACAGCGTCCAGGCCTCGATGATCGGCCCCAGCACAATGGCATAGCCGGCCTTGGCCAGCCCCGCCCGGGCACGATCGACGGCCGGCCAATCCTTGCGCAGCACTTCATCGGCGAGCGCCACCATGGCGATATCGGACGAGCTGTTGCCGGCCAGTTGCAATTGCCGCGCCAGCGCAAAGGCCCGGCTTTGGTCGCCCGACGCCAGCGCCATGTCAAAAGTGCGCTGCGCCAGCACCGGGCGCGCCGGATCCTGCTGCCGCGCCGCATCGAAATAGCGTGTTGCATCGGCCAGCGCATTGTCGGCGGCGGCATAGCGACCCAGAATATAGCCATGCAGCGCCGAATTGCGGGCCGCTTCTGCGGGCATGATCGCCCGGGCTGAACCGGGCGCGGCACTGCACAGCAAGAAGCTACAGGCCAGCAGCCGGGCAGGCAGGGTCATACGCATCGCACCCCCTGTGGCGCGGCCGCCGGCCAAAGTCGAGCGCCGAGCCATGGCGATCACATGTTCGGGTAATTCGGTCCGCCGCCGCCTTCGGGCACCACCCAGGTGATGTTCTGGCTCGGGTCCTTGATATCGCAGGTCTTGCAATGCACGCAGTTCTGGGCGTTGATCTGGAAACGCGGTTCAGCGGTTTCCTGTCCGACGATTTCATAGACCCCGGCCGGGCAATAACGCTGTGCCGGTTCATCCCAGACCGGCAGGTTGATGCGGATCGGGATGGTCGGATCCTTCAGCGTCAGATGGATCGGCTGGTCTTCCTCATGATTGGTGTTCGACAGGAAAACACTCGATAACTTGTCGAAACTGATGATCCCATCGGGCTTGAGATAGGCAATCGGCAGGGCATTGGCCTTTTTCTTCAGCGATTGATAATCGGGGTGATGCTGCATCGTGAACGGCAGGCCATAGCCCAGATATTCGAGCCACATGGTAACCCCGGCCAGCCCCGTGCCAACCAGATTGCCGAATTTTTCAACCAGCGGCAGCGTGTTGCGCACCAGCTTCAATTCGGCATGGACCCAGCTTTTCCTGTACGCCTCGGTATAGGCGGTCAGTTCGTCATGGCTGCGCTGGCTGGCGATGGCAGCGATGGCGGCATCGGCGGCCATCATGCCCGATTTCATGGCGGTGTGGCTGCCCTTCAGGCGCGGCACATTGAGGAAACCGGCGCTGCACCCGATCAGCGCGCCGCCCGGAAAGGTCAATTTCGGCACCGATTGCCAGCCGCCATCGTTGATGGCGCGGGCGCCATAGGAAACCCGGCGCCCGCCTTCCAGAATGGCGCGGATCGCTGGATGGGTTTTCCAACGCTGGAATTCATCGAAGGGTGACAGATAGGGATTGGCGTAATTCAGCCAGACCGAAAAACCGAGCGCCACTTGGCCATTGGCCTGATGGTATAAAAAACCGCCGCCATTGGCATCGCTGAGCGGCCAGCCCTGGGTGTGGACAACCTTGCCGGGCACATGTTTTTCGGCCGGAATATCCCAGAGTTCCTTGAGGCCGATGCCATAGACCTGCGTCTGGCTGTCCTTTGCCAGATCGAAATGCCGCATCAACTGCTTTGACAGATGGCCGCGCACGCCTTCGGCAAAAAACGTATATTTGGCATGGAGTTCCAGCCCCGGCTGCCAACTGGGTTTCTTGCTGCCATCACGCGCTATGCCCATGTCGCCGGTGGCAACGCCCTTGACGCTGCCATCCTCGTTCCAGAGGATTTCGGCAGCGGCAAAGCCCGGGAAGATTTCAACGCCAAGCGCTTCGGCCTGGCCCGCCAGCCAGCGGCAAAGATTGCCCAACGAGACCGTATAACAGCCCTTGTTGTTCATGAACGGCGGCATCAGGGCATGCGGAAATTCATGCGCCTTGGCCTCGGTCAGTATCCAATGGTGATTTTCGCTGACCGGGACGACCATCGGGCTGTCAAGATCACGCCAGTCGGGCAATAATTCATCGAGCGCCAGCGGATCAACGACGGCACCCGACAGGATATGCGCCCCGATTTCCGAACCTTTTTCAAGAATGCAGACGCTCAGCTCAAGGCCCTGTTCGGCGGCGGCCTGTTTGGCGCGGATCGCCGCCGCCAGCCCCGCCGGGCCGCCGCCAACGATGACCAGATCATAGGGCATTGATTCACGTGTCGTCATCGAACTGCCTTTGTATTCCCAGCGACAAGGCGTTGGACACTGCGCCATCGCACGGCACGTCGCGGCTTTGCCATGATTCACCAGATACGGGAGCCGGCAACGCTTGACCAGAGGCGGCCATGCCGCATGATGGCATGGTGATCGTCACATCATCTATCTCCGCGAACGAAGCGCTGTCTGCCTTGGCCTTTCTGGTCGATGCGGGGCTTGATGTGCCGGTCGAGGCGGCTCCCAGAAACTGGCTGGCGGTGCCAGAGACCGGGCCGTTGATTGCTGCGCGTGCAGTTGCTTCGCGTCCGGTTGCTGCGCGTCCGGTTACGGCGGGTTCCAGCGCGGGGGTGGCGGATGCCGCCGCGGCTGCATTCGCAGTAACGAACCTTGCCGCGCTGCATACGGCCATCGCCGATTTCAGCCACCCTTTGCGCAGGCTCGACATGGCGCCGCAATTGCTCGGTGGCGCGACCGCGACCGGCATTTTCATCCTCTGTGATCAGCCCGAATTGCCGGGATCGCCCGCGGCGCTGCTGCGTACCGCCATGCTGGCCGCCATCGGGCTCAACGATAGCAATTGCGCGCTCGCCCATCGCCTGCCCTGGCCAACCAGCGCCGAGGGACAGCGACGCGCCACCGAAATCATCAGCTTTGCGCCGTTTCTGGCGCGCGCCTTTGGGCTGGCGCCACCGCGCGCCATATTGGCACTGGGCCAGGCAGCGGCGGCGCTGGCCGGTGATGCCATGTCGCTCGCTTCGGCGCGCGGGCGCTGGGGCGATGTCGACGGGGTGCCGTTGCTTGCCACCTGCCACCCCCGGCTGCTGCTGAGCCAGCCCGAGCGCAAACGCCACGCCTGGGCCGATCTGCAAGAATTTTCGGCACATCTGGGAAGCGCGCACACATGATCCATGGCATCAGGCCTTTGCTGGCGGCCGTGGCCCTGCTCGCCAGCCCAATCAATGCCGCCGACGCCGTCAATGCGGTGGAGCCCAATAGCGGCGATTCGGTGCTGACCGTGACCGGTGCACGCCCCGGCATCACTGCCCGGCAACGGGCCGTGCCGCCGCAATTATCGCTGTCAGAGCGCCTCGCCTATGCGCAGATTTTCCGCGACATCGATGCCGGGCGCTTTGCCCGCGCCGAAGACGGATTGGCAGCGATTGGCCCGGGGTTGCTGACCGATACGGCCCGCGCCCAGATCATCCTGTCGCGCGGCACAGGCAAAATGACCCGGGCCGAACTGGCGGAATGGCTGACCCGCGCCAAGGACCTGCCCCAGGCCCAGCGCATCGCAGTGCTTGCCGAACGGCTGCCGGGTGCGGATTCAGCGCCCTTGCCGTTGCTCCCCATCCCGCGGCCGTTCCGCACCGCCAGCGCGGCGATGCCGGGGCCAGAGGCAGCGCCAGCCGATGCCGCCACCGGCGCCGCGATCAAGGCACTGCTCGCCGCCGATCGGAACAGCGACGCAGAAATGCGCTATCGCCGCGATGTCGATCAATTGTCGCCAGTGGCGCGCAGCCAATGGGCGCAGCGCATCGGCTGGAGCTGGTACAGCGAAAACGACAATGCCGCCGCCATGCGTCTGGGGCTGGAGGCTGCAAAGGGCCCGGGCTATGGCCAATGGGCAGCGCTGGGGGCCTGGACGGCTGGGCTCGCTGGCTTTCGTAACGGGCAATATGCCGCCGCCGCTGCTGCCTTTGACCTTGTCGCCACAAAATCGCCGGGCAGCGACCTTGCCGCCGCTGCCGCCTATTGGGCCAGCCGCGCCTGGCTGGCGGCGGGCCTTCCCGAAAAAGTTGCCGAGCGGCTGGAACTGGCATCAAAAAGCCCCAATAACTTCTATGGCCTGCTCGCCCGGCGCAGCCTTGGCCTCGCGCCGTTGCAGGATTGGGCCGAACCCGATTTCATCACCGCCGACTGGAACCATCTGAAAACGCTGCCCGGTGCCAAACGCGCCGCGGCCTTGATCGAGATCGGCCAATTGGGGCTCGGCGATCGTGAATTGCGCTTTCTGGCCCAGACCGCACGCGATGGCGATTATCCGGCCCTGCTGCGGCTGGCGGCCCGGCTGAACCTGCCGGCGACGCAATATCAACTGGCCGTGCGGCCACCGATCGGGATCGAGGCGCCACTGTCGGCGCGCTATCCGGCCCCCGACTGGATTCCGGCGCGCGGCTGGCGGGTCGATCGCGGGCTGGTTTTTGCGCATGCCTTGCAGGAATCGACGTTCGTTACCACCGCGACCTCGCGCACCGGCGCCAAGGGTATCATGCAGCTGATGCCCGCGGCGGCCAAGGATGTGAATGCACAGATCGGCCGCACCGCTCTGGAACAAGGTGTGGCAGCCGTTGCTGGCGATCTGGGCGATCCCAATTTCAACATCGAGGTCGGCCAGACCTATCTCGAAGCGCTGCGCGACATGAGTTATACCCAAGGCCTGCTGCCCAAGGTTGTCGCGGCCTATAATGCGGGGCCTGGGTCTGTGCAGAAATGGAATGCCAGCCTTGATGATCGCGGCGATCCGCTGCTGTTCATCGAATCGATTCCGTTCAAGGAAACCCGCCACTATGTCGAGGTCGTGCTGCGCAATTACTGGATGTACCAATTGCGCGACGGCGTGAAGCCCGCGAGCATGGACGCGCTGGCAGCCGGGCTTTGGCCCAAATTCCCCGGGATGTCCGGCGAAGCGGGCATCAGGCGGACCGCCCAGCCGGTGCGGACGGTGCCCAATGTGCCGATCGAAGATGACGATAATGTCACGGTGGCGGCCGGCGTGTCGAGCCAGTGACGCGCGCAGCCGCTGACGCTATCTTGCCGCCATGCCGATCGATACCAACCTAGTTTTCATCCCCGTCCGCATCGCCGTCCTGACGGTATCGGACACGCGCAGCGCCGCCGATGATCGTTCGGGCGATACGCTGGTCGAACGGCTGTCCAGCGCCGGTCATAGCCTTGCCGGTCGCGCCATCGTCCGTGACGATGTGCCGGTTCTGGTGGCGCGGTTCAACGCCTGGATCGATGACCCGCTGGTCGATTGCGTGATTTCCACCGGCGGCACCGGGGTGACCGGCCGCGACGTGACGCCCGAGGCCTTGGCACAGGTGCAGGAAAAGGAAATTCCGGGCTTTGGGGAGCTTTTCCGCTGGCTCAGTTTTAAAAGCATCGGCACCTCGACAATCCAGTCCCGCGCCTGTGCGGGGGTGGCGCGCGGTACCTATCTGTTCTGCCTGCCCGGATCGACCGGCGCTGTGAAGGATGGCTGGGACGGGATATTGCGGGATCAACTCGACAGCCGCCACCGGCCCTGCAATTTTGTCGAACTGATGCCGAGGTTGCAGGAGCGTTAGCGCGCGTTGCCAACAGCCGGCGTCGTCCCGCGCTTGGCCCGTCGATATGACCAAACCCGCAGTTTGTTCTATATTTGTTCCGCACTTTACGCTAGCAAGACAGGGTGAAGCTTCCGCCTCCCCTGCCCCGCCGTGGTGCCACCAATAATGCCGCCTCAACGCGTTTCGATGCCCGCCAGCGCGCCGCCGATGGTGACTGGCTCGATGATCGTGCTGCGATCGATGGCACGGCACCGCCACTGCGCACCAGCGTCACGATCGAGCGCCCCAAAACCATCATCACTCGCAATACGTCGCCCGATATTCCGTTCGACCGTTCGATCAACGCCTATCGGGGCTGCGAACATGGCTGTGTCTATTGCTTTGCACGGCCGACCCATGCCTATCATGACCTGTCGCCGGGACTTGATTTCGAAAGCCGGCTGTTTGCCAAACCCGATGCCCCGGCGCTGTTACGGCGGGAACTTTGCAACCGGAATTACCGCTGCAAACCCATCGCGCTGGGTACCAACACCGATCCCTATCAGCCGATCGAGCGGGATTGGCGGATCACCCGGGGCATCCTCGAGGTGCTTGCGGCGGCCCGCCATCCGGTGACGATCACCACCAAATCCGACCGTGTGCTGCGCGATATCGACCTGCTTGCCGGGCTTGCCGACGAAAACCTCGTTATGGTGATCCTGTCCATCACATCGCTTGATCCCGCTATCGCGCGCAGCCTTGAACCCCGCGCCGCCGCGCCGCAGCGCCGGCTGGCCGCGATGCGCCGCCTGAGCGATCGAGGCATCCCGGTCTGGCTGTCGATGTCGCCGATCATCCCGGCTGTGACCGATCATGAGATCGAGGCAATTGTTGCCGCCGCCGCTGCGGCTGGAGCGCGTGGCGCCTATTCGCTGCCCATCCGCCTGCCACACGAAGTGGCGCCGCTGTTCCGCGCCTGGCTCGATGCCCATCACCCCGATCGGGCGGCACGGGTGATGCAACATATTACCGAGATGCGCGGTGGCCGCGACAATGACCCGCGCTTTTTCGAACGCTTTGCCGGCCATGGGCCCTATGCGAGCCTGATGCGCCAGCGGTTTGAAAAGGCGCGTGCAAAACACGGTCTCGATGGACCGGCACCGCTACTTGATTGCAGCCGATTTCGCCGGCCGGATGCCGAACCGGGCCTGTTTGACTGATGCGCAGGGCTGGTCCATCCGTTCGCCAACCAGGAGCCGCGCATGGATCGTTACCCCAATATCCTCAACGCCGCCTCCAACCTGCTCGGCGTCTGTTTCTTCCTCATTACCGGGCTGAAATTGACCGGGCGCAATGGCTCCGTGGCCGATGAAGCCGCCTGGTTTGCCGCAGCGTTGCTGTTGCTGTCGTGCCTGTTATCCTATCTCGCTATCCGGCACGGCCGATCCGATGGCCGTGGCAGTCATTGGGCCGACCGCAGTTTTTTGGCCGGCATCGGTTTTTTGTTCATCGCCGTGGCCATTGCTGCGGTTGCTACCTGAAACGCCGAATTCAACCGCCACAGCGATCATGCTGTGGGCAGCTTGAAATCCTTGTAGCGCTCGCGCAATTCGGTCTTCAACAGCTTGCCGGTTGCCGTGTGCGGCAGATCATCGACGATCAGCACTTCATCGGGCGTCCACCATTTGGCGATCTTGCCGTCAAGATAGGCCAGAACGCCGGCCTTGGTCACCGTCGCGCCGTCTTTCTGGCGGACCAGCAGCAACGGACGTTCATCCCATTTTGGATGGTGGATGCCGATTACCGCCGCCTCGGCCACCCCCGGCGCGCCGACAGCGGCATTTTCAAGATCGATGGAGCTGATCCATTCGCCGCCGGATTTGATGACGTCCTTTGATCGATCAACGATATGCATATAGCCGTATCGGTCCAGTGTGGCGACATCGCCGGTATCGAACCAGCCTTCGCCATCCAGAACCTGGCCGCCATCGCCCTTGTAATAGCTGCCAACGATCCATGGTCCCTTGACCAGCAGCCGTCCAAAGGCCCTGCCATCGCGTGGCAATTCGGCGCCATCATCGCCGATGATCTTCATTTCAACGCCAAAAACCCCGCGACCCTGTTTGATCCGGAAATCCAGCTGTTCTTCATAGGTCATGGCCTCGATTTCGGGCAGCGGCGCGCCGATGGTGCCAAGCGGCGACATTTCGGTCATCCCCCAGAGCTGCATGACAGTGACACCGTGCAGCCTGTCGAACGCCTCGATCATGCTTCTGGGCACGGCAGAGCCACCGATGGCGGTGCGTTTCAGCCTGCCAAGCCCGCCGCCCTTGGCCTCCAGATGCTGCAGCATCGACAGCCAGACGGTCGGCACCGCCAGCGCCAGATCGACGTCTTCCTCGATGATCAGTTTCTGCAGTGTGGGCGCATCGAAATTCGGCCCGCCCATCACCAGCTTGGCGCCCGACAGCGCGGCGGTATAGGGGAGGCTCCAGGCGTTGGCATGATACATCGGCGCGATCGGCAGCACGCTGGTGCGGGCGCCGATCCCGAATGTGTCGGTCATGCTCGCGGCCATGGCGTGCAGCACATTGGAACGATGGCTGTACTGGACGCCCTTGGGATTGCCGGTGGTGCCGCTGGTGTAACACAGCCCGGCCGGGGCATTTTCATCGACAAGGCTAAATGGCGTATCGGGCGATTCTGCCGCGATCAGCTCTTCATAACAAATCAGCCCGAGCGGCGACGCCGGCATATGCTCGCGATCGGTCAGCAGCACGAAATGCCGGATCGTCGGCAACCGGGGGGCAAGCCGTTCGACCAGCCCGACAAAGCTCAAATCGAAAAACAGCACCAGATCTTCGGCATGATTGGCGATATAGGCGATCTGGTCATCGAACAGCCGCGGATTGATG
>JBBRIC010000030.1:0-26330 GCA_038221665.1 Sphingomonadales bacterium
TCCGAAAATCTGCAGGATGTGCCGCTGACGATCCGGGCCTTTGACAACGCGGAAATTCGTTCGGCCCGCATCGAACGCCTTGCCGATGTGGCAAAGTTGACGCCCGGTTTGAACTTCACGCCCTTGTTTGGCGCCCAGAACCAGCTGCCGATCATCCGCGGCGCGGCGCAGACCTTTGGCGCGCTCAACGTCGGTGTCTTTCTTGACGGCATCTATCTGTCCGGGAAGGCCGGGGTCGATCTTGAGCTGAACGACATGGAGCGTATCGAAGTCGTCAAGGGGCCGCAATCGGCGCTTTACGGTCGCAATACATTTGCTGGCGCCATCAACTATGTAACCCGGCGTCCGTCCGCAGAATTGAGCGCCAGTGTCGATGGCACCATCGGCCAGGATGGCCTTTACAAGATCCAGGGCAGCGTCAGCGGCGAAGTGGCCAAAGGCGTACGTGTTCGCGTCGGCGGTTTCTATCGCGAATTTGACGGCTGGTACACCAGCGCCATCGACGGCGGAAAGGTCGATTTCACCAAGAATTACGGCGGTATCGCGACGCTCGAACTGACGCCGGTTGAGGATCTGCGCATCACCGTGCGCGGCAGTTATTCCAAGGAAGACAATGGCCAGCCGCCATCCAACGTCATCCACAACAACAGTTTCCCCGGCACACCTTCGGGCGGCTCGGCATCACAACCGCGCAACTTGTTGTTCACCGGCAAGGTGCCGGTAATTCCCGAAAATGGCGTCACGGTCAACACAAGGTCCGTCACCGGCCTGCCCGGCGGAAGCTATGGCGATCGAGAGGAAACCGTGCGTGTCAGCGGCGATCTCGAATATGATTTCGGGCCCGTGGCGCTGACCTCGATCAGCGCCTATGCCCATCGCAGCGCCGAATACACGTTTGACGGCGACAATACGGTTTGCGATCGGCCGACCGGTTGCCCGAATTTCGGCTTCCCGTTTGCACCGGCCATTCCTTTTGGCAAAAGCGATTTTGCGCTGTCATCGAACGACGGCAGCTCACGCGATTTCAGCCAGGAACTGCGGCTGACCTCCACTGGCGACGGTCCGTTCAAGTGGCTGGTCGGGGCGTTTTACTACAACAACCGCTCAATCGGCTATGATCGCGGCATTTCCCTGCCAAGCGCACTGGCGATCACCGATTATACGGCGCAGGCAGCCGCCTATCGCTACCCGCGCAGCCAGGTCGATACCAAGGCAATCTCGGCTTTCGCATCGGCCACCTATCGGCTGACCAGCCGCTTTAGCGTGACCGGTGAACTTCGCTATGAACATGAAGATCAGGACTTCGTGCAAGGCCCGTCGAACCCGGCCGGCACGGTCGGTTCAATCGCCGTTTTCAACCTTTCACAAAGCTTCAGTTTCTGGACGCCCCGCGTCATCCTCGATTATCGCGCCAGCGATGATGTCCTCGTCTACGCAAGCTATGCGCGCGGCGCCAAAACCGGCGGCTTCAATACCGGGAACAATATCTTTGCCTCCCAGCGCACCTATCAGCCGGAATTCAGCAACAATTACGAAATTGGACTGAAAACCGATCTGTTGGACAAGCGACTTCGCTTCAATGCCGCGGCTTATTACATGGACTGGAACGACCAACAGGCCGCTTGCCAGAATCCACCGATTCCAGGCGTCACCTCAACGCAATTGACCTACACCTGCAATGTCGCTGAATCGACCATATACGGACTTGAACTGGAGGCAACGGCGCGGGTTTCCGACTGGTTCAGTGTCTCCGGCAATTATGCCTATACCCATGCCCGCTACAGCAAGTTCGTCGATGATTCGCTGGCGGCGGTGCTGATCCGAGCCGGACTTCCGCCGATCAATTTTGATGGCAAGCACCTGCCCTATGTGCCGGACCACAAGATTGTCGTCAGCCCGCGCTTCAACATCCCGTTCGCCAATGATTTCAGTGCAGAACTGCGCGCCGATCTGGTCATGCAATCCGAAAGCTTTGTGCGTGCCGATAATCTGCAACGCTTTGAAGGCTTTGAAACCGTCGACCTGCGCGCCACGCTGAAAAAGGGCGGCATTACCTTGCAATTATTCGCCAATAACGTGTTCAACAACAACACACCGGTGGCCGGTGTGCGCTTTTTTGACTCGGTCAATTATTCGGTCGCGTCACCCTATGTCACCGGCGCCAACCGCCGCCAATATGGCGCCTCGCTCGGCTATCGTTTCTAGGCTTTGACGATCCTCGATAGCGTCTGCGGCGACAAGCTTGTGCGCAGGCGCACGGCCTTGGGACAAGACGCTGCCATCGCCTGAGAATGATGGGCGTTCGCAGCCCGACGGCATATTCGGCTAACCAGCGACGGCGCACGCTTTCCCGATCAAGATAACGGGCATTTCTGGACCATTGCCAAGCTGGCTGATTAACATGCAGCAAAGCTATGCCATTGCCTGAAGATGTGATTGGCATCAGCGCTGGTTATGCAGCACGCTCGATAGCCATGGCCAGTTCAACCAGACATCCAGACGATCAATCTTTCTCGACTGCCGCCATCGATCGCGGGTTCGCGCGGCTGTCCGAGGGCTTGCTGCATTATCGCTGCAATCAGTCGGCTGCTGGCGTGCCGCTGGTCATGCTCCATGCCTCGCCTGCTTCTTCGAAATCACTGGAACCGCTGGCCACTGCCATCGCTGCCAGCCGCAGCGTCATCCTGCCCGACACGCCCGGCAATGGTCTGTCCTGCCCGCCCGCCGATCCCGAGCCCGGCCTTTCCAGCTATGCCGCCATGCTCGACCGACTTTGCAGCGCCATCGGCCATGATTTGATCGATCTATATGGCACCCATACCGGCGCGCATATCGCCATCGAATGGGCAATCGGCCATCCCGATCGGGTGCGGCGCCTCATCCTTGATGGCGTCGCCATTCTGTCGGTCGATCAGCGCGCCGAGTTCCTCGCGCATTATGCGCCGCCACGCGCGCCGGATGCGTCGGGCACGCAATTCGCCTGGGCCTGGAACCTCATTCGCGACCAGATGCTCTTTTGGCCGCACTATCGTCAGGACGCGGACCATCTGCGCCAGGGGGGCCAGTTCGAACCGCGCCTGCTCCATGATCTGACGATGGATTTGCTCGGCGCTCTGGATAGCTATCACCAGCCCTATCAGGCGGTGTTTCGGCATGATGTGCTGGCCCGGTTGCCGCTCGTGGTGCAACGCACTTTGTGGCTGCACGGAGAGCACGGCCCGCTCGATGCCAATGCCAAAACCGCCTTTGCCCTGTTGCCCGCAGCAAAAACCGCAATGGCGACAGGCGATGCCGACAAGGCCGATCGGATCAACGTGTTTCTGGCCGAGGCAGACCTCCTGTGCGATTGAACGGCAAGCTTTGCATGATCGTCGGCGCCAGTTCCGGGATGGGCCGTGAAACGGCGCTGCGGGCCGGCGCCGAAGGGGCCATGGTCATTGCCGCGGCCCGGCGGTTGGCGGCTTGCGAGGACGTCGCCGCCCGCATCCGCGACGCTGGCGGCAAGGCCGTGCCGCTGGGGCTCGATGGCACAGACCCGGCCTCGATCGCGGCAGCGTTTGCCGAAGTTTCCAGCCGCTTTGGCAAACTCGATTGTGTGTTCAACAATCTGGGCGCCACCTTTGGCAGCGCGCCCTTGCACGAAACACCCGATGATCGCTGGCACGCCAGCATCGCCACCAACCTGACCGCGCCGTTCTTGCTGATGAAGGCCGAGATTCCACTGCTGATGGCGGCAGGCGGTGGCGTAATTGTCAACAATGCCTCGGCGGCCGGGGTGCGCGGCACGCGCCACATGGCGGATTATGCGGCGGCGAAATGGGGCGTCATCGGCCTCAGCCATTCCGCCGCCCTTGATTATGGCGACGCCGGAATCCGCGTCAACGTCATCGCGCCGGGCATCATCGAAACCGAAAAGATGCACGACTTTGAAAGGCAAATGCCAGAGATTTTTGCGTCCCTGCGCGCTAGCATCCCCGGCGGCCAGTTCGGCACGATGGCGGACATCGGCAGCCTGGTTACCTGGCTGCTCAGCGACGAAGCGCGTTTCATCAACGGCGCCACGATCCGCATCGATGGCGGCCAGACCGCCGGCTGAAAAGGAGGGGCAGATGCAGATCATCGCCGCTGTCTGTCACACCGGTAAGCCAGGCTTTACGATCGAAACGCTGACGCTCGATGCGCCGCGCCCCGAAGAAATCCTGGTGCGCATCGTCGGCGTCGGCCTTTGCCATACCGATCTGATGATCCAGGAATCCGGCGAAGCCTGGTATCGTTTTCCGGCTGTGCTGGGCCATGAAGGCGCCGGCGTCGTCGAGGCCATCGGCAGCGCTGTCACCAAGGTACAGCCGGGCGACCATGTCGTCCTCAGCTTTCGCTCCTGCGGGCTGTGCAACCATTGTGCAGACCGCGCGCCGGCCTATTGCCGATCGATGCAGGCGCTGAATTTTGCCGGGGCGCGTGCCGATGGTTCGGCAACGATCCACAACGCCGATGGCCCGGTCACCGGCAATTTCTTTGGTCAATCATCGTTTGCCAGCCATGCGCTGACCCAGCAGAGCAATGTCGTGCGCGTCGAAGCCGACCTGCCGCTGGAACTGCTCGGGCCGCTGGGCTGCGGCGTTCAGACCGGGGCCGGCGGCGTGATGAATTCGCTTGCCGCCCGGCCGGGCAGCAGCATCCTGATCCTCGGTGGCGGGTCGGTGGGCCTCAGCGCCGTCATGGGCGCAAAACTTCAGGGCTGCGCCACGATCATCCTCGTTGAACCGCACGCCAGTCGCCGCAGCCTTGGTCTTGAATTTGGGGCGACGCATAGTCTCGACCCTGACGAGATGCCCGATATTGCCGCGGCGGTGCGCAACATTGCGCCGCTGGGCGTCGATTATGCTTTTGATTCGACAGGCATCCCGGCGGTTCTGGCCGATGCCATGGCCTGTCTTGGCAGCAAGGGTGTCCTTGGGCTTGTTGCCGCGTCGCCGCCCGGAACGGCCTTGCCCGGCGACATCAACCAGTTGATTGCCATGGGCCAGAGCATCCGTGGCATCGTCGAGGGAGACAGCGATCCCGACAGCTTTATCCCGGCGCTGATCGCCCATTATCGTGCCGGGCGGCTGCCGTTCGACCGGATGATCCGAACCTACAAGCTCACCGACATCGCCCGCGCCATCGCCGACCACAAAGCTGGTCTTGTGACCAAGGCGGTGTTGCTCCCGTGATCTGCCAGCAGGCGCTGCCGGTCGGGTATATCCATTGCGCGGACACTGGCGCCCGCCGCAGGCGATGTCGGCGTGGTGCGCCGTTGGCGCGTGCCTGATGGTAACCTAAACTTTCCAATCCGGCCGAAGACACCAAAACGGCCTTCGTCAACCATAGCTGATTGCGCACGCGGCGCATCAGGCAGCGATCACAGCCTTCCTTGACAACATACCAACTGGTCGGTATGTTTTGCTGCATGTCGAGTCGCGCCCCTTTGAGCAAGCCAACCAGTGCCAGGCCCAGATTGCTGGACGCCGCCACGCGGCTTGTCCGCGAAAAAGGCTTTGCCGCCACCAGTGTCGATGATCTGTGCGCCGACGCTGGCGTCACCAAGGGCGCGTTCTTTCATCATTTTGCTTCAAAGGAGGCGCTGGGCGTGGCAGCGGCCGATCATTGGGCGGCAACGACCTCGGCACTGTTTGCAAAGGCCGCTTACCATGCCCCCGCCGATCCGCTCGACCGTGTCTTTGCCTATCTTGATTTCCGTGCCGAATTGATTGCCGGCGACGTGGCGGAATTTACCTGTCTTGTCGGCACCATGGTCCAGGAAGTTCATGAGAGCAGTCCCGCAATCCGCGCTGCCTGCGACGCGAGCATCACCGGCCACGCCGAAACGCTGGTTGCCGACATTGCCGAAGCGCTAGCAGACCACCGTGTCGAGGCTATCAATCCGCGGTCGCTAGCGTTGCACACCCAGGCCGTTCTGCAGGGCGGATTCATCCTTGCCAAGGCGCGAAACGACCCGATGATCGCCCGGCAGAGCGTCGCCTATCTGAAACATTACGTCGCTTTACTGTGCGGCGTTCCCGTCCCCGGCGGAGAGGCGAAGTGACTATGGCAGATGATATCGTTAGTCCGCCGGCCCATGGCCTGACGCCGATGCTCCAGACAGGCGGCGGCCAGGCTGCGCAGGCAATTGATTTCTATATCGCGGCGTTCGGCGCTGCCGAATTGCGACGGCAAGTCGCTGATGACGGCAAGCGCCTGATGCACGCGCATCTCCATATCAACAGCGCCTCGCTGATGCTGCACGATGAATTTCCTGAATATGTCGACCCTGCCGATATCGACTCCGGCCCGCCCAGAGGCCTGACGATCCACCTGCAAGTCGACAATGCTGACGCATGGTTCAATCGCGCCGTCGCGGCAGGCGCCAGGCCCGTAATGCCGGTCGCCGATATGTCCTGGGGCGACCGTTATGGCCAGATAACCAATCCGTTAGGCTATCGCTGGTCGATTGCCCACACGCTGCCACAGAAAGGCTGACCATGATTATTGATGGCTTTATCGCAAGTGTGCCGACCGCCGACAAAACGGCCTATGTCGAATATACGAACCGCATCGACGCGCTCTTCATCGAATTTGGTGCGACACGCGTCGTCGATGGCTGGGGCGACGACGTTCCCCATGGCACAATCACGGATTTCTACCGCGCTGTGCAGGCGCCCGAAGGCGAAGAGATTGTATTCGGCTATATCGAATGGCCAGACAAGGCCACGCGCGCTTCGGGGTGGGAGCGCCTGATGACGGACGAGCGCATGCAAGGCGAGCCGCCGTTCGACAGCAAGCGCATGATCCTCGGTGCGTTCGAAGCGATCTGTATTCAGGAAAAATGACATGGCGAACAGAATGGCAAACAGACATGGCGACTGGATCTGGTACGAACTGATGACGACCGACGCCGATGCGGCAACGGTCTTTTACGAAGCGATCCTGCCCTGGAAGATCGGCAACCAGCCCGATTATCGTGAAATCGAGGCTGTGGGAGGCGGCGTCGGCGGTTTGCTCGCACTGATCCCCGAAATGCTGGCAGGCGGCGCGCGGCCGGCATGGGTCGGTTATGTGCTGGTCGATGATGTCGACAAGACCGTCGCCTCAGTGGAACATGGCGGCGGCAGGGTGCTGATGCCGGCGCATGACATGCCGGGGATCGGGCGCTTTGCTATGCTCAGCGATCCGCAGGGCGCGGCGTTTTATGTGATGAAGCCGACGCCGCCCGCCAACGACCCCGACAAGGCGAGCAACGCGTTTTCCTATGACCGGCCGCTGGATGGGCATTGCGCCTGGAACGAGCTGGCGACGAGCGACCCCGCAGCCGCGCTGCATTTTTACGGCCAGCGCTTTGGTTGGGTGAAGGATGGGGAGATGGATATGGGGCCGATGGGCAGCTATGAATTCATCCGGCACGCCGGCCCCTCCGATCATGCCGGAAACGCGTCCGACGGAGCAGCGATGGGCCAGGGGATGCTGGGCGCGGTGATGCCCAAACCGCCGCATGTGCCGGTTTCGGGTTGGACGTTTTACTTCCGGGTTGCCGATATCGACGTGGCGGCGGCGGCTGTCACTACGCATGGCGGGCAGGTGTTGCACGGCCCGATAGAGGTTCCAGGCGGCGATTTCTCACTGAACGGCATCGACCCGCAGGGCGCCGCGTTTGCGCTATTGGGCAAAAGGAAAGCTTAGGTCATGACGAAAAATACCCTGTGTTTGTGGTACGAGGGCGATGCCGAAGCAGCAGCGAATTTCTACGCCGCAACCTTTCCCGACAGCCATGTCGGCAAGGTCCACCGGGCACCGGGTGATTATCCCGGCGGCAAGCTGGGCGACGCGCTGACGGTCGAGTTTACCGTGCTCGGCATCGCCTGCATCGGGCTGAACGGCGGGCCGATTTTCAAGCATAGCGAAGCCTTCAGCTTTCAGGTCGCGACCGCCGATCAGGCCGAGACTGACCGCTATTGGGACGCCATTGTCAGCAATGGTGGCAGCGAAAGCCAGTGCGGCTGGTGCAAGGACAAATGGGGCCTCTCATGGCAGATCACGCCGACAGCGCTGAGCGACGCGATGGCGGCCGGGGGCGAAGTGGCGGCGCGGGCCTTTCAGGCCATGATGACGATGACCAGGATCGATATTGCGGCCATCGAGGCGGCAGTAAACGGGGCGACTGCTCATGCGTAAAATCATTGGCAGCGTTTTCCTTACACTCGATGGCGTCATGCAGGCCCCGGGCGGACCGACCGAAGATACGACCGGCGGCTTTGGTGAAGGCGGCTGGATGTTCAAATGCTGGGACGAGGGCGTCAACGACGCGATCGGCGGTTTTTTTGCAAAGCCCTATGATCTTTTGCTCGGCCGTCGGACCTATGACATTTTTGCCGCCTATTGGCCCTATGTCGAGGGTGAAGGCGCAGCGATGGGCGAGGCCTTTACCCGCGCCAACAAATATGTGCTGACGCACGGCGACCAGCCGCTGGAATGGGCGAACAGCCATCGCCTGACGGGCATGGACGATGTCGCAGCGCTGAAGGCAGGCGACGGCCCCGATCTGATTATTCAGGGATCGGGAACGATCTATCCGGGGCTGCTGGCAGCGGGCCTCCTCGACCGGCTGATGCTGATGACGTTTCCGGTGACGTTGGGCGGGGGCAAGCGGCTGTTCGGCGACGGCACGCCCGCCAACATGCTGCGGATGATCGATCACCAGGTGACGCCCAACGGCACCGTTATCGCCACCTACGAACCCGGCGGCTCGCTGCCGGCCTTCCCGCCTGAAGGGCCGGAACCAGCCACGAGCGCGCGTGAAGCGGCGCGGCAGGCGAAAATGAAAGCCGGCACATGGTGATTGTCATGCCAGTAGACCGGTTCCGATTTCAGCGTCTTGAACAACGTCTGTGAAATCGTGACGCACTGGCTGCGACGCGACCACGGCCCGCTATTTTGCCGAAATCCATTCGATGCGCAGAATTTTCCAGCCATTCGGCAATTTTGCCAACACCGCTTTCTCGTCGATCAGCGTATCGATTGGCTTGTCGCTGCGGTTGCCAACCATGCGGATCCTCGACACGATCCGTGCTCGCGACGGGCCGTCATTATATATGCTGCGTTCCAGCAGGATGGTCTTTACCGACTTTTGATACGCGATATCGGCGGCGAGGTGGCCACCGACATATTCCGCATATCGTTCTTCGGCGCCATCCTCGACGACGGTCAAGTCGGGCGCCAGACGCGCGATGGCGAGGTCGCGATTGCCGACTTCCAGCGCATCCAGAAAGGCTTGCAGCGCGGCCTCGGCCGGGCCGATGTTTTTGCGGGTGATGCCTTTTGGCGCGGGCGTCATGGTCATGCCGCCATGGTTCATCGTGCCATGGTCCATGCCGGGCATCGGGTTATCGGCAGCAGCCGGCGGCATAGTCATGATCATTTTGCTGTGATCGACCGGCACCCCGGCCGCGGCGCCCGGCATGGTATGGCCGGCATGGGGATCGACCGTCTGCGCCAGCGCCGGCACGCCTGCAAGCAATGCCACGACGGCAGTGATGATGCGCTTGATCATGGCGATATGGCCTGTTTGTCAGACGCTGCGGCGCACAGGCGCGCCAAAATCGGGGTCGGTGCTGACCCGGCGCGATACGGTGCCGGCGGGGAAGCGATACCAGCCAGGGTCCCGATAATCACCGCGGGCGATATCATCCCGGACCTTCACCACGGTGAACATGCCGCCCATCTCGATATTGCCGAACTGGCCGTTGCCGACCATCATCGCCATGGTATTGGGTGGCCCCTGATGGCCGCCGTCGGTGTGCTCCTGATGCTCGGCCATGCCGGCGCGGCCCATCTTCAGATAGCCGGGCAGCATCGCCCGGACTTGCGCCTCGACACCCGTCTGATCGACACCCGTCGGGTTTGGCACGCCGTGCCCCATGGCATTCATCGTATGGTGCGACATGTGGCAATGGAATGACCAATCCCCCGGCGTCGCCACAAATTCGATATCGCGCATCTGCCCGACATTGACGACTTCGGTGACTTCCGATGTCCATTGCCCGCGCGGCCGGCGACCGCCATCGGAGCCGGTGACCTCGAACGAATGCCCATGCAAATGGATCGGGTGGTTCCACATCGACAGATTGCCAATCCGGATGCGGACCCGCTCGCCGGTTCGCGCCACCATCGCATCGATCGCTGGAAACACCTTGGAATTGAACGTCCACAGGTTGAAATCGACCATGATCGACGGGTCGGGGCGCCAGGTGCCGGGATGCAGCGCCCAATTGTGCAGGATGAAGGCATAGTCGCGATCGATCGCCACCGGCTCCCCCCCACGCGGGTGGATGATGAACAGGCCCATCATGCCGAACGCCATCTGGGTCATTTCATCGGCATGGGGGTGGTACATATGGCTGCCGTGCTGACGCAGCGTGAATTCATAGACAAAGGTTTCGCCCGGGCCGATCGCCGGCTGGGTGAGCCCCGCCACCCCGTCCATGCCCGACGGCAGGATGAGGCCGTGCCAATGCACGCTGGTGTGTTCCTGCAGCCGGTTGGTGACATAAATCCGCACCCGGTCGCCTTCGACCGCCTCTATTGTCGGGCCAGGCGTCGATCCGTTGTAACCCCAGCATGTCGCCTTGGAGCCGGGGCCGAATTCATGGATGATTTCCTCGGCAACAAGGTGAAACTCCTTGGCGCCATTGACCATTTTCCACGGCAGCGTCCAGCCGTTCAGGGTGCGGACGGGGATGTAGCGCGGATCGCGTGGTCCGCGGGGCATTGCGGCGGGATTCGGGGCGGGATTCGCCGGCATTGCCATCGCGCCATGGTCCATCGCGCCCATGTGATTGGCCTGCGCCGTGGCGCGATCGGCAGCGACAAGGGCGCCGGCGGCAGCAGCAGCGCCTGTGCGCAGCAACAGGTTACGGCGATCAACGATCATGATGGGCCTCCCGGATGTTGGTGGGCCGGCGGCGGCGGCGGCTCGGGCAAAGCTGCCGACGCGCCCGGCGAGGCATGGTTCATGCCCGGCATGTCGGCCATGGGTTGCGGCGCCGCCCCTGCCCCGCCTTCTGCCCCTGCACCTGCCCCTGCCATACCATGGCCGCCATGGTCCATGGCAATGCCGCGCGGCGTCAGGATTTCACGAACGCTGCGCGTCTGGCCGGTGGCTTCCTGCTCGCTCGGCAGCCGCGCGCCAACGACCCGCATCAGGTCGAGCCGGGCCAGCCAATAGTCGCGGATCGCCTCCAGATAACCTTGATAAGCGTCATATTCCTGGGTTTTGGCCTGGATCAGTTCAAACACGCCGATCAGCATGAAATTCTGTTCCTGCTGGCTGCGTTCGACCACTGTCTCGCGGGCTGGAATCAACGCGTCGCGGTGGGTCCTGACAATCTCGCTAAGCACGCGCACTCGCTCCGCGCCCAGCCGCACGGCATTGTCGGTCTGCAATTGCAACGCCAGCAGCTGGGCGCGGGCCTGCAGATAGCGCGCCTCGGCACGGGCAACACGGGCACCGCCCTGGTTGAAAATCGGGATTTCGATGCTCGCTGTCGGCCCCTGGATTTTCGAGCCATCGATTTCGCGCTCGCGTTCAAAACCGATTTGGGTATCGCCGAGCAACCGCAGATTGCGGGTTATGCCAGCGGCGCTGCGCAGGATATCGACCTCGCGCGCCTTTGCCAGCAGGGCGAGGTTGCCCTGGTTCGCCATGGCCTCGAGCAGGATGGGATCGTCTTCGGCCGCAACCGGCAATGGCAGTCGGTCGCTTGTCTGCCATTCGGCGTCGGCACCGGAAAGGCCGATGGTCGTATTGAGATCGAGTCGCGCCAGCCGCGCCGCAACGAGCGCCCGTGCCGCATCGATCCGCGCCTGGCTCGCGCCGGCTTCCTCGCGCTTCAGCTGGAGTTCGCTGATGTTGCCGGCAGCATAAAAACGCCGGGCGAGTTCGGCAGAGGTGGTCATGCCCGATGCGACCGCCGCCCGCATGTCGGCGACTTGCTGGCTGCCGACATAATCATACCAGGCCGATTCGACATTGAAGCCGACGCCAAGCACGGATGCTGCAATCGCCAGTTTGGCGCGTTCAAAATCGGACCGGGCCAGGCGAACCCGGGCGGGGAGCACAAGAAGGTCGACCAGCGGCATCGCGAGCCCCAATGTCAGCTGACTACCGGGACCGCCCAGGGCATTGAGGTTTCCGATCGTGAAACGCGGGTTGGCGATCTGCACCGCCTCCATGATGTCGGCCCGCGCCAACCCCAGCCGGGCATATTCTTCCTGCAGGCGCGGACTGCGCAGCATGGCGACGCGAACGGCACGCTCGGCGGTCATCGGTTCAGAAAGCCATTGCGTCATCAGCGCCTGATCGGCGCCACTGCTATTCTGCTCCCAGCCCAGTTGCGGCGCGCCACGCGCCGCCAGCAATTGATTGATTTGCGGCGGATCGAGCCCGGGCTGCAGCGTCGCGCAGCCCGACAGCAACCCGGCAATGCCGGCAAGAACCATGATCCCGCGCTGATGCTTCAACATTTGCCGATCAACACAATTGCTGCAATCCCTGATGCGCGGCTGCGCCAGCGTCATGGCTTATACGCATTTTCGGACAACGGCCCTCAAGCATCGCCCAGAATCGCCGACAAGCGTGCCCGGGCGCGCCGTATCCGCGTCTCCACGGCCTTTTCGCTGATGCCGAGCACAGCGGCGGCATCCGCCTGTGACAAGCCATCGACGGCGCAAAGGATGAGCGGTTCCTTGAGCTGGGCCGGCAGTTCCGGCAGGGCGCGCGCTACCGCCGCCATGCGTTGCCGATCGATGGCGGTGACGTCGGCAGCGATGCTTTCATCCGCGATTTCCAATGTGTCGCCGTCGAGTGTTGCGGCAAAGCTGAAGAATTTGCGCACGGCGCGGCGGCGCCCCCAGTCACGCGATTTGTTGATGGCAATTCTGGCCAGCCAGCTGCCGAAGGGCCGCGCCGGGTCGTAAGTGCCCAGCGCAAGCCACGCCGCGACAAAGCTTTCCTGAACAAGATCGATTGCCTCGTCGCTTTGGCCGATATGGCTGCGAATGAGACGGTAGATACGCGTTTCGTAGCGCTGCATCAGGACGGCGAACGCCGCGTTGCCCCGATCGCGTGCCAGCATCGCCAACTCGCCGTCGGAACATGTTGCAAGGTCGGTCCTCACCGCCGCCTGGCGGTCAGCATCGCTCATTTACCGCCAGCGGTGAGCGCCCGCGTCACGGCTGCATCGAACTTTGACGCCTGATCGCTGCGCATCAATGCCCGCATCGCGAAAATATGCGCAAGGGTAGCCTTTTGCAATTCGCCCATCACATGGTGCGAACGGTCGACCGCCGCAGTCACTTCTGGCCCGTCGCCATGCTCAAGCGCGATTGCCCGGGCCAGTCCAGCGTTGTTTGCGCTCAATTCGGCCTCCAGCGCGCGTCTCTTGATCGCGAAGGCGGCTTCCAGCGCTTCGAGCCTGGCGCGCTGGCCCGCATCGAGATCAAGACCATTGTGCAGGAAATCATGCAGTTCGGCCGGTGGCGGCGATGGCGGCGGTATGATCGTGCGTCCGACAAAGGCGCCAGCGATCCCGGCGCAAAAGGCGATCAGCGCGACCAGCAGGGCATGGCGCAGTTTCGGTGTCATCCCTCGGTCGCCAGCAATGTCGCCGGTGCAAACACTGCCTTTGCCGAAAATATCGATAGTTCCAGCGGCGCCTTTTCGGGGGCCGGCGCGACACTGACACTGGCCAGTCCGATGCTCATTGCCAGCGCCGCGGCGCCAAAACCGACGCCGAGCGACGGGCGTGCTTCGCGCGCGTTTATCCGCGCATCGATGCGCGCCATCACGCCGCGTTGCAGGTCATCCGATGCCGCAGGCAGTTCGGCCTGTCCAAGCCTCTGCAGCGCCCGATCGATACTGTCTGTCATGCCAATCTCCCGGGTCGTCACATCTGATACGCAGATCAGGCAAGCCGCCCTCATGTCGCTGGCAGCGCAAGCCTGATTTTGGCTGCTGTTGTCATTATTGAGGGCCAGCGACGTCCGCTGCGTATCACCAACGACAACCATCTGGAGACCATCATGTCGTTTTATGCGCGCGCCCCGATCAAAATAGCCAGCCTCGCCTTGGCGCTCGGCACGCTGTCGCTGGCGACGGCAGCAAAGGCGCATCCCCGGCTTGTCGCAGCGTCGCCTGCGGCAAATGGCACGATTGCCAGCACCAACCAGCTCAAGCTGAGTTTCAGCGAAGCATTGGTCGCGCAGTTTTCAGGAATGAATATCCTGATGACCGATATGCCGGGCATGAAGATGACGTCGCCGATGTCGGTCGGCGCGGTGACGTCGGTGCTTGCTGCCGACGGCAGGACACTGGTCGGCACGTTGAAGGCGCCGCTGCCCGCCGGCACCTACGCGCTGGGCTGGCATGCCGTCACCGCCGACACCCACCGCGTCGAAGGCAGTTACAGCTTTACGGTCAAATAGCTTTGGCCGCCGCCGCCGGCATCATGGTGCGCTGGGCACTGGTAGCCGATCTCATGCTGCTGTTCGGCGTTTCGATGTTTGCGGTTTATTCGGGCGCAAGCGCCCGGGCGAATGTGCCCTTGCGTCCCGTCATCCAGCTGACGGCAGCGGCTGGAACCTTGCTTTCCGCCCTGGGGCTGGCGCTTCTTGCAGCGACAATGAGCGGCGTACCGCTGGCAGACGTCGATGCGGCAACATTTGCCATGCTGATCACGCAAACGGCGGTGGGGGCAGCATTTCTTGTCCGGATGGGCGCTTTCGCGGCCGCTACCGCCCTGATGCGCAATCGCCGCGCTGGCCGATCCCGCCTGGCAGCCGTTGCGCTTTGCGGCGCAGTTGCGCTGGGGTCACTGGCCTGGTCGGGCCATGCTGTCATGGATGACGGTCGCACCGGTGTGGTTCACCTTGTCGCCGACATCATGCATCTGCTTGCCGCCGGCGTCTGGGTCGGCGCGCTCGCATCGTTGCTATGGCTGGTTACCGTTGGACAGGATGATGCCGTGGAATTGCACCGCGCCCTGGCAGGCTTCGCGTCGCTAGGCACGGCCAGCGTTGCTGTCGTGTTGAGCACAGGCCTCATCAATTCCTGGCTGCTGATCGGCCCTTCGAACCTGTTGTCGGTCGGCACATCGGCCTATGGCCAATTGCTGTTGACCAAATTGGCGCTGTTTGCCGGCATGCTTGCGCTGGCCTCGATCAACCGCTTTCGCCTGACCCCTGCCCTCGGGCGTGCCGCGACCCGCGCCGCGTCGCGGCACGTCCGGCAGCAGCTACGCCTCAGCCTGACGCTGGAGATACTTGCCGGTGTCGCCATCCTTGGACTTGTCGCCTGGATAGGTAGCCTCGCACCGCCGGTGTCGATATCCTGAGCAACAGTCAATCGTTGCAAACGTTGGACACGCGACGACGCGGCCCGACAGCATTTCACATTCTGGCAATTTGCCAAGTAAGGCCGCGGACCTTGTCGGTTCGGTAAGTACGCGGATATCGAGCACGCACAGGCTCTTGCCGATCGGTTTGAACAATCGCCGGATAATGATGAGGGGCAGACGTTCCTTGCGCGCCCTGGCCGAGGATCGATTGCGATGGCGCCCGGCCCGACTTCGCAATGCAGACAGCAACAGCCTTTGCGCTCCTACAGCCGCCCTTATGCACCTATGCTCAATGTGGGAGCCTGATATTTTTGGTCGGGCTGGGTGGGAACAACTTGTTTGAAAATGGCGCAGCGAAATAATAATCCTTGATTTAGTTTTAAATTTTCAGTGAAAAATGCAATATAATGAGGCGGGGTAATCTTGATGAATAATGCTGCAGGTGCGTTTTTCGTTTCGTCCAAACAGGCAAAATTTTGGCTGCTGTTGAGCGCCTGCGCTCTGGGCGCTGATTTGCCGGCAGCGGCGCAAATTAAAGCGAATTCTACCCCGAAACAGGACGCGGCGGCAGCTAAAACTGCCAGTGTCGGGGATACAGATGAGATCATTGTTAGCGCTCGACGCCGCGACGAACGGCTCCAGGATGTGCCGATTTCGGTCAACGTGTTTTCCGCTGAGGCTATCGAGCGCGCCGGCATTGCCGATTTCAGTGCGGTCGCCCGGCTGACGCCCAGCCTGATCCTTGACCGTGATTTTGGCGGGCAGGATCTGCGCCCGACCATTCGCGGCTTGCCCGCTACCCGCGGGCGTCCGCCGGTTGGCATTTTGTTGAATGGCGTTGATATCTCGTCGGAAGCGGTGGGGACTGCAGGTGGCGGCAATTTGCTCAACATGCAGCTGCTTGATCTTGAACGCATCGAAGTTGTGAAGGGGCCGCAAAGTGCGCTTTATGGCCGGGTCGCGTTTGGCGGCGCCGTCAACTATATAACCAAACGCCCTACCGCTGCATTCACAGCGAATTTGAATGCGCAGGTCGCCAGCTATGGCGAATATAAAATTGGCGGCGCGATCAGTGGCCCGCTGGCGGATCACGTCAGGGCGCGGCTGAACGCGGCTTATTCGCATGGCAATGGCTATTACAAAAACTCTGTCAGCGGCAAGGATGTCGGTGGTTATGAAAATTACCAGATCGGTGCAGCGGTCGATCTTGACCTTACCGAAGACTTTACCGCGAAACTTGATTATATGTATAGCGATGGCTCGCAGGGTCAGCCGGCTTATTATCAATATTCGCTGATCGACGGAGCGCCGACGCCGTTTGCATTGCCGGCAAATGTTGCGGGCCAGACCATTGGCAACCTCAGGCTGCCGGCTTCGATAAACGCGATCCCAGCAGCTGTGCTGGTGGGCCGGGACAAGGTTTCGCTCAGCGTCAATCCGCGCACCGGACAGGATTATCCAGGCTCCTATGTGCGGACGCATTTTGCAACTTCGCTGTTGACCTATGATTTTGGCGAGGTGCAGCTCACCTCCCGCACTGGCTTGCTGAAGGCCAAATCCGGCGTGTTTCAGGATATTGACGGCTTTGGGCGAGCGTCGACCGCGGTGTCGCTTCCAGCGCCTGGTGGCGTCAATGAACCGCTGCCGTTCCTGTTCGAGTTCAAGGTAGATACCCGTACCACGCAGATCAGCCAGAATTTGCAGATTGGCGATCTCAGCACCGGGCGCTTCCGCTGGGCCATCGGCGGCCTTTACTGGTATGAGAAGGTTGAGCAGGACAATGGCACCTTTGCAACCATTCTGACCGCGCCGGGGGCTTCGGCGGGCCTGAATACCGTGCTTGCCAACAACCCCAGCATAAGATCGCTGGATGACGGTCGTCGCACCACCCATTGGTCGGGCTATGGTACAGCGGAATTCGATGTGACCGACAAATTTACGGTTGGCGTGGAGGGGCGCTACGCGCGCGAAGATTATCTTTACAATTTCACCACCAGCCAGCTTGCCTCGGGGTCTGGGGCCACGCCGCTGCGCACGAACCCGGGTGCGCCCGGGCAGCGTGGCATCAAATATGGTGAATCCACCTTTGCGCCAAAATTCTACGCCCAGTACAAGCTGGACGCGCAAAAAATGATCTATCTCAGCGCAGCCAAGGGCGTGAAGCCGGGTGGTATTTCGACGGTAGGGACGTTCAACAACGTCGCGGACAATGGCTATAGGGCCGAAAAGCTGTGGAACTATGAAATCGGTGTGAAAACCTCCTTGTTTGACAGACGTTTGCTATTCAACGCTGCCGCTTTCTACATGGATTACACCGACAAGCAGGTGAGTGTGTTGGTGGTTGACAGCAGCCAGGTTACCGGCTTGCGCGGTGTCGTTCAGAACGCCGGGGCTGCTCGAGTGAAGGGGCTTGAAATCGACACCAGACTTGCGATCACCCGTGATTTGTCCTTGACGGGGGCCTATACTTACCTTGATGCCAAATATACTGACTATAAATCTTTCAGCCGCAACGCGACGAATATTGCCTTGGCCGGAAATTGCGCGATCACCACCGTCGGCACCGGCACACAGAGCACGCAATGCAGGTTGAATTTCGACGGGAAGCGGCTGGAGCGGGCGCCAAAGCATGCCGCCAGCGTGACCCTTGCTTATAACAAAAAGGTCAGTGATGGCATTTCGCTGCTGGGTGAAGTAGCGGCGCAATATCAGAGCGAGCGCTTTCTCGAGGATTTCAACGCGCATAAATTTGGCGAATTTGCCATGGTTGATGTGCGGTTTTCGGTAATTGCCGATCGCTGGACCATCACGGCATATGTGGACAATCTTTTCAACGATCGGACCATCAAGAGCGCCTTTACGCAGGGTGATTTCAGCGCCCTGTTCACGTCACCCGGCTCGCGTTCCTTCGTGCTCTATGCGCCGGATCCGCGCCGGGGCGGGGTTCGCATTTCCACCCGCTTCTAGGAATAACAGGCGGCCGCTGAGGCCGCCTGTTATCTCTGAGATTTCAGACCGGGCGTGATATGGACAAAGATATTGAGGGCTGATCTGAATGACGATGATTGAACGCAAGATTAGTCCGGCCACGAAAATTAGTTTCGGGATCGGGTCTATCCCTGACAGTATCTATTTTTTCGCCTGGGATTTGTTTGTACTGTTTTATTACACGCAGGTACAGGGCCTGTCTGGCAGTCTTGTTGGTATTGCCGTGCTGATCGTGCTGGCGGTCGATGCCGTGTCCGATGCTTATGTTGGGCATTTTTCCGATAATCTCAAAAACATGCGCTACGGCCGTCGGCATACGTTGATGGCCGCGTCTATCGTGCCTTTGGTGTTGTCGTTCATTGCTTTGTTTTCGCCGCCGCAGGGCATGTCGACGGCGCAGCTATTTGCGTGGCTGCTTGGCTTTGCCCTGATCAGCCGCATTGCGATGACCTTTTATGTGATCCCGTTTCGTGCCGTGGGGTCGGAGCTGAGCCGCAATCCGGCTGAGCGATCCAGCATTTTTGCGCTGGGCGCCATTGGCAATGGTGTGGCGCGCATTGCGCTGCCGCTGATCGCTTTCGGGGTGTTTTTTCGCCCGAGTGCGGCGTTTGAGAAAGGCCAGCTGGATCCTGCCAATTATCCGGCGTTTTCACTGGCATTTGCGGTTGTGATCGGCGTGACCATGCTGGTGCAAGTCCTTGGCACGTATAAATCCTGCATGGATCTGGAGCGTCGGGAAGTCGCGGTGACGACCATGGGTCTATCGCCATTGGATGGCTTGAAGGCAGTATGGCGGGCGCTGACCATTACGCCCAATGTGCCAAGACTATTGGGTCTATCGATTTTTGTATTTATCTCGATTGTTTCGATCAGTGTCTTGAAAATCCATATCATCACCTATCTTTGGCAGGTGCCGCCCAAATATATCGGCGGGCTGATTTCTGCTCAGGCGATTGGCAGTGTGTTAGGCGCCGTCGCATTGCCGTTTCTGTTCGGCCGTCGGGAACGTCGGAATGTTATCCGCTGGGGGTTCATTGTCTTTGCCAGCATCAATGCCACGGCCTTGCTGGCACCGTTGACGGGACTGGCGCCGCCGGCTGGCAGTGTGGGCCTGGCAATGATGCTGATCGGGCTGTTCTTCCTGGCGGGTATCGCGCTCGGCTGTTATTTTGTCTCTATCGCGGCGCTGGGCGGAGATATTGCCGATGAGCACGAAGTCAATACCAGCCAGCGCCAGCAGGGCCTGATCGGGGGTTTCAGCACCTTTGCCATCAAGATTTCAAGCGGTCTGATGACGCTGATTACCGGCTTTTTTCTCGACATCATCCATTTCCCGGTTGGCGCGCCGCTGGCCGAGGTGCCGGCGGCCAAGGCCGAGCAGCTTGCCTATTTTATTCTGGCATTTTGTTTTGTATCGGCGATTCTGGTGACGTTTATGATCGGGCGGATCGATGTTTCAAAAGAGAAACAGGCGCGGATCAACCGGGGGCTGGAACTGCTGAACGCCAAGGAGCCCGAGATAATTTAGGACAGTTGCGCCGAGATTTGGGTGGCGGCTTGCAATACCGTGGCGCAGATCTGATCCCGATCTGACGCGAGCCTTGCAAGCGAAAGGGGAATACGCACGCCGATGGCGGCAACCACTTTTGCTTCGTGGCGGATCGGGGCGGCAATTGCTGTTCGATCTGCCTGTTCGTAGATGACATAGCCGCAGCGCCGACTGGCCTCGATCAGGCCCTCGATTCGTCGGACGTTCTGGATGCGATCCTGTTCATTGTCAGGACATTCGGTTCTGGTGGCGTGGATGATGTCCTCGCTGATATCCTCCGAGGCAAAGGCAAGGTAGGACAGCCCCAATGCGCTTCCGGCCAAGGAGATATCTTCACCCGGCGTGTGGCGTTCGACCAGCATTGTCGATCTGGTGTCAGTGAGGCAAATCAGCTTGACGCGGCGTTGATCGAAATCGGCGACCATGGCGGGCCAGCCTAAAGTTTCAGTCAGATGTTCGGCAACGGGTTGCGAGATGACCAGCAACCATTGCGATGTGGAATAGCCGGCGGTGAGACGACGCACCTTTGCAGTGACGCGATATTTATGATCGGCCTCGCATTGATAGACATAGCCGGCGGTTTGCAGCGTGGTAACAAGCCGGGCGACGGTAGGGCGTGGCATGAGCACACGGCTGCTCACGTCCGAGACTGACAGACCGTTCCAGCGGTTGAGTTCGGCAAGGACTTGCAGCCCCTTGCCCAGCGCTTTCACCTGATCTCGTTGCTCAGACATGACCATTGTCAGCGCCCTGATCCATATCGGAAATCCACGCCTGATAGCCGGTGGAAATGCCTTGGGCGGCGGCGCGCATGGCAGGACCATACCGGCTGGCGGCATCCTCCAGCTTCATGGCTGACGTAAAATATTTGATGGTGATGACGCCCAATACATCATTTTCATTCAACTTGACGGGGAAGGATAAAAAGCTTTGCCGCGTGTCAGGCTGCACATTTCCTGACCAGCCGTTATGCTTCACCGCCTCGAAATGCGCGCGCCATTCGGCGCGGGATCGCGTTGCCAAAAGCGTGCGCTGCGTGGTGGTTTCCAACAATGCCAGCCGCGCGGCCTGTTCGACAGGATTGAGATGCGCGAGGAGGGTAGCGCCCGAACAGGAGCCGAGAATGGGAAGTTTGGCGCCCGCCCTTGAGACGCCAAAAACCATGTGCGAGAATTCATCTGTGGTGGCGCGCACCAGCACATGTGCGCCCGACAGCGTCAGCAGCGAGACCGGCCAATCGATGATTTGGCCCAATTGCTTCAGACGAGGCCAGGCGATGGCGCTGACCCAGCCCTCTGCATCATAGCCATGGCTCAATGTCATGACGCGCTGGGCGACGCTGTAGGTGCGTGTGTGCGGATCGAGCTTTATGAGTTTGAGGTCGAGGAGCGTGCGGAGCATGCGGAAGGCCGTACCTTCGCTCAAGGCGGTTTTTTCGCATATTTCTCGGAAGCACAGACCCGGATGCGCGTTCAGCACTTCAAGCAGGTTGAGCCCTTTGAGCAAGGACCTGACATCATGTTGCCGGGGCGGCGTATCCACCCGCCTTGCAAGGGCCTTTTGGGAAGCAACGTTCAGCCCAGTGCCCATTCAACCGCCTTTGGAAGCCAGGTCGAGATTTCCTTGCGATGACGCTCCGGGATCTCATTCCAGGTGGCGAGTTTCAGGCCCGAAACATGCCAAAAGGCCCGGCCCGCATCATCGGGCATATTAAGAAAGCCAAATAGCGGGGCGACGAAACTGGAATGGAAAACGGATGGAACGCTCGGGGCCACGCCTTTTAGCACATCGTCGCGATCGGCAATGATGGTGCCGTAATCGATGGAGGCGCTTTTTTGCGGGGCATCCCGATGTTTGAAGCCGGAGAGGTAAATTTTGGAACCGATTTCTGAAAAGGTGAAGACCAGTGTGGAGGGGACGGTGTCGCCCTTATATTGCTCGTGGATGCGGCCTTCGTCATCCTGCCAAAGCTCGGTATCGGCCGAGGACGTGCGCGGCACGATGCGGACCGTTTTGCCGGTCAGCGGATTGGTCCAGTCCTTGCCGTTCAGGATTTCATTGGTGGCGGGATCGACGATCGAGGTCATCAGCCGATATTCTGAACGATAGCGGTTTGGGCCGATTGTGATGCACTTGCGCATCTCACAGCCTTCCAGATTGAACATTATCGACGGCGGCTGGCCCGGCAGAGTCACCAGATAGGCCCCGCGCCAATAATTGAAGGCAACCTTGCCGCTCGCGTCAGCTGTGATGCGCAGATACTTGCGCAATTGGGACTCGTGCCCGATGGCGCTGCCGGAATTGCCTTTGGTCGATAAAGGCGAAGTTGGCAACGGAGCAGCTTTCAGCGGGGCGGCGGCCAATGGCGCGGCTGCCAATGCGGAAAGCATGCTGCGTCGGTCAAGCATATCGATCTCCCTATGGCCTTCAGGCTGATCCCGTCGGGGCTGCGTAGCAACAGTTTTCCAAAACTCGATGCGGCGTGCGAGGCAGGGTTTCATGCTGTTCATCAGGCGAACAGGGGCAGATTGGGTCTGGCGAGACTGGCGGCTGCTCTCGTAAATGAAACGTGTCGGAGATGTCGCGCGCGCCAAGAAAAGCTTAGCCGTCCCGCTCTTGGATTGAAATGGCGTGGACATGACCGAAGCGAATTTCTTTCCATCTTTTAAGTATAAAAGCTTTTTTGTGCTGTGGACCTGCATGACGGTTTCATATTGCGCTATATGGATGCAAGATACGGCTATCGGCTGGCTGATGACCGAGATGAAAACGGCGCCTACGACCATCGCCTTGTTACAGTTGACAACGTCGCTACCGATCTTTTTCCTGGCGTTGCCCGGTGGCGTGTTGGGGGATCGTTTCAACCGTCGCAAGCTTTTGGTTGGCGTGCAGGCCGTGTTGGCTGTCAATGCTGCCGCGGTGAGCTTTGCAACATTTGGTGGCGGGGCCAGTGTGGCATTTTTTCTGTGCGCAAATGCGGTCTCCGGCTGTTGTCTCGCGCTCTCGTCGCCGGTGCGTCATGCGCTTACGCCGATGCTGGTTGATCGCTCGGTCTTTGTCGGCGCTGTGACGCTGAACAGCATGGGGTTCAATGCGGCTCGCTTGATCGGCCCTGCCCTTGCAGGCGGCATCATCGCGCTCAGTTCTGCCAGCCAATCCCTCGCGACGGGCAGCTTTATCCTGTGTTTTGTGACAATTGTCCTGATATTCGGTTTCAAGGCGCCTGATAGCCCTTTGGCTGACGCGGGCGTTTCGCTGTTTCAGGCTGCGGCCGATGTGACTAGGCTCGCCGCCCGCGACCCGGTGATCCGCAATACCCTGATGACATTGTTGGCCTTTTCGGCCTGCGGCGGGGTCGTGTTTGCGCTGCTGCCATTGATCATGACGCAGCAATTGGGGGCGCAGGAGGTGACCTATGGGCTGGGCATGGGGTCGCTGGGTGCAGGCGCTATTCTTGGCGGCACGGCCCTTAGCCGGCCTATGCGCAGATTTTCGATGCGGACGGTTCAGCTGATCGCCAGTGGCCTTGTTATCCTGGGCCTTGGCATAATCGCGGGCACCCATCGGCTGGAGATCGGCATGCTCGGATTTTTGCTGTGCGGGGCGGGATGGGTGATTACGCTCTCGACCCTGAATGCGCAGATCCAGCTGCATGTGGAGGATGCTTTTCGCGCCCGTGTGACCTCCCTTGCGCTCATGGCCAATGCACTTGGCTTGGCTGGCGCCAGCCCGGCCTGGGGGTATCTTGTGGAAGTATCTGCCATATCGACGGCAATGTATGTGGCGGCAGGACTGGTGTTTTTGCTTACGCTGGCGCGCTTCTTGCGCGTACGCCGGCTTGGCTGACTTGCTGATTTGCTTCGCGATACGGACATGCGCTGAGAATTTGCCGTTGGGCGACGCTCTGGCAGCATGGAAATGTCCATTTCTGCGCTAGTATGTCCCATGGCGATCTACCCGTGCTGCGCGAACAGGGACGAGGGTTTTTCGACACAACAACGACGGCGGCTATCGCGCAACGCTCAAATATCATCGAGGATCAAAGCATGCTCATCATCTCTCGCCAGCCGTGGTTTTCAGACAGGCTTGATGCGCTTCAAAGCCACGTCGAGGATTTGAGCCGGGTCGCTCGCCAGCGGCATTTTACGGATGGCCCGGCCTGTCTGGTATTGCTGCCGATGGCGGCGCGCAACTCCGGGACGCTGTCGCTTGAGGCGCTGTTGTCGGCACTTGGCACGATGGCGCAGGCGCTGAATATCGAACTCGCCGGCGCGGCACCGACGCTGGCGGACGATGGCGAAATTACTTATGGCTTTATCATTGGCGCGGATGGCACGGCGCTGCTGACCAGCCGCAAGGCGATGCCCGATCTTATCGAGGGGCTGCCGGGCAGCAGCCGCATGGCCTTGGGTGAACCGATTGCATTCAAGGCGGTGATGACCAGCATCGGCCAGGCGACGGTGCTGGCTGGCGAAGATTTGCTGTCGCCGCACATTGTGCGCGGTGCGACCTGGGCGGGGGCGGAAATCATTCTTGGCTCTGGCCTCGCGTTTTCAGACCATCTGAGCGCGGCACGCGTTACGGCGGCTGTGTCGAGGGCCTATGAAAATACCGGCTATGTGGCTGTTGCCAATGCGGAATGGCCTATCAATACAGGCACTGGTTCGGGTGGCACGGCGCAATTGCATGACTGGAATGGTCGTTCGCAATCGGCGGCCGATGCGGCAACGGCGCTGTTTGCCGATGTCGATATCGATGCGTTGCGTCGCCGGCGGGGACAGATTTTTGCGGTGCAGCCTTTGCACCTGCGCGCCAATCTCTATGCCGATGGCTATGCGCGGTTGGCGGCGGGCAAAAAGGCCCCGGCCGCGCCGCGATCGCGGGAAGATTGGGTGGCAGCTGCCAAGGCACGGCTGGCCGAGCGCGGCCCTGCCCCCGAGACGCTGGCGACGCCGCTGCAATATAGTGCGATTTTGGTGCAGACGCTTACCCGCATCATTCAAAAGACGGATGATACCGCCGATGTGATCCGCAAGAACATCGATGATGCGCTGGAACTGCCGGCGCGGATTGCGTCCAGCCCCGAGACCAGGCTGGTGGCCTTCGGGGAGTTTTTTATCTCTGGCCAAGGCGGGCATGGCTATCGCTCGCCGATTACCTTGCAGCGCATCGCGATCCGTATGCCGGGGCCGGAATTGGAACGGTTTTCGGATTTTGCGCAGCGCCACAAGACCTATGTCGCTGGCTCGGCGCTGGAGATCGATGACAAATTTCCCGGCCATGTCTTCAATACGGCCTTTATTCTGGACGATAGCGGCAATTTGATTTTGCGTTATCGCAAGCTTCAGTGCGCCGATGTCTGGGGGACATTGCCTGACACGACGCCGTCGAGCATCTATGACCGCTATCTGGATACCTATGGCTATGACGGGTTGTTTCCGGTCGTCGATACGCCGATCGGGCGGTTGGGGACGATGGTCTGCTTTGATCAGGCGCATCCTGAAGTGGCGCGCATGGTCACCCGCTATGGGGCTGAAGTGATCATTCATCCATCTTCGGAAGGGCATGGCACGTTTCGCAAGGGCTGGGATGCCGCGCGGGCGACACGGGCCTTTGAGAACACCGCCTATGTGCTGTCGCCGATGCCCGGCGGCGAATATTTCAACCCGGCCCATGATGACCGGCCTTATTCGACCCAGATGCGCGGCTTTTCCCGGATTATCGGCTATGACGGCGATGAGCTTGGCGTCGCGGATACGTCCGGGCCGTGCCTGCTTTCCTGCCCGGTCGATATTACCAGCCTGCGCCGGGCACGGTCGGATGTGATGAATAATCTCGTGCTTTGGGATGACCCGGAGACTTATATGCAGGCCTATGCAGCACCCGTGGGGCTGCCGAACAATCTTTGGGGCGCCGATCCGATGGTCAACCCCTATAGTGGCTTTGGCCCGCTACGGGCTGCGTTGGCGGATTTTTACAAGCGCGGCGTGTTTGTAAAGCCCGGCACACCAACGGAGCCGCCTGCGGCGCGGAATGCCAATCCCGATGAAGCCAAGCCCGCGGCACCCAAATCCATTGCTGACCTGGACAGGCCCAACGGGGATTATATTCAGATTTGAGCGCCGGCCCGTGCGAAGGGCCGGTTCGCCGTCAATCCGTCGATCGGCTTGACGGCAAAGCCGGCTCGTCAGCCGACCGGATCATTGCGGCATAGGGCCTTCAGGCCCACCGCCGGCTGAAAAACCCGCAACGCAAAAATTATGTGACCATTGCAGAAATCATGCGAACGGCAATTGGCGCAACGCAAGCCCTATTTCGCCAGCCGTGTCTTTCAAAAGTGCAACAAAACGTTCCTCCGCCTGCGCCAT
>JBBRIC010000031.1:0-25257 GCA_038221665.1 Sphingomonadales bacterium
CCCGGCGTTGAGATCGGCGTCGATCGCCATCTGCTTGCCGGGCAACGCATCGAGGGTAAAACGGGCAGCGACTTCGGAAACGCGCCCGGCGCCTTTGGTGATAACCACCAGATTGATGATCATGAGCACGGCAAAAACGAAGATGCCGACGACATAATCGCCGCCGACCAGAAAGGCGCCAAAGGCTTCGATGACATGGCCGGCCGCCGCCGTGCCTTCATGGCCATGCACCAGCACGACGCGGGTGGAGGCGACATTCAGCGATAGCCGCAGCAGGGTGGCAAAGAGCAGGACAGTCGGAAAAGCCGAAAAATCGAGTACTTTTCGGGTATTGATGGCGACCATCAGCACGATCAGCGAGATACCGATGTTAAGGACGAAAAACAGATCGAGCAGCAGCGGCGGCAGCGGCACCACCATCAAAAGCACGAGCGCCAGAATGGCGACCGGCAGTAGCGCGCCGCGCGGATCGATTCCGGCGATGGCGCTGCGCAGGCGCGGGCGCGACAGCGGCTCCATTACCCCCTGCGGCATCGTCAGCCGCCCAATTCGGCGATGAGCAGCTGCGCCAGTTGCGCGGGGCTGGCCATGCCGGCCGGCAGCGGCTGGGTCTCGGGGGCGGCCGGGGCCGGTGCTGGCGCGACGCGTTGGGGCGATGCCTCAAGCTTTGCAGCAAAGCGCTGATAGACATCGCTGAGCGATCGCGGCGTGCCATCGCGTTCAAAGAATATGCTGCGATTGGCAGCTGCGGCACCGGGCAACAGCGCCGCTGCGGCCCCGGCCGGCGTCGTCGCCAGCGCGCCCAGGAACTTTGTCGCGCCGCCGGCCCCGAGGAAATGCGCCAGATATAATTCGGTGCCGCCAACGGCCCGGCCCAGCCGGCGTTCGAGGATGGCGGCATTGTCGCGGGCAAATTCGCCGGCCATCAGCGCTGCGGCTTCGGCATTGTCGCGCAGCGCAAGGATCGTCGCGCGGGTTGCACTGCCAGCGTCGGCGGCACCGTGTTTCAGCGCCTCGGCAGCCCAGCCAAGGCCATGGTCGGCACCATGTTTGCGCACGGTTTCCAGCCAGGTGGCGTTGGTGAATTGATACAGCCCGCGCGCGCTCGAGGTCGCCGCCCGGGCCATGGGGTTCAGCCCCGATTCAATTCGGGCCTGGGCCAAAAGATAGGAAAAATCGACCCCGGTGCGCGCCGCCGCATCGCGCACCACGGCCGTCACCCGGCCGGCAAGCGCTTCTATGCCATTGATTGCGGTCATGCCGGCCCGATCATGCCCAGCGCCCGTCGCGGCCATAGACCAGCGCCGGGCGGCCACCGCCTGCCGCTACTACCGCCGATACCGCCGAAAGCCGCCGTTCGACCGCCAGCAGCTTGGCCCGCGCCCGCAACATGGCCTCGGCATTCAGATCGCGCGCCAGTTCCAGCATCGCCCGTTGCGGCGCCACCCCGGCGGCGATTTCATTTTGCACCACCGCCAGCGCCGCGACCTTTACGGCCGTGGCCGTTTCGATCGCCGGCGCGTCTTCGGCGTCGAGCGCAGCCAGTTCCGCCCGGATCGCGCTGAGCAGATCGGCATAACTGTCGGGCGCGGCGCCTTCACCCATTGCCTAACGCCGGGCCGGGTTGGCAAAGCCGACGATAGCTTGCGCAATCCGATCGGGATCGATGCGATAATTGCCACTGGCAATAGCATGGCGCAGCGTTGAAACCCGCGCCGTATCGACAGGCGGCGATGCCGACAATTCCCGGGTGATGCGGTTGAGCGTCACCGATACGCTGTCATTCTGCAGCGCTGCTGCAGCCGAGCCTGTATGGGCCGGCGCCGCTGCCGGCAGATTTGCCGCCCTTGCCGGCGTGTCGATCCGGGGCGGCTGCCCCCTGCCAATACCATCGATCATGTTTTCCTCCTCAGCTTTCTTGCCTGGTTAATCGGCATCTGCCGGTTCACCATTGTCCTTAACGGCCGTTTACCACGGTGTTTAAACCGGCCAGCGTGACGCGGCCGTCGGGCATCAAAATCCCGGCCAGCCGGCGGCCGCCGCCGGCGCTGCGCAACGCCACCCGGCCATCCCTTGAATCATTTTCGGCCACCGCCTCCATGGCGACGACAAAGCCATCGCCGCCGGTTTCGACCATGACGCGGTCGCCGCGGCGGATCATGGGGGCGCTGCGGCCGGCGGTGGCAGCGGTTGAATCCGGTGCCACCGCCGGCGCCGCTTCGGGCAATCTTGCTGCGACCTCGGCGATGGCCGGTGTGACGCTGTCGCCGACATTGACATAGACGATCCATTCGGGCGCCGCGCAATGCACCCTGACGCTGCGCCCGGCGGCGGCAAAGGCAAAATCCGGGCGAGCACAATCGGGCAGCAACAGCCGCGGATCGATGACGGCGGGGCGACCGGCAAAGCGTTCGACCTGGGCCTGCAAGGTTGCCAGCGGGTATAGCGGCATTGCCGCCGCCGCCGCCGGCAGACAAGCAAGGCCGTAAAGCCCGGCAGCAAGCCGCCGTAAAGGAGATTGGCGCATCATGCCCATGGCCATGCAAAACCCGGGCCAAGCGGCGCGCCCATTGCAAAGCCGCGTGATTTAACGGCAAAGCGGCAAATTCCTGCCGCCTTGCCGGCAAGATATTGCCGCTTTGCCGGCTCGATACGGTCGCGACCACTTGGCGCGAGCAGTTGGCACGACCCTTGCTAGGCAGGGGCTATGTCAGGCCCCGATCTCATCGACCGCCAGTTCGGCATCCATGCCACCGCGCTGCAATTGCGCGCCCGGCGGCTGGATATCATCGCCTCCAACATCGCCAATGCCGCCACCCCCGGCTACAAGGCGCGTGATCTGGATTTTCGGGCGGCGCTGGCGGGTGCCGGCGATGCCCTGCGCTATCGCATCCCGGTCCAGGCATCGCTCGACGGCAACACCGTCGAGCTATCCACCGAACAGACCCGATTTGCCGAAAACACCGTCAATTATCGCGCCTCCCTGAGTTTCCTTACCGGCCGCATCCAGACCATCATGGCCGCGCTGAAGGGCGGCGAATGAACGGGCTTTCAACCTTTGACATCGCCGGTCGCGCCATGGCGGCACAATTGGTGCGGCTGAATACCATCGCCTCCAACCTGGCCAATGCGGGCGCCGTCTCGGGCAATGCCGACACCGCCTATCGGGCGCTGCGGCCGGTATTCCAGACGGCCTATGATGGCGCCACGGCGACCGTCGATGCCGCGTCGGTGCAGCGCACCGGCACCCCCGATCGGCGCAATGAACCCAATCATCCGCTCGCCGATGCCGAGGGCAACATCTGGATCGCAGCGGTCGATCCCAATCAGGAGCTTGTCGAAATGGTCGAAACCCAACGCCAATATGCCAATAATGTTGAAGTGCTGGCGACCGCCAAGGCGCTGGCCCAGGACACACTCAGGCTGGGTCGCTGACGATGCCGATTGAAAACATCGCCGGCGTCCGCAATGCCGGCCCGACGACCGTGGCCAAGCCCCGACAGACGCTGAACCAGGCCGATTTCCTTGCCCTGATGACGGCGCAGTTGAAAAATCAGGACCCGACAAAGCCCGTCGATAACACCGAATATGTCGCCCAGATGGCGCAGTTTTCAACGGTGTCGGGCATTGCCGAAAGCAACACCAAATTGTCCGACATCGCTGAAAAACTCGACCGGCTGATCGCGGCAGCCGCGCCCCGGCCCGATAAAAAGGAGCAATGACATGGCCTTTTCGACTGCGCTTTCCGGCCTCAGCGCCGCCCAGACGGAATTATCGACGCTGGCCAATAATATTGCCAATGTCGGCACCAACGGCTTTAAACGTTCACGGGTCGCCTTTGGCGATATTATTGCAAATTCGCCTTTGCAAAGCCCGGGACGCGTGATCGGCTCTGGCACCAGCGTCAAATCGGTGGCCCAGCAATTTCAGCAAGGCCCTATCGAAACGTCCGACAGTTCGCTCGACATGGCGATTTCGGGCCAGGGCTTTTTTACGGTGAAGGGCGCCGCCAGCAATGGCGAGGTCAGTTTCAGCCGGAATGGCAGTTTTGCTGTCGATGCCAATCGCTATGTCATCGACACATCGGGCCGGCGCCTGCAATTATTTCCAACCACCACCGATGGCAGCGTGCTTACGACCGACCTTGGCGCGACCATTTCGGCGCGGCTGCCGCTGACGTCCGGCGTGCCCCAGGCCACCAACGCCATCAAATTGTCGGTCAATCTGCCGGCCGATGCCGTCATCATCCCCGACAAGCCGATCTACACCGTCGCCAACCCCTATGTTTTCGATGCCAATGATCCGACAACCTATAATAGCTCGACTTCGACAACGATCTTTGATTCGCTCGGCAACGCGCTCTCGGCCAATATCTATTATGTCAAGACGGCGGTGCCCACGGTCGCCGACCCCGTCCACAAATGGACCGCCCGGGTGCTGATCGGGAATACCGAATTGCAGATCGGCGGCGTGCCCGGCATCCCGATGACCTTTGATCCAACGGGCACCCTGACCAGTTCGGCAACCGCGATATTCGATCCCATCGACCCGCCAACCGGTGGCCAGGCGATTGCCCTCACCATCGATCATGGCGTTGCGACGACCCAGCAATCGGGCGCCTTTGCCCGCGCCAGCATCGAACAGGATGGTTATCCATCGGGCCAGCTCGCCAGCGTCGCCGTCGATGGCAATGGATCGTTGCGTGCCAGCTTCACGAATGGCGAAGTCCAGACCATCGGCAAGGTGGCGTTGACCAATTTTGCCAATCCGCAGGGGCTGAAACAGCTTGGCGATGCAAGCTATGTTGCTACCCCCGATTCCGGCGGGCCGCTGACGGGCGAGGCCGGGCGCAATGGCCTTGGCAATATATTGTCGGGCAGCCTTGAACGATCGAACGTCGATCTGACCTCGGAACTGGTCGGGCTGATCACCGCGCAACGGAATTTCCAGGCCAATGCCAAATCCATCGAAACCGATACGACGCTTTTGCAAACCATCATCAACTTGCGCAACTAGAGCGCAATAAATGGACCGGCTGATCTATACAGCTTTGACCGGCATGGTGGCGCGGGGCCGATCGCAGACGGTCACCGCCAACAATCTGGCCAACGCCGCTACCACCGGATTTCGCCGCGAAATCATCGCGGCGCAAGGCCGCTATGTGACCGGCGGCGCGCTGCCCAGCCGGGCCCAGACCGGCGCACCCAGCCTTGGTACACCGCGCGAACCCGGCAAGATCGAGGCCACCGGCCGCGGGCTGGACATTGCGCTGGGCGGTAACGCCTGGCTCGCGGTGCAAGGCCCCATCGTCAAGGGGGAGCCGACCGAATCCTATACAAGGCGCGGCGATCTGATGGTCAGCACGACGGGCGTATTGGTGAATGGCGATGGCCGCGCCGTTTTGAATGGCAATGGCACGCCGATCACCGTGCCGGCGGGCGCAGCGCTCAACATCGGTCCGGATGGCAGCCTGACCAGCCGGCTGAACGATGTCATCACCCCGCTCGATCGGCTGAAACTGGTTGCCGGTACCGAGCTGGAAAAAGGCATCGACGGCATGTTCACGGCGAAAGCACGCCTGCCGCTCGATCCCAATGCCCGGCTTTCAACCGGTGTGCTTGAGACCGCCAATGTGCAGACCGCCGGCGCGCTGGCCGACCTCGTCGAGGAATCGCGCGGGTTCGAGGTCAATGCCAGGCTGATCAACATCGCCAAGGATATCGATGAACGCACGACCCGGCTGATGGCGCCGGAATAAACCCGATTGCAGCCCGACAGGAGTTTTTTGAGCGATGACCAGTTCCCTGCAAATTGCCCGTTCCGGCCTTGATGCGCTCGACCAGCGCATGCGCACGATCTCGAACAACCTCGCCAACGTCAACACCACCGGTTTCAAGCGCGACCGTGCCGCCTTTGCCTCGTTGATGTACCAGGATCCGCGTCAGGCGGGGACGCCGTCAGGGGGCGACAGCCAATATGCGACGGGGCTTGGCACCGGCACCGGCGTGCGGGTGGCCGGCACCGAACGCATCCATACCCAGGGCGCCCTGACCCAGACCGGCAATGCGCTCGATCTCGCCATCGAAGGCGAAGGGTTTTTTGCCGTCATCCTGCCCGATGGCCGCCCGGGTTACAGCCGCGATGGATCATTCAAACTGTCGGCGACCGGCGAAATGGTGACCAACAACGGCCTGAAACTGGCGCAGACCATCACCATCCCCGACGGTGCGCAATCGGTCACCATCGCACCGGATGGCACGGTGTCGGCGGTGTTGCAGGGCCAGGCAACGCCGGTGGAGGCGGGGCAGATCCAGATCAGCCGCTTCATCAATCCGGCCGGGCTCGAACCTCGCGGCGACAATATCTATGTCGAAACGGCCGCCAGCGGCACCGCCCAGACCGGCGTTGCGGGTCTCGAAGGTGCCGGCAGCATCCGCCAGGGCTCGCTGGAGGGTTCAAACGTCTCGACCGTCCAGGAACTGGTCGACATGATCGAGACGCAGCGCGCCTATGAAGTCAATGCCAAGGTCATCAAGGCGGCCGATGAAATGGCCCAATATGTGACGCAAAATGCGTAGCGCCCGCTTGCTCGGCCTGATCCTGCTGCTGGCGCTGGCACCGGTGCTATGGGCCTGCGCCGATGAAGGCTTTGGCCGGGTGCCGGGCGTTGCAGCGACGCTGCCAGCCCCGCCGCAGGTACCGCCGGCGGCCCTGACCGGCAGCCTGTACAGCCCGGCCAGCTATGCGGGGCTGGCCAGTGACCGCCGGGCGCGGCGCGTTGGCGACCTCATCACCATCGCGCTTGTCGAACGCATGCAGGCGCGCAAATCCGCCACCGCCGACAGCACGCGCAACAGCGACAACAACATCGGCCTGCCCGATGCCAAGCCATTTTCCTTTGTGCCGCCGGGTTTGCTGTCTGGGGGTTCCAAACAGAAATTCGCAGGCAGCGGCAGCGCGGCGCAGGACAATCAGCTGTCGGGTGAAATCACCGTCACCGTGGCAGCAGTGTTGCCCGGCGGCATCCTGGCCGTCGCTGGCGAAAAACGCCTGACGCTCAATCGCGGTGAGGAACAGGTGCAATTGACCGGGCTGGTGCGGATCGATGACCTTGGCCCCGACAATGTCGTGATGTCGACACGCGTCGCCGATGCCCGCATCCGTTATTCCGGCAGCGGCCAAATCGCCGACCAGAGCCGGCAAGGCTGGCTGGCGCGGTTCTTTGCCAAGGTGGCGCCGCTATGATGCGGCCGCTGCCTGCCCGCGCCCGCCAACGCTCGATGTGGCTGCCGGTCGTCATTTTACTGGCGGGGTTCATGGCCTTGGTCCTTGCCGCCCCGGCCCATGCCGAACGCATCAAGGATATCGCGCGCTTTGCCGGCGTCCGCAGCAACGCCTTGACCGGCTATGGCATTGTCGTTGGCCTGTCGGGCACCGGCGACCAGAATCTGGAATTCACCGTCCAGTCCATCAAATCGGCGACGGCGCGGCTGGGTGTCATGCTGCCGGCCGGCATCAACCCTATTCTTAAAAACGCCGCTGCCGTCATGATCACCACCGAATTGCCGGCCTTTGCCAAACCCGGCCAGCGGCTGGACGTGACGGTGTCGGCGCTGGGTCAGTCCAAATCCCTGCGCGGCGGCACCTTGCTGCTGGCGCCGATGCAGGGTGCCGATGGCGAAGTCTATGCGCTGGCGCAGGGCAATCTGGCGGTCGGCGGCTTTGGCGCCGAGGGCAAGGACGGGTCAAAGATCGTCGTTGGCACCCCGTCATCGGGGCGTATTCCGGGCGGTGCCAGCGTTGAACGCGCCGTCGCATCGCCCTTTGCCGGCAGCGCCGATCTGCGGCTCGATCTCAATGAACAGGATTTCAGCGCGGCGCGCGCTGTTGCCGATGCCATCAATGCGCAGGCCGGCAGTGTCATCGCCGCCGCCGCCGATGGCGGCACCATCAGCATCGTCGCGCCAGCCGATCCGGTCGCTCGCATCGGCCTTGCCGCCGCCATCGAAAGCATGACGGTGCGGCTGTTGCCGCCTGCCGCCCGCGTCATCGTCAATGCCCGCACCGGCACCGTTGTCATCGGCGGCGAAGTGCGAATCCTGCCGGCGGCCATCGCGCATGGCAATCTGACCGTCAGGATCACCGAAAACCAGCAGGCCAGCCAGCCCAATGCCTTTGGTCGCGGCAATACCGCCATCACCCAGCAATCGTCGGTCGAAGCCGGCGAAGCCCCTGGCCGCATGCAATTGTTCGATCCGGGTGCCAGACTTGGCGACATCGTCAATGCCGTCAATGCGCTCGGCGCGGCACCGGGCGATCTGGTGGCGATCCTTGAAGCGTTGAAGGCCGCAGGGGCCCTGCGCGCCGAATTGATCGTCATCTGATGGATTTATCGCCACCAGCGATTGTCAGCACGCTGCGCCAGCCCGGCGCCGCGATGCTGCCCGGCCGGGCCGCGGTCCGGCCGGAATGGCCCGGGAACCGCATGGGGCCGGGCACAATCACCACCGCAAGGCCCGATGACGCCGCCAAAACCGCGCGGATCGCCCTGCAATTCGAAACGCTGATCGCCGAAACCCTGTTGCGATCGGTGCGCGATGCCAATCTGGGCGATGCCAATCTGGGCGATGCTGGCGTTGGCGTTGGCGGCGACAATATCAAGGCGATGATCGACCACGCCCGCGCCGAAGCCATCGCCCGCGCCGCGCCCATCGGCATCGCCCGGCTGCTGGCGAGGGAAGCTGCGAGAGAGGCCGCACCGCAAGCAGCAACGCCCGCCAGATGACCGACCTGATCGCCATCGCCAGCAGCGGCGTGCGGGCCTATCAGGCGGCGCTGGCACAAACCGGTGACAATGTCGCCAACGCCGATACCGAAGGCTATTCGCGGCGCATCATCAAGATCAGGACCGGGCCCAGCGGCGCCGGCACACCCTTCAGCCGGATTGGCAGCGGCGGCAGCGGCGCCGTGACCGGCCCCGTGACGCGTGCCGGCGATGCGTTGAAAACCAATGCGGCGCGCGTTGCCTCGGGCGATCATGCGCGTTTTTCCAGCCGCAGTGAATGGCTGCAGCGGCTGCAATCGATCGTTGGCGGCAGCGGCATCGATCAACGGCTGGCGGGGTTTTTCGACGCCGCCAGCGATCTTGCAACGGCGCCAACGTCCGTCGCGGCGCGCACCGTGTTTCTCGATCGTGCCGATCAGGCGGCCAGCGGTTTTCGCAATGCCGATGCCAATCTGGCGGTGCTTGCCGATGATCTGGCCAGCGCGACGGCGGTAACCACGGCTGAAATCAACGACATCGCCAGCGGCCTTGCCCGGGTCAATGACGAACTCCGCCGTACCCAGGGTGGTGATACCGCCGCAAATGCCCTGCTCGACAGCCGGGACAGACTGCTCGCCGAACTGGCCGATCGGGTGCGGGTCAGCGTGACCGAAGGCGCGCAGGGCGTTGTCACCGTCAGGATCGGCAACGGCGGCGCGGCGGCCGTGCTGGTGCCGGCCACCGGGAATGCCACCCGCATCGGCGTGCGCGACAGCGGCAGCGGCGCCGAAATCCTGCTCGATCCAGGGCATCTCGCCGCGCCGATCAAATTGCCGGCCAGCGGGCGCCTGTCCGGATTGATCGAAGCCAGCCGCCAGGTCGCGACCAGCCGCAGCGACATCGACCAGCTGGCAACGCGCTTTGCCGATGGTGTCAACGCCTGGCACCGGAACGGCAGCGATGCCCTTGGCGCGGCGGGTGGCGACTTGTTTGCGACCGGTACGATTATCGTCACGCCGGGGAAGGCCAATGCCGGGGCCGGGCCTGTCGACATCGTGATCGCCGATGGCGCCAGCCTTGCCCCCGACGGCTATCAATTGCTGCGTGAAGCCAGCGGCTGGACGCTGGCGCGCACAGACGGCAGCGCCAGCGTCAGCATTATCGGCGGCGGGCCTGCCACGCTGTCGCTCGATGGGCTTGATGTCAGGGTTGGCGCCGGTGCGGCCAGCGGCGACAGTTTTGCACTGGCGCTGCATCAGGGGGCCGCCGGCATCGCGCTGCGCTCGCTGGGGCCGGAACGGCTGGCCGTCGCCGATCAATTCATCAGCGATGCCAGCAGCGCCAATGCCGGCGACGGCCGGCTGAACATCACCCCCGACGTCGATGCGGCCGGGTTTTTACCGGCAGCACCCTATCGCGTCACCGTAACCGGGCCCGGTGTTGGCACGATCAGCGATATCGCAACCGGCACGGTGCTCGCCGCGCTGGTTTTTGATGGCAGTGAAATTGCCGGCGCCGGGTTTCATTTCACGATGACCGGCAACCCCGTGACCGGCGACAGCTTTCGCATCCTCGCAACCGCTGCCGGCAGCAGTGACAATGGCAATATCCGGGCGCTGGCGGGGCTGCGCGCGGCGGCCGGCGTCGGCGGCACGCTCGAAGGCAGTTTTGATGCCAGCACGGCAGGGCTTGGCTCGCGGCTGGCCGAAAGCGACCGGCTGGTGGCGGCGGCGCTGGCGGTCAAGGATGATACGGCAAAGGCCGCCGATGCCGTGTCGGGCGTCGATCTCGATCGCGAAGCGGCAGAATTGACCCGGTTGCAAATGGCCTATCGCGCCAATGCCCAGGTCATTGCAGCAGCGCGCGACCTGTTCGACGCCATTCTGAGCCTGGTGCGATGACCCAGATCAACACCCGCGCCGCGCATTCCGCCGCCGTTGCGCGGATGAGCGATCTGTCGACGCGGCTGGATGCCGTACAAAGCCAGATCGCCAGCGGCCGCCGCGTCACCATGCCCGCCGATGATCCTGTGGCCTTTACGCGTGCCGCGGTGCTGACCCGGCTTCAATCGGCGGCGGATGCCAGCCAGCGCAGCATCGACGCCGGCAATCGCCGCCTCAGCGCCACCGATATCGCGCTGGAAAGCGTCACCAATCTCGTCCAGCGCGGCCGCGAACTTGCCCTGGCGGGCAGCAACGGCACGTTGTCGCCGGAAAACCGCGCCATCATCGCCACCGAAGTGCGCGAGCTGGCGGCGGCCTTTGCAATCCTCGCCGATGCCCGCAGCAGCGATGGCGACAGGCTGTTCGGCGGCGCCGCCGGCGCCGGGCCGGCCTATGCCGCCGACGTCAACGGTATCATCCAGTGGCAGGGCGCCGGCCAGGCCCCGGCGGTGCGGCTGGGCGATACCAGCGTCGCCAGCGGCATCGAGGGCCCCGCCGCCTTTGGCACCACCGATCCATCGACGGGCGAAAATGACCTGTTTGCCAGTTTTTCGGGGCTGGCCAAGGCATTGGTCGAACCGGATGAAGATCTGCGCCGGGCCGGGCTCGATGCCAGCATCGAAGGTTTTGACGGGCATGTGACGCGGCTCGCCGACAGCCGGGCAATTGTCGGTGCCCGGCTGGCGCGGCTACAATCCGAAGGCGAGCAATTGGCGCGGACCGGCGTTGCCAATGCCGCCGATCTGTCGCGCCTGCAGGATACCGACCTGACCGAGGCCATCCCGCGCCTGCAGCGCCTGCTGCTGGTGCTGCAAGCCGCCCAGGCAAGCTTTGCGCGGACCAGCAGCCTCAGCCTTTGGGAAGCGCTGCGTTAGAGAATAGCGCCGAACATCGGCGCCGGGTCGCGCCCCCGCCTTTCGGCACGATGCGCCAAAACCGCACAATCGCAGCATCAACATGCCGATCAGGCGGGATTGACGCCGATTTACCCTGCCAGCGGCTAAGCCACTGCGGCGCAAAGCCGTAAACCCCCTTGCCACCCGCTTCGTCCACCCCCGCGGCCTAGGGAGAATTTCGCTTCCATGATCTCGGTACTCGGTCTTGTCGTGCTGGTGGTCATGGTGTTCGGTGGCTTTGCGTTGACCGGCGGCAATTTGATGGTGGTGCTCCAAGCACTGCCACACGAACTGCTCATCATCGGAGGGGCTGCCGCCGGGGCAACGCTGATCGCCACCGACCTGAAGGGTATCAAGGCGATGGGCGCGGGCTTTGCCGCCATCGTCAAGGGCCCACGCTATAAAAAGGCCGATTACAGCGCCGCCATATTCTTGACCGCGCGGCTGATGAAAATGTTTCGAAACGAAGGTGCGGTGGCCGTCGAACCCCATATCGAAGACCCCAAATCATCCAGCATTTTTGCCGAATATCCGCAGTTTTTAAAGGATCCGGCATTCATCCATCTGTTGACCGACTCGATCCGCATGCTGGTCGTATCGACGGGCACGCTCAGCCCCAATGCGGTCGATGAAGTCATCGAAAGCGCCATCGACAGCCATCATCATGCAGCGTTGAAACCCGTCGAGCGGCTGACCACCATGTCGGATGCCCTGCCCGCTTTGGGCATTGTCGCCGCCGTGCTCGGGGTCATCAAGACCATGGCGTCCATCGACAAGCCGCCGTCCGTCCTTGGCGCCATGATCGGATCGGCGCTGGTCGGCACGTTTCTGGGCGTGTTGCTGTCCTATGGCATGATCGGGCCCGCGGCGGCGCGGCTGAAATCGGTGATCGATTCCGATGCCGAAATCTACATGGTCATCCGCCGCGTCATCGTCGGCAGCCTGAAGGGCCAGCCACAGCCGCTGGTTATCGAAGCCGCCCGCACCGCCATCGGCCCCGATAATCAGCCAAGCTTCAGCGAAGTCTTCGATGGCATGCGGACGGCAAAATGATCGCTGGCAAGCAACCGCCGCATGGCCTGCAACCATGAAGCCCGAACTCCATATCGAACCTGAAATCATCTATCGAAAGGTGAAATCCGCGCATGCCGCCCATCATGGCGGTGCCTGGAAAATCGCCTATGCCGATTTCGTCACGGCGATGATGGCGTTTTTCATGCTGCTCTGGATCATCGGCGCCACCAACGAAGACCAGCGCCGTGGCATTGCCGATTATTTCACGCCGACCGTCATCCAGATGAAAAACAGCGGCGGCTCGAACGGCATCATGGGCGGCCGGTCGCTGCAATCGGTGGAAGGTGCCGCGCCGCACGCGACGCTGTCAGGGCCGCGCCCGGTGGCAGTCGCCGGCAGTGGCGGCGGCGGCCCTTTGGCGATGGAGGCGATGAACCAGGACAAGCAGAAAAACCCCGGTAGCCGGCGCGCCGCCGACGACGCGCGTTTCAAAAAAGTCGAGCAGATATTGGCGGCTCGCCTGGCCGGCGACCCGACCCTGAAAGGCCTGAAGAGCCAGGTCAGGCTGGTGCGAGTCGATGACGGGTTGCGGATCGACCTGATCGAACGCGCCGATTTCGCCATGTTTGCGCTGGGGACCAGCATATTTACGCCCGATGCGGCAGTGTTGGTACGCAGCGTTGCCATCGCCATCGCCGCCATCCCCAGCCGCCTGACGGTGCGCGGCCATACCGATTCAACCGGCTTTGCCCAGGGCGGTGGCAATAACTGGAGCCTGTCCAGCGCCCGCGCCGATGCCACCCGCCGCCTGCGTGCCGGCAGCGGCGTCGAACAACGCCGGTTTCGCCGCATCGAAGGCGTTGCCGATACCGAGCCTTTCAACGAAAAAGACCTCGCCGACCCGCGCAACCGCCGCATCAGCGTGACGGTGCTGGGCGCCGGTTATGGGGAAACGCGACCCTGATTTGGGAAAACCCGGTGGCGTTGTTGTCGCCACGGGAGGACCAAAACCGTCATCCCGTGGCTCGACTTGGGATAACGGATCAACTGTGCAAGCTAGCAATAGCCCAATTGCCTGCCGGCGAGATCGAGCATGATTTCCTCACTGCCGCCGCCGATGGCGTTGACGCGCACCTCGCGATAGATGCGTTCGACCTTTGAACCGGTGATATAGCTCGCCCCGCCCAACACCTGCGCCGCTTCCCGCGCCACATGTTCGAGCATTCGGGTTGCCTGTACTTTCAGCATGGCGAAATCGGCCGGCAGGCCCTTCCCCGCCTTGACCTGCCAGGCGCAAAGATCGACCCAGGCCTGGGTGGCGGCGATCTGGCGCTGGCAATCGGCGAGTTTTATGCGGATCGACTGGTGCTGGGCCAGCCGTTTGCCAAAGGTTTCGCGGCTGGTGGCCCAGGCAACGGCTTCTTTCAACGCCACGCGGGCCATGGCGCAACAGCCATGCGCCATGCCGAGCCTTTCGCCGTTGAAATTGCGCATGATGCCGGCAAAGCCGCCATTTTCCGGGCCGATCAGGTTTTCGGGCGGGATTTCGACATCGTCGAAATGGATGGCGGCGGTATCGGAACAGCGCCAGCCCATCTTGTCGAGCCGGGTGCGCGAAACGCCTGGCCGGTCCATTTCGACCAGCATCAGCGAAATCCCGGCCATGCCCGCCCCGCCGGTCCTGACCGCAACCGTCAGATAATCGGCGCGCATCCCCGATGTGATGAACATTTTCTGGCCGTTGAGGATATATTTATTGCCGGTCAAAACCGCCCTGGTGCGCAGCTGTGCCACATCGCTGCCCCCCGATGGCTCGGTGATGGCAAGGCCGATGATCTTGTCCCCGGCCAGCACTTCGGGCGCGATCCGGCGCTTCATTTCCCCGGACGCCAGCGCCAGGATCGGCGGCAGGCCGATGCCATGCGTCATCAGCGACGCGCCAAGCCCGCCGGCGCCGGCCGCCGCCATTTCTTCGGATTGGGTCAGCGAATGGAAAATATCAAAGCCAGCGCTGTGCCCGCCATATTCCTCGGGATAATTCAGCCCCAGAATGCCCGCTGCGGCGGCTTTTTTATGCAGGGACCGCGGCAGTTCGCCATCTGCCTCCCATTGGTCGATATGGGGCAGAACCTCCGTCGCCATGAACCGCCGCACGCTGTCGGCCACCGCCTGATGGCTATCGTCATAATAGGGGGATCGGGCGCGCCATTGTTCAAAATCATTGGTCATGGTCGCACCATGGCGCGCCGCCGCGATCAGAGAAAGCTCATGATTTCATCAAGGGGTTTCTTGATCAGCGCGTGGCTGGGGATGGTCGCGGTTTTGGCCGGATAGCCCGCGACCAGCAGCAGCCAGGGTTTTTCATGCGCCGGCCGATCACAGATTTCATTCAGGAAATTCATCGGGTTGGGCGTGTGTGTCAGGGTCACAAGCCCGGCCGCGTGCAGCGCCGCGATCAGGAAACCCGTCGCGATGCCCACCGATTCATTGATATAATAGTTTTTAAGGTCCAGCCCCGCGCGCACGCCGCCGCGCCGCTGCGCAAATATCGCGATCAGCCAGGGCGCCGTTTCCAGATAAGGCTTGGCCGCATCGGTGCCGAGCGGTTGCAGCGCCCCGCGCCAATCGGCGGGCGCCTTGCCGCCATCATAAAATTCGCGCTCTTCGGCTTCGGCGGCGGCGCGGATGCGGGCCTTTTTTTCGGGCGATCCGATGGCGGCAAAAAACCAGGGCTGGTGATTGGCGCCGCTGGGCGCCGTGCCGGCGGCGGCGATGGCGGCGGCGATTACCGCGGCATCGACCGGCCGATCGGCAAAATCCCGGCAACTGTGCCGGCGGGCGATATCGGCGTGAAAGGCTGTGGCGCGGTCGCGCATCTCGGCAGGCGGATATTCGATGAAATCCCGCCAGGGCACATGGTCATGAGGCTGCATGGTGGCAGGCTATAAGGCTTTGGCCGAGCTGTCACGCAGGCCCTGTTGTGCTATCGGACGCTTGCGCTAGAAACGTGCCGAAAAGGGGAAATTTTCATGGCGCGAATATCCATAATTGCCGGCGTTTTCGTCGAGCTGCTGTTGGCGCTGCCCGCCGCCGCCGCGCCAACGCCGTTCGAGCCGGCCGACCTCTACAAATTGTCGATGGTCACCGATCCGGCGGTGTCGCCAGATGGCACAAAAGTGGTTTTTACCCGCAACAGTTTCGATATCGCCACCGATACGCGGCAAAACGAAATCTGGCTGGCGACGATCATGGGCGACAAGGTCGATCGGCACCTGCTCATCCCCGCGTCGGTGAAGGCGGGGACGCCGGCCTGGTCACCCGATGGCGCCCGGATCGCCTATGTGGCGCCATGGCTGGGCAAACCGCAGCTTTGGGTGATGGTGGTCGCCGATGGCATCGGCAAACCTGTGACCAGCGGCAAAGCGGCGCCACTGGGGTTCAAATGGTCACCCGATGGAAACAGCATCGGTTTTGAAGCGCGCATCGATGCTGCCCCCGTCAAGCTGACCGGCATGCCCGAAAAGCCCGAGGGCGCGGTCTGGGCCCCGGCGCCGCGCATCATCGACAGTTTTCGCTATCGGTTCGACGGCGCCGGCTATGGCACCGCCGGCGCCGATCAGCTGTTCGTGGTGGCGGCCAGCGGCGGCGAGGCGCGGCAATTGACCAAGGGCGACAGCGACCAGACCAGTGGCGGTTTCGATTGGACGCCCGACAGCCAGGCGTTGGTCTATGCCAATCGCATCCGGCCGAACAATGAAATGCTGCCAACCGAAAGCGATCTTTATCGCATCAACGTCACCGGCGGTGCGCCGACCCGGATCAGCAGCATCGACGGGGTGGAAGATCAACCTTTGCTGTCCCCCGATGGAAAGACGATCGCCTTTGTCGGCGGGCCGGCAACGACGAAATTCTATTTGCAGCCCGAACTCTGGCTGATGCCGGCCAGCGGTGGCCCGGCGCAAAAGCTGGCGCCAGCCTTTGACCGCCCGATCATCGACGCGAAATGGGCGCGGGACGGCAAGGGGCTGTACGCCTTTTACAATGAAGCCGGACTGACGCGAGTGGCGCTGCTGCCAGTCGATGGCAGCGCGCCCAGACCGATCGTCAAGGCGATCGGCGGCACCAGGCTTTATCTGCCATCCGCCGGCGGCAATTGGTCGGAAGGCGGCGGCATTTTTGCCTATACGACCGTCGAAGCCGATCGCCCGGCGGGTCTGGGCATCCAGAAAGCCGGCAAGGAAATTGCCCATATCGATTTCAATCGCGACTGGCGGGCAGGGAAATCCATCGGCAAGCTGGAAAAAATCAGCTGGACATCAGCAAAGGACGGCCTGCCCATCGAGGGCTGGGTGCAATATCCGCCCGATTTCAACCCGGCCAAAAAATACCCGATCGCGCTCGAAATCCATGGTGGCCCCAACGGCGATTATGGCCCGTATTTTTCGATCACCCATCAGATCTATGCCGCCAACGGCTATATCGTGCTGTTTGCCAACCCGCGCGGATCGATCGGTTATGGCGAAAAATTCGCCAATGGCATCGACCCGGCCTATGGCGGCTCCTACCCCGGCAGTGATCATGACGATCTGATGTCGGGCGTCGATGCGATGCTGAAACGCCCCTATGTCGATGCGCGCAACCAATTTATCGGCGGTGGTTCGGGTGGCGGCGTGCTGACCACCAATGCCATTGCAAAAACCGACCGGTTCCGCGCCGCGGCGGCACTGCGGCCGGTCACCGACTGGACGGTGCAAGGCCTGACCAGCGATATCGTCGCGACAACACTGGTCAATTGGCTGCCTGGCACCCCTTGGGACAATCATCCCGATTATTGGCGCCGATCGACGCTGAGCATGGTCGGTTCTGTCAAGACGCCGACCATCCTGATCGATGGCGAGGCCGATTGGCGTACCCCGATCGAACAGTCCGAAGCCTATTATCAGGCGCTTAAAATTCGCGGCATCGATGCGCGCATGGTGCGGATGCCCGACGCCGGCCATGGCATGGGCCGGCCGTCGCAATGGCTGACGTCGATCACCGCCGTCACCGACTGGTATGCGCGCTACCTGTTGAAATAGCAGCGCTTGCCGTTGCTGCCGTCGTTCAGGCGCTGGCGGCGTTGCGTTTCAAGCGCGCGGCATAGCCTTTGCGGAATTTTGCAAGCTTTGGCGCTACCACGGCAGCGCAATAGCCGTTGGCGGCGCCGTTGCGTTCAAAATAGCGCTGGTGATAATTTTCAGCGACATACCAGGGCAGTTCGGGGCCGGGCGCTGCTGGCTCGATGCTGGTGACAATGCGCGAATCCCAGACCGGCTGGTTGCGCACGATTGCTGCTTCGGCGGCGGCGCGCTGATCGGCCGAGTGCGGAAAAATCGCCGAACGATATTGCGTGCCGGCGTCGGCACCCTGACGATTGAGCGTTGTCGGATCATGGGTGTGAAAGAAAATGTCGAGCAAATCGGCATAGCCGATCACGGCCGGGCTGAAACGGATGCGGATGGCTTCGGCATGACCGGTGCGGCCGCCACAAACGGCTTCATAACTCGGGTCGACGACGCCACCGCCAATATAGCCCGATTCGACGTGCGATACGCCCTCCAACTCGTTGAAAACCGCTTCGGTGCACCAGAAACAGCCGCCGGCGAGGGTGGCAGTTTCAATTTCGACGTCATCAGCCATGATTTTTTCCCTGTGATTCGAATTCGCCCAACAGCGAAGATTTGCATCAAAATGTCCAATAAATGATAAATTTGCGCCATTTTGGTTCTGGTTAATATGGGCACTGGCACTGGCTGCGACATAATGTTATCCACAGGGTTCGATTCGGGGGTCAACGATTTCGATAAAGCGCGGCAACAGCGAGCCGTTTATCGCTGTTGTCATGGCAATTTTGTTTTTCAAAGGCGTCGTCGCAATGCAAATAATCGGTTTGCGCCATGAATCCGTATGATGTGACTCTGGCCAATGTGACAGCGCGCAGCTTTGCCTGGCTGCGCGGGGTCACGCATCTTTACCGAAAACCCTTGTTCGTGCTGGTGGCCGCGTCGGTCACGTTGGCCGTCGGCGTTGGCGCTGCAAAGGCGCCGCCACCCGTAACGATTGCACAGCTGCAACGCTGAATGGCGCCGGGTCCCTGCATGGGCCTCAAAAAACCATAGCCCCGGCGATCACCCTGCGTTGATCGAACCCCAGGTTTGGAAGCATGGCCATTGCGGCCAGCCAAAGTCTTCCCTCGCGCCCAACGCACTGCTACCCCTTGGTTATCAGCGGCCACAAGAGCCGGTATTTGGGGAGCCTTATGTCGACCAGCGCCACACAGCCGCCCATCGGGTCGATGCCACCCGTCGGTGGCCTTTATGCGCGTTATGTGCTGGGCGTGCTGGTTCTGGTCTATGCGATAAATTTTATCGATCGGCAGATTCTGGCCATCTTGGCCGAAGATATCAAACGCGATCTGAACCTGTCGGATGCGGATCTGGGGTTTTTGTACGGCACCGCCTTTGCGGTTTTCTATGCGCTGTTCGGCATTCCGCTGGGCCGGCTCGCCGATAATTGGAAACGCGTCCGGCTGCTCAGCGTCGGCTTGTTCGTCTGGTCGGGGATGACGGCCCTGTCCGGGCTGTCGACAAGTTTTCTGCAGCTCAGCCTCGCCCGTGTCGGCGTCGGGATCGGCGAGGCCTCGGCCAGCCCCTCGGCGTTTTCGATGCTGTCGGACTGGTTTCCAAAGGAACGCCGGGCAACGGCGCTCGCGGTCTATTCATCGGGGCTGTATATCGGCGGCGGCGTTTCGCTGTTGATCGGCGCAACGGTCGTCAAGGCCTGGAACCTTGCTTATCCGGTTACAGGGCCACTGGGGCTGGTCGGCTGGCAGGCGGCGTTCCTCGCCGTCGGCATTCCCGGGCTGCTGCTGTCGTTATGGGTATCGACCTTGAAGGAACCGATCCGCGGCCGCGCCGAAGGCCTGCCCGAGCCAGCGCGCGTTGAAAATGTCGGCGGCAAGCTTTGGGAGGATGTTTCCAGCGTCATTCCGCCGCTGACGCTGTTTCATCTGGCGCGTTTCGGTGCCCCGGTGCTTGGCCGCAATATCGCCGCAGCGACCGGTTTTGCACTGCTCGCGGCCTTGATGATCCGGGTTACCGGCGATCTGCCACAATGGGTGGCGATCTGCCTTGGTGGCTATGCGGTGACGAGCTGGGCACAATCGCTGAAACAACGCGATCCGCCGAGCTATGCGCTGATCTGGGGCACGCCGACCTTTGTGCTGTCGCTGGTGGCGTTCGGCAGCCTGTCGTTTGTCGGTTATTCGCTGGGTTTCTGGGGGGCGCCCTATGCGATCCGAACCTTTGTCGTGCCGATGACGGCGGCGGGCGGCGATCTGCCCTGGTATGCCTCGACGCAGATGGTGGCGCTGATCCTTGGCGGCAGCGGCGCATCGGGCGGTTTTATCGGCGTCGTCTTTGGTGGCGCGCTGTCGGATTGGGCCAAAAGGCGCAATCCCGCCGGGCGTATCCTTGTTGGTGCCGTCGCGCTGATGTTGCCGCTGCCGGCCTTGCTGGTGATGTATACGACGGACGACCTTGGCATTTTCCTGATGTTCAATCTGGTGCCGGCGGTATTTGGCAGTTTCTATGTCGGCATTGCCGCGGCGACGACGCAGGATCTGGTGCTGCCGCGCATGCGCGGTGCCGCCACCGCCACCTATTTCATCGGGACGACATTGCTCGGGCTCGGGCTCGGGCCCTATTTCACCGGCGCGGTGTCAAAGGCCACGGGCAGCCTGGCCACCGGCGTACTGTCGCTGCTGTTGATCGTGCCGCTGACGCTGACCTGCCTGTTTCTGGTCTATCGCAAGCTGCCTTTGGCGGAGGCAACCCGCGTCGAACGCGCCCGGGCCGCCGGTGAATTGATCTGAATCTGCGCCCGCTGGGGCCGTTTGAAAGGCTGATGACATGAGAATCGAAGATTTGTTTTCCGTTCGCGGGCGGCTGGCGGTGGTCACCGGGGGCAGCCGCGGCATCGGCGAAATGATCGCCCGGGCGCTCATCGAAAATGGCGCCCGCGTCATCATCACGGCGCGCAACGCCGCCGTCTGCGATGGCCTTGCCGCCGAATTGTCAAAGCAGGGCGAATGCACCTCGATCCCCGCCGATCTGTCGAAAATGGCCGAAATCGAGCGTTTTGCCAGCGCCGTCGCGGCGCGCGAACCAAAGGTCGATATCCTGTTCAACAACGCCGGCGCCAGCTGGGGCGGCACATTCGATGATTTTCCCGAAAGCGGCTGGGACAAGGTCATGGATCTGAACGTCAAATCGATTTTTTTCCTGACCCAAAAACTGGTGCAGCAATTGGAAGCGGCCGGCACGCCCGACCATTATGCCCGGGTCATCAACATCGGCTCCATCGATGGCCAGCATGTCAGCGACCTTGAAACCTACAGCTATGCCGCATCAAAGGCTGGCGTCCTGCACATGACCCGGATGATGGCGAAATTCCTCGCGGGCCGGCACATCGCCTGCAACGCCATCGCGCCGGGGTTTTTCCCGTCGAAAATGACCGCCGCCATCGCCGAGGAATTCCGCGATGCCGTCCGCGTCGCCACCCCGATGCAGCGCTGGGGCAATGCGGATGACATGGCCGGCGTCGCACTGTTCCTGGCCAGCCGCGCCTCGGGCTTCCTCTGCGGATCGGTGGTGACGGTCGATGGCGGCTATGCAACCACCGTCTGACGGCGCAGGCGCGACCCCCTGACCACCAGCACGCGGCTGCGACTTGCCGCATTTTCGGGCAGGTGCGCGTGTTTTCGGCATATTTCTTGGCCGATCTCTGCCGGGCGCTTGCAGAATGCCCGGATTTCCAGTCATTTGCTGACGGGCGCGAATCTGGCACGGATTTTGCTGGGCAATCTTTATAGTGACGGGGTCTGCGGTGAAAAAAATCGAAGCGGTGATCAAGCCCTTCAAGCTCGATGAAGTGAAGGACGCGCTCCATGAAGTCGGGGTGTCGGGGATAACCGTCACCGAAGCCAAGGGCTTTGGCCGCCAGAAGGGCCATACCGAACTTTATCGCGGCGCCGAATATGTCGTCGATTTCCTGCCCAAGGTGCGGCTGGAAGTCGTTGTCGATGATGATCAGGTCGAACGCGTTGTCGAAGCCATTGCCAATGCCGCGCGCACCGGCCGCATCGGCGACGGCAAGATTTTTGTTTCCGCCATCGAAAGTGCGGTGCGCATCCGCACCGGCGAACGCGATTCAGACGCTATCTGATCTTCCACGCAAAGGGACTGAACATGGGCAAAAAGGCCAACGCCATCCTCGACATGATCAAGGAGAAAGAGATCGAATGGGTCGATCTGCGCTTTACCGATCCCAAGGGCAAATGGCAGCATCTGACGATGGTCTCGGGCGTCATCGATGAAGACATGCTCAACGATGGCTTCATGTTCGATGGCTCGTCGATCGAAGGCTGGAAGGCGATCAATGAATCCGACATGATCCTGCAGCCCGATCTCGATGCGACCTATATCGATCCGTTTTCAGCAACGCCGATGCTCATCCTGATCTGCGACATTGTCGAGCCTTCGACCGGGCAATTATACGGCCGCGACCCGCGATCGACCGCCAAGCGCGGCGAAGCCTATCTGAAATCAACGGGCATCGGTGACACCATCTACATCGGGCCAGAGGCCGAGTTTTTCGTTTTTGACGATGTCCGCTTCGGGCTTGGCTATAATGAAGGCTTTTTCCACCTCGACGATATCGAACTGCCGACCAATTCCGGCAAGGCCTATGAAGGCGGCAACATGGGCCATCGCCCGCGCGCCAAGGGTGGTTATTTCCCGGTCGCGCCGGTCGACAGCGCTGTTGACCTGCGCGGCGAAATGGTCGCGACGATGCTCGAAATGGGCTTGCCCTCTGACAAGCATCATCATGAAGTCGCCGCCGCCCAGCACGAACTCGGCCTGACCTATGGCACGCTGGTGACGACCGCCGATCGCATGCAGGTGTATAAATATGTCGTCCACCAGGTCGCCCATGCCTATGGCAAGACGGCAACTTTCATGCCCAAGCCGATCAAGGACGATAATGGCAGCGGCATGCACACGCATCTGTCGATCTGGAACGGCAAGACGCCGCTGTTCGCCGGCGATGGCTATGCCGGCCTGTCGGAAATGGCGCTGTTCTTTATCGGCGGCATCATCAAGCACGCCAAGGCCTGCAATGCCTTCACCAACCCGTCGACCAACAGCTACAAACGCCTTGTTCCGGGGTTTGAAGCGCCGGTGCTGCTGGCCTATTCATCGCGCAACCGTTCCGCCTCATGCCGGATCCCCTACGGCAGCGGTGGCAAGTCCAAGCGCGTCGAGGTGCGCTTCCCCGATGCGATGGCCAACCCCTATCTCTGCTACACGGCGCTGTTGATGGCCGGCCTCGATGGCATTGAAAACCGCATCCACCCGGGCGCGCCGATGGACAAGAACCTCTACGATCTGCCACCGCGCGAATTGAAAAAAGTCCCCACCGTTTGCGCCTCGTTGCGCGAAGCATTGGGTTGCCTCGATAAAAGCCGGGCGATTTTCACCAAGGGCGGCGTTTTCACCGACGACCAGATCGATTCCTATATCGAATTGAAGATGCAGGACGTGCAACGTTGGGAAATGACGCCGTCGCCGGTGGAATTTGATATGTATTACAGCGCCTGAGCGGCGCGGCCGCAATGCGCAGCACTGTGGCCCGACTCGCGTGGCGCCGGCCGGTGGGGCGGTCGGAAACCCCGACCGACCCCGTCCGACGCCAGCCCGGACTTTGCCCGGGCGCTTTCTTCGCTTGCTTCTCGCGCGCTTGATGCTGTAAAACTACGCCCGCCCGCGCATGAAAAAAGGGCCAGCGCTTTCGCACTGGCCCTGAAAGTCTATCCTTGGGGAGGATTGCCATATTGGCATCTTCGTTGTGCACTGCAACACGATATATTGCAATGCACAAAATAGGCTGGGTCACAAAAAAATCTTGCGGTGCAGCATAGCCCGGCAGCCCCCCTGTCCTCCGCCAGCCGCGCCGTCTATACCTTGGTTATGACCGATCTGTTTGCCGCGACTGCGACGCCAAGTGACTATGATGCCAGCCATATAGAGGTGTTGGAAGGGCTGGAGCCGGTGCGGCGTCGCCCCGGCATGTATATCGGCGGCACCGACGAACGCGCGCTGCACCATCTTGCCGCCGAGGTGCTCGACAATGCCATGGATGAAGCCGTTGCCGGCCATGCCAGCCGCATCGAGGTGACGCTGCTGGCCGATGGCAGCCTGACCATCGCCGACAATGGCCGCGGCATTCCCGTTGATCCGCACCCCAAATTTCCGGATAAATCGGCACTGGAAGTCATCATGACCATGCTGCATTCCGGCGGCAAATTCGGTGGCAGGGCCTATGCGACATCGGGCGGGCTGCATGGCGTCGGCATATCGGTCGTCAACGCCTTGTCCTCCGCCATGCTGGTAGAAGTGGCGCGCGATCGGCAAGTCTATGCCCAGGGTTTTTCGCGTGGGCATCCGACGACCCGGCTGGAACGCACCGGCAGCACCGCCAATCGGCGTGGTACAACGATCAATTTCATGCCCGATGCGCAAATTTTCGGCGCCGACGCGCGGTTTCGGGCCTCGCGCCTGTACAGGCTGGCGCGGTCAAAGGCTTATCTGTTCGGCGGCGTTGAAATCCGTTGGAAGGCCGCCCCTGAATTGCTCGATGGCGACACGCCCGAAACCGCGGTGTTTCAATTCCCCGGCGGGCTTGGCGATCATTTGAAGGAACGGCTCGACGGGCGCGATCTGGTGACGCCCGAATTGTTCAGCGGCCGCGCCGATCTGGCAGATGGCAAGGGCGCCGTCGAATGGGCCTGCGCCTGGCCGCAATATGGGGAGGGTGCTGCGAGTTTTTACTGCAATACCATCCCGACGCCCGATGGCGGCACCCATGAAACCGGACTCAGAACCGCGCTGACCAAGGGCCTGCGCAATTTTGCCCTGCTGACTGGCAACAAGAAAGTCGGCGAATTATCGGGCGAGGATGTTTTTACCGGCGCCGAGATCATCTGTTCGCTGTTCATCCGCGATCCGCAATTCCAGAGCCAGACCAAGGATCGGCTGACCAGCCCCGAGGCAGCACGGCTGGTTGAAAACGCCGTCAAGGATCATTTCGATCATTGGCTGACCGCGTCGGGCGAACGCGGCAAGGCGCTGCTCGCCTTTGTCATCGAACGCATGGAGGATCGGCTGCGCCGCCGCGCCGAGCTGAACGTCAAACGCAAGACCGCCACTTCAAAACGCAATCTGCGCCTGCCGGGCAAGCTGACCGATTGCGCTCGCAGCGATGCGACCGGCACGGAATTGTTCATCGTTGAAGGCGACAGTGCCGGCGGCAGCGCCAAACAGGCCCGCGACCGCGTCACCCAGGCCATCCTGCCGATTCGGGGCAAGATCCTCAATGTCGCATCGGCCAATGCCGCCAAGATCAGCGCCAATTCCGAAGTTGCCGACCTCATCCTGGCGCTTGGCTGCGGCACGCGCGGCGCCTATCTGCCCGAGGCGCTGCGCTATGAACGCATCGTCATCATGACCGACGCCGATGTCGATGGCGCCCATATCGCGAC